>NZ_DATMRV010000191.1:0-6142 GCF_035565795.1 Pseudorhodoplanes sp.
CAGGCTTCACGCGGAGTAGAAACGGCCTTCGCGCCGCTGCGGCTCTCGAAGTTTGCGCGCGCTTCTGCCGACGGATCGAATGCGGATACGGTGAAGCCCGCCTTCACGAGATTGACCGCCATGCCGCAACCCATGGCGCCCATGCCGAAAAAGCCGACGCGGGCCGGGGGAGCGATCGGATTATCAGACATCGTGACCTCCCATACTCTGACCGCGTCTTGTGTTGTTCTTGACCCGCGGCGTTGACGAAGATGCGGTCAGTTCACCCGCTTGTCCTTCTCGCGCCAGTAAGGCTCGCGCAGCACGTTCTTCTGGATCTTTCCGGCAGCGGAGACGGGCAGGGATTCGCTTCGAAGCTCGACGCTGCGCGGGCACTTGTATCCGGCGATCAGATTGCGGCAATGCGCCTGCACGGCTTCCGGCGTCAATGCGGCTCCATTGCGCGGCACGACGATCGCGTGCACGGCTTCACCCCATTTCGGATCAGGAATGCCGATGACAGAAACCTCGGCGACCTCCGGCATCACCGAAATCGCATTCTCGACCTCGGTCGAATAGATGTTTTCACCGCCGCTGATGATCATGTCCTTGAGCCGGTCGACGATATAGATCAGGCCTTCGTCATCCATGATCGCGGCGTCGCCGGTATGGAGCCAGCCGCCGCGCAAGGCCTTTGCGGTTTCCTCGGGCTTGTTCCAGTAGCCCTGCATCACGATCGGGCCGCGCACCAGGATCTCGCCGATCGTCCCGCGAGGCACTTCCCGCCCGTCCTCGTCGGCAATGATGACCTCGACATTCGGCGGCGCGACACCGCATGACTTGAGCCGGTCGCCCGCGACCTGCGGCAGGCGCAGGTGATGCGGCAACATGCTGCCGATCGGGGAAAGCTCCGTCATGCCCCAGCCGTGCAGGAATTTCATGTTCGGCCAGAGTTCGACCGCGCGCTTGAGCGTGCCTTCGGTAATCGGCGAGGAACCGAACATGAATTGCCGCAGATGCGACAGATCGCGCTTTTCGATGCCGGGCGAGTTCACGATCATGCCGATCATGGTCGGAACCAGCGCGATATTCGTGACGCGATGCTCGGTCATCGCATTGAGGCAGGTGTCGACTTCGAAGCGTGGGATGAAGACGTGCGTGCCCGATGCCATGGTGATCGACAGGGTCGACATACCGTCGGTCAGATAGCACATCGGGGCCGCGTGCAGATAAACGCTGCTCGGATCGTAGCCGATCATGTAGCAGCCGTTGACCGCATTGGTGACGAGGTTGTCATGGCTCAGCATGACGCCTTTCGCCTTGCCGGTGCTGCCGCCGGTGTAGAAAATTCCGGCAAGATCTTTGCCGCTGCGTCCGGCGTCGGCGGCCGGTTCGGATTTGGCGATTGCCGTCTCGTAGTCCACAAATCCGTCCGGCGGCCGGTCGTCCGAGATATGCAGCAGCATGCGCAGGGTGGGAACGCGTTCGCGAATCGCGCGCGCCATTTCCACGAAATTGTCGTCGACAATCAGGATTTCTGCGCCGGAATCCTCGATGATGTATTGCATCTCCGGCAGCGCGAGACGCGTATTAAGCGGTACGATCGCGCCGCCGGCCCAAGGGATGGCATAATAGATCTCGAAATAGCGATGGCTGTTGAGCGCGAGGATTGCGACGCGCCCGCCCTCCGACAGGCCGCCACGACGCAAGACTTCGGCTGCACGTGCAACGCGCGACTGAACTTCGCTCCAGGAATAGCGATGCGCGCCGTCAATCGCGGCGACGCCCGTAGGCCTGACCTGCGCGGCACGGCGCAGCCCCTGGGTAAGCCTTCCTCCCGTCATGCCCTATTTCGTTTATCGGAATGGCATATCACTGGATGGTACAGTATCGACTTGCTACTTTGTGCGCAAGGAACGACGGAAGGCCGCACTTCATAAGCGGCGAAGCGTCAGGAAACGTCATGAGTGCGGTGCCCGAGGTGTCTTCGATCCTGGCTCGACACGTTCGCTCGGCGTGCGTGCCCGAAGCAGTGCGAGTGGTCACACGCCGTGCCATTATCGATGCGGTCGGCGTGATGGCTGCGGCAAGCGGTCTCGGCGACGGCTGCGAAACCTTTGTTGCGCTGGCGAAGGAGAGCGGCGAGTCCGGACGCTGCACCGTGCTCGGCCATGATGTCCGCACGTCGCCGATCATGGCGGCTTTCGCCAATGGTGCGATGGCCCATGCGCTCGATTTCGAGGACACGCACGACGCAACGCTCGTGCATCCCCACGCCGCTGTCGTGCCCGCCGCGCTCGCAATTGCCGAGTTCGCCGGCGGGGTGAGCGGGCAGGCGTTTCTCGAAGCGGTGGCGATCGGTGCGGATCTCTCGTGCCGGCTCGCCCTCGGGTTAACCGAGAGCGTGGAAAAGCGAGGCTTCTACTTCATTCCTATGCTGAGCGCCTATGGCGCAGCAGCGGCCGCAGCGCGCCTGCTCAAGCTTTCCGATCCGGAGATCGTGCAGAGTTTCGCGCTTGCATCGTGCCAGGCAGTGTTCAGCGACGCGCTTGTCGCTTTTCCGCCATCGCATCTGCGTGCCGTGCGCGACGGCTTCAGCGCGCGCGCCGGCGTGACGGCTGCGTTGCTGGCGCGGCGCGGACTGCAGGCTTTCGATCGTCCGATCGAGGGGCCGGGGGGCTTGTACGCGAACTTTGCGCGCGGAAAGTTCGATGCCGCGCGTATGCTGCGGGCTCTGGGAGAGGAGTATGAAGGCGCCCAGGTGAGCCTCAAGCCGTGGCCGTCCTGCCGCGGTACGCATGCCTTTGTCGAAGCGGCGCTGTCGCTCGCCCGCGAGAAGGTCGACATCGACCGCGTTCACCGGATCGATGTCACGGTCAGTCCGTTCTTTGCCGTGTTGTGTGAGCCGCCCGAGCAGAAGCGTCGTCCAAAAACGGCTATCGACGCGAAATTCTCAATTCCGTTTACCGTTGCCGTGGCGCTCGGCCGGGGCGATGTGACCCTGCACGACTTCTCGGCCAAGAGTCTGGCTGATCCGAAACGGCACGCGCTTGCTGACAAGGTGCATCACACGACCAATCCTGCCTGGACGCTGGGCCAGTCGACGCGCGGCGCCTTGACGATCACGTTCGACGATGAGAGCCGTGTAACGCGCGAGGTCATGGATCCGCTCGGCCATCCGAACAACCCGATGGATGACGGCGCTATGCGGCGCAAGTTCGAGGATTGCCTTGCGGCGGCACGCCACCCGGTGGATGCCGCCTCAGCGAGCCGGATGGTCGGCCGGCTCGATCAGCTGGAGAAGGTGGGCGACGTGCGTGAGTTGTTCGCTTACAGCACCGCGTAGTAATCGAAGATCGAATGATCGGTGCGCCGCTCCGCCGAGCCGACGATAATGGTGCGGGTCAGCCAGTCATGTTTGCCCACCGGCGTTTCGAAGGTGGGCGCAATGCGCATGTAGTATTCCGACGGCTCGACCGGTTCGAGCGCCTCCTGGCGCGCAGCGACTTCAGGCGATGCGTGCCGAAAGCCGCGATTCATCATGTAGATCGGGGTGCCGTCGTCGGCTTCCAGCATGTAGCGGGCGTCGAAGCCTACGGTGTAGTCCTCGCGATACTGCGCCCAATCGCCGCCGCTGTTGGGCACCACGCGCCCGTTAAGCCGCGGGCCTTCCACTGTACCGCCGGCGGCCGAAACGAAGCCGCGAATGCTGCCTTGCGGCAACGGACCGAACTTCTGTCGGATGCCGAGCATCATCTTGATCCTGAAAACGAACTCGAGCCTGGGCGTCACCGGCGCCATGGGTTTCCTCCGATCATTGTTGTCTTCGCCCGGCAAAAGCCATCGCGAGCCCGGACTGTTGCAAGCCCGATTTTGGAATGTCATTCTGCTAATCGAAATAGGGCGATGTCAACGACGCTGCACGAGCGGCAGCCATGCCGCGGGAGGATGAATGCCCGACGGATCGCAGGACGATGCGGCGTTTGACTACGTGATCGTCGGTGGTGGTTCGGCGGGTTGCGTTCTCGCTGGCCGGCTGAGCGAAGATCCTGGGGTCCGCGTCTGCCTCGTCGAAGCAGGACCGCCGGATCGACATCCGCTAATTCACATACCGCTCGGGGTGACCTGGCTGATCAAGCATCCGCGGCTCAACTGGTGCTACTGGTCTGCGCCGCAGCAGCACGTCGACGACCGCAAGATCTTTCTGCCGCGCGGGCGTGTGCTAGGCGGTTCAAGCTCGATCAACGGCACGATCTACATTCGCGGTCATCGCTCCGATTACGACGATTGGGCCGCGTGGGGAAATCCCGGCTGGTCCTATGCCGAGGTTCTGCCCTATTTCCGCAAATCGGAGAACAACGAGCAGTTTACCGCGTCGCCCTATCACGGCGTCGGCGGGCCGATGAATGTCGCCGATTGCGAAAGCTACAACCCGCTGACCGATATCATGCTGGAAGCGGCGGACTCTCTTCAGTTTCCGCGGACCGAGGATTTCAACGGGCGCGAACAGGAAGGATTCGGAAGAAGGCAGGTGACGGTCCGGAGCGGCCGGCGCGAATCCTCCGCGACCGCGTTCCTCCGCAATGCGAAGGCGCGACGCAACCTCACGATTATCTGCGACGCACTGGCATCCCGCGTCACATTTGACGGACGGCGCGCTGCCGGTGTTGAGATCATAGAGACGGGCAAGCCGCGCCACATCACGGCGCGGCGCGAGGTTATTCTCGCTGCGGGTGTTTTTGCGTCGCCTGCGATCCTCATGCGTTCGGGGATAGGTGATGGCGCCGAACTGCAGCGGCACGGCATCGCGGCGATGCACCACGCGCCGCAAGTCGGTCGCAACCTGCAGGACCACATCTCATCGCCCGTGCAATATTCGACGCCGACGACAATTCCCTACGGCATTTCGTGGCGGACGCTGCCCTGGCTTGCCGGAAGTGTCGTCAATTACGCGCTGTTCCGACGCGGCATATTTGCAAATACCGCGCTGCATGCTGGCGGGTTCGTGCGTTCGCGCCTTGGCCTCGATCGGCCAGACATCCAGTTCATCCTGATGCCGGCCGAGCGTACGCCGGATGGCCGCATGGGTATCGGTCATGGCTATGGCCTGATCACGATCCTGCTGCGGCCGAAGAGCAGCGGAACGGTCCGGCTTGCGGGACCGGATCCTGACGCCTCGCCGGTGATCGATCCGGCCTTCTACAGTGAGCCGGATGACATCGACGATATGTTGCGCGGGCTCCGCCTTGCGCGGCGCATTCTCGAGGCCCCCGCCTGGGACCGGGTGCGGGGCGCCGAGATCCGGCCCGGGCCGAAGGTACAAAGCGACGCAGACCTGAAAGCCTACATCCGCGCGTCGTCGCAGACCTGTTTCCACCCGGTCGGAACCTGCGCCATGGGCAAGGACCAGCGCGACGTAGTCGATGCGCAATTGCGCGTGCGCGGGGTCGAGGGACTGCGCGTGGTCGACGCCTCGATCATCCCCCGCATGATCGGCGGGAACACCAATGCCCCGGTCATCATGATCGCAGAGAAGGCCGCGGACATGATTCGTGGGCGGTCGCCATTGCCGGCAGCTCAGGGCGTGTGACCGTCTGATCCCCCGGGTTCGGGCCTGGCCGAGACCTGCGTGGGCGCCAGGGCGTCGTCGCGCATCGGGTAAAAGGCCGGCCATGCAGGCCTACGACCGCAAGCCACTGACCCCTCCCGGCGGGAACGAAGTGCTGCTGCGGGGGCCAGGCGCTTACGTCGATCTGGAAGCTGACAATCGTTCCGATGAGAGCGGGAGCCCGCCAGCCTGAATACCGCAATGTCGGTGGTTCGATCCCGCCCCTGGCGCCATCACCCCTTGCCAGCGTCCATGCAGGCGGCTTGCGCTGCGCGCCGCGCGCGCCCGTTTGACCCGGATCCAGCCTACCGGAATGAGGCTGGCGCGCCTTTGCGAGTTGCGCTGAACTAGGCGCTGCACTCGTACGGGGACGAGGTCGTGGTCGAAACGTTACGCACTCAGGTTCTTATCGCAGGAGCAGGGCCGGTCGGATTGACGGCCGCCATGTCGCTGGCGTCGTATGGCATCAGCGTGGTCGTGGTCGAGCGGCGGCGACGCGGCGAGCCGCCGAGCGTCAAGAGCAACCATGTGTCGGCTCGCTCGATGGAAATCTTC
>NZ_DATMRV010000192.1:0-8667 GCF_035565795.1 Pseudorhodoplanes sp.
CGCACCGCCATGATGTCGTTGACGACGACCTTCTCTTCCGCATCGATGCCAAACGCGGCGCGGTCGAATGCTGCACGCGTATCGTTCCAGGCCGCAACATCGAACTTCTCGGTATTTCCGACGACGCGATCGACTTCGGGCATCGCGGCGAATGTCGCGGGCTCCGTCTGCGCTGCGCAGCCGGTCACCACGATACGCGTGTCGGGCTTTTCCCGCCGCAGCTTGCGAATGGTCTGGCGCGCCTGCCGCACCGCTTCTGCCGTGACCGCGCAGGTGTTGACCACGATCGCATCGGTCAGCCCGGCCTCATGCGCCTTGTTGCGCATGATTTCGGATTCATGCGTGTTGAGGCGGCACCCGAACGTGACGATCTCCACGCTCATGCTGACGCCTTCTGAGCAAACAGCGCAGGATCGAAGCGGCCTTCGCGCTCGAATTCCACGCCACCGGTCATCAGCACATGATCGTCACGCTCGCGCCACTCGATGACGAGATCGCCACCCGGCAGCGACATGCCCACCTTGCGGTCGGTCCGGTTGAGTCGTGCCGCGGCGACAGCGGTGGCGCAGGCGGCGGAGCCGCAGGCCCTCGTAAGTCCGGCGCCGCGTTCCCAGGTCCGCATCACGATGTGGTCGCGCGACTTGATCGCCGCCAGCGTGATGTTGGCACGGTCCGGAAACACCGGATGATGCTCGAGCAGCGGACCGAGCTTCTCCAGATCATACGCATAGGGATCCTCGACCCAGAAGATAGCGTGAGGATTGCCCATGCTGACCACCGAAGGCGTGTGCAGGATCGGCTTGTCGATCGGTCCGACCTGCAATTCGATCCCGCGCGTATCGCGGAACTCCTCGGCGAGCGGAATATCCCTCCAGCCGAACCGGGGCTGACCCATGTCGACGGTAAAGGTGCCCGGCTGCGGCCCGCGCCAGCAATTGATCAAACCCGCCCTGGTCTCGAAGGTCAGCGCATCCTTGCCGGTCTGGTCGAACACCATCGAGGCGACACAGCGCATGCCGTTACCGCAGGCGCCGGCTTCCGACCCGTCATTGTTGTAGATCCTCACGAAGCTTTCGGTTCCACCAGCCCGCGGCGGGTACAGCACCATGAGCTGATCGTACGGCGCACCCTCCGGCGCGGCGACCGCGCGCGCATCGTCAGCGGTGATCGGCTGTCCGCCCGCGCGCATGTCCACCACGACAATCTCGTTGCCGATGCCGTTCATCTTCACGAAGGCGTGGTTCGCGAGCGCGCTCATGACGGGTGCTTTGACGGAAAGTCCGGGTTGTTCCAATGCCGCCTATATGGGCCAATCGGTGCAGCTTGGCCAGCGTGCGGCGGTTCCGCCGGATGACGAAGCTTCAGGCGGCGGGCATAAGCGCGGCGGGCGACGGTTCGACATGAAAAGGTCTGCATCCGCGCCATAACCTTTGGATTGCAGGGAGTTGATCAGATGCTGTCGCGCCGTTCGCTGGCTGCCGCCACATTGGGCCTGGCGATCGCGCTGTTTGCGGGCCCGAGCGCCCAGGCACAGCAGGACGACACCTTCGGCGCGGAAATCACGCTCCCCGAGAAGACAATCGTCTACCTGCAGGGTACCGGGACTTGGGATACCGCCTACGAGACGCTGGTCGAGGCGTTCAGGACCGTCCACGAATATATCGACCGTCGCGGCCTCAAGCCCGATGGCGACGCCATGATGATTTATACCGGCGCCGACGACAGCGGCTTCGACTTCCGCGCGGCGGTCCCGGTGATGGGTCCGTTCGACAACCCGCCCAAGGGAGACATCGCCGTCGGAACCTCGCCGTCCGGCAAGGCCTTCAGGTTCGTCCATCGCGGCGCCTATGACGGGATGGAGAACCTGTACGAGGCGATTACCAATTTCTTCGACGAGAAGAACCTGCAGCCTGCGGAACTTTTCATCGAGCGCTACGTGACCGACCCCCGCACCACCCCGGAAGACGAACTGGTGATCGAGGTCATTTTCCCGATCCGGGATGAGGCCTCTGGTGAGGGGCCTCAAGCGCCGGACCCTGCGCCCTCCGCGCCCGAAACGGCGCCGAAGCCGCAATAATCCGGCCTGTCATCGCGGTTTCCTTGACTTCAGGGGTCCGCACCCCTAGTTTCCGCGCGCTCTCGCAAGAGATCGACGTACTGACCCGCCGACCGGTCCGAGAGGCCGGAGGTCCCCGCCCGACAGCGCTAGGCGCCCTCGGGCGCGTTCTGATTTGGAAAAGCGCATGTTCGACAATCTGTCGGATCGCCTGAGCGGAATTCTCGACACCCTGACGCGGCGCGGCGCGCTGCGGCCGGAGGATGTCGACGCCGCGATGCGCGAGGTCCGCCGAGCGCTGCTCGAAGCCGACGTGTCGCTCGATGTCGCCCGCGCCTTCATCGAGCGGGTGCGCGAGAAGGCGGTCGGCGAGATCGTCATCAAATCGGTCACCCCCGGCCAGATGGTCGTGAAGATCGTCCATGACGAGCTGGTCAATACGCTCGGCTCGGACGCGGACCCCATCGACCTGAACGCAGCCCCGCCGGTCGCGATCATGATGGTCGGCCTTCAGGGCTCCGGCAAAACCACGACCAGCGCGAAGATCGCAAAGCGCATCACCGACCTCGCCAGGCGCAAGGTGCTGATGGCCTCGCTCGACACCCGCCGTCCGGCGGCGATGGAGCAGCTCGCCGTGCTCGGCAAGCAGGTCAGCGTCGACACGCTGCCGATCGTGGCCGGCCAGACCCCGACGCAAATCTCCAGGCGCGCGATCGAAGCCGCAAAGCTCGGCGGCTATGACGTCGTGATCCTCGACACCGCCGGCCGCATCACGCTCGACGAGGCGATGATGGCGGAAGCGGCGGAGGTGAAGAGCGCCGCCAATCCGCATGAAGTCCTGCTGGTCGCCGATGCGCTGACCGGCCAGGACGCGGTTAATCTCGCGAAGGCATTCGACGAACGCGTCGGGCTGACCGGCATCGTGATGACCCGGGTCGACGGCGACGGCCGCGGCGGCGCGGCGCTCTCGATGCGCGCGGTCACCGGCAAGCCGATCAAGCTGATTGGCACCGGCGAAAAGATGGATGCGCTCGAGACTTTCGATCCGCAGCGCATCGCCGGCCGCATTCTCGGCATGGGCGATATCGTCTCGCTGGTCGAGAAGGCCGCCGCCAATATCGATGCGGAGAAGGCCGCCCGCACGGCCGAGCGGATGCGCAAGGGTGCGTTCGATCTCGCCGATCTGCGCGATCAACTGGCCCAGATGCAGAAGCTCGGCGGCCTCGGCGGCCTGATGGGCATGATGCCGGGCATCGCGAAGATGAAGAACCAGCTCGCGGCCGCCAATCTCGACGACTCATTGTTGAAGCGGCAATGCGCGATCATCGATTCGATGACTCCGCAGGAGCGGCGCAACCCCGACATTCTCAAAGCCAGCCGCAAGAAGCGCATCGCGGCCGGCTCGGGCACCACGCCCGAACAGATCAACAAGCTTCTCAAGATGCATCGCGGCATGGCCGACATGATGAAGGCCATGGGCGGTGCAAAGCGCGGTCCGCTGGCGCAGCTTGCCGGCGCCATGGGCTTCGGCAAGGGCATGCCATCGCGGGAAGAAATGCAGAAGATGGCCGAGCAAATGCAGCAGGGTGGCGCTTTGCCACCCGGCATGCCCGGTCTCCCGCAGAATATCCCTGGAATTCCGGGCGGTTTGCCCGGCCTCGGCGGCGGCAAATTGCCGGGCCTTGGTGGCGGTTTCCCCGGTTTGGGGAAGAAGAAATAACCAACACACACACACACACAAACGAATCGAGCGAAAGGAAAACTCAGATGTCCGTCGTACTGCGCATGGCCCGTGCCGGCACCAAGAAGCGCCCGGTCTACCACATCGTCGTCGCTGACTCGCGCTCCCCGCGCGACGGCCGCTTCATCGAGCGTCTCGGCTATTACAATCCGCTGATGCCGAAGGACAACAAGGACCGCCTGAAGTTCGACGTCGAAAAGGCGAAGGCCTGGATCGCCAAGGGCGCCCAGCCGTCCGATCGCGTTGCCCGCTTCCTCGATGCGGCCGGCGTGATGAAGCGCGAGAAGCGCAACAATCCGGAAAAGGCCATTCCGCGCAAGGAGCGCAAGGCTGCCGAAGCCGCGAAGGCTGCCGGCGGCGCTCCGGCCGCGAGCTAATCGCACATGTCGCGTCCGAGTGGCGGGCGCGAGACACGAGTCTGCGTGGCGCAGATCGGCGCCGCGCACGGCCTGCGCGGCGGCGTGCATCTGCGATCCTTCACGGAGCAGCCGGATGCATTCGCGCAATACGGTCCGCTTGAAACGGAAGACGGCTCGCGGCGCTTCGAAATCGATTCGGTAAAGCCGTCCCGGGATGGGTTCACCGTCCGCTTCGTCGGCGTGACACGCCGGGAGCAGGCCGAAGCGTTGCGCGACCTCACTCTGTATGTGGACCGCGACCGGTTGCCCGAAACCGAGGACGGCGAATTCTACCACGCCGACCTGATCGGGCTTGCTGCGGTCACACCGCAGGGCGATGCGCTCGGTGAAGTCGTTGCGCTGCATAATTTCGGCGCTGGCGACATCGTCGAGTTGAAGCTGACCGGCAACGGCGATTCGATCCTCCTCGCCTTCAACGAAGCGACGGTTCCGGAGATCGATATCGTCGGCGGCCGGATCGTCGTCGTGATGCCGGAAGAAATCATCGTGCAGGATCCTGCTCCCAAAACGGGAGAGGGGTCCGGGCAATGACCTTCCGCGCCACTGTCCTCACCATCTTTCCGGACATGTTCCCGGGCCCGCTGGGCCTGAGCCTTGCCGGCAAGGCGCTGGCGGCGGGAACGTGGTCGCTGGACACGATCGACATCCGCGATTTCGGCATCGGCGTCCATCGGCAGGTCGACGACACGCCGGCCGGCGGCGGCCCGGGCATGGTGATGAAAGCCGACGTTCTTGCCCGCGCCATCGACTCGATCGGGGCGGACAGCCGGCCACGCCTGCTGATGAGTCCGCGCGGTCGGCCATTGACCCAGCAGCGGGTCATCGACCTTTCCGCGGGACCGGGCGCGGTCATCCTGTGCGGGCGGTTCGAGGGGGTGGACGAGCGGCTGATCGAGGCGCGCGGCCTCGAAGAGGTGTCGATCGGCGATTACGTCCTGTCGGGCGGCGAAATTGCGGCCCTGGTGCTGCTCGACGCCTGCGTCCGGCTCCTGCCGGGCGTGATGGGCAAGGCGGTTTCCGCCGAGGAAGAGAGTTTCGCGCAGGGCCTACTCGAATACCCGCACTACACCCGGCCCCAGGTGTTCGAAGGCCGCCCCATTCCGGAGATCCTCACCTCCGGGGACCACGCGAAAGTCGCGGCCTGGCGTCGGTCAGAGGCCGAGCGGCTGACCAAAATCCGGCGCCCGGACCTGTGGTCGCAGCGGCCCGCCGAAAATCGGCCCGAATTTCCTCGAAAAAAGGGCTCAACGGATGGGTGACAAGTCCCTGTCTTTCGACTAGAACCCCGCCGAAACCGGACGAAACTGTCCCCACTTTTGCGCCCCATTTTGCCGTGCCGCGCATGTCGGTGATGCGAGTCCCTCGCGCACCGAGACCCGGCGCCGCCGACCGATACGGAGATATCGCCATGAACATCATCGAGCAGCTTGACCAGGAACAGGTGGCGAAACTCTCGGCCGGCCGTGAGATTCCGGATTTCGAGCCGGGCGACACCGTGATCGTCAACGTCAAGGTGAAGGAAGGCGAGCGCACCCGCGTACAGGCCTATGAAGGCGTTTGCATTGCGCGCTCGGGCGGCGGCCTGAACGAGAACTTCACCGTGCGCAAGATTTCGTATGGCGAAGGTGTCGAGCGCGTGTTCCCGCTCTATGCGCCGCTGATCGACTCGATCAAGGTCGTGCGCCGCGGCAAGGTCCGCCGCGCAAAGCTCTATTATCTGCGTGGCCTGCGCGGCAAGTCGGCGCGTATCGCCGAAGCCCAGGGTCGTCACGGCGGCAACGCGGAAACCGCGAAAGCCGCTGCGGAGTAACCCATCCATCATTCGCTGGATGCGCGATGGCCGGGCAAACGCCCGGCCATTTTCGTTTGCGATCCATGAAATTCCGCTTCATTGCGGCTTCAGACTGGAATTGTTATATCGCAGCCATGAGCTTGAGCGGTTTCATAGGGCCTTTCGCCTTTGTCCTGCGGGATCACGACCGCCTGCCCGGCCGTTTTTTCGGCCGTATGACCGCGTCGATCCTCGCCGGCCTTTGACGCGCGACGCTTCGCGCAGCCGCGCGAATGTCAGCCGCCAGCCTTTATCCGTTCAAACGACATCGAGACATGCCATGAAGCCTCGCACCCTCTACGACAAGATCTGGGACGACCACGTCGTCGACGAACAACCGGACGGCACCTGCCTCCTGTATATCGATCGTCATCTCGTGCATGAGGTGACCTCGCCGCAAGCCTTCGAGGGGCTGCGCAATGCCGGCCGCAAGGTGCGCGCGCCGAACAAGACCCTGGCCGTGGTCGATCACAACGTGCCGACCACCGATCGCAAATTGCCTAACCCCGATCCGGAGAGCGCTGAGCAGATCAAGGTGCTGGCGGAGAATGCGCGCGACTTCGGCCTCGAATATTACAACGAGTTCGACAAGCGTCAGGGCATCGTCCACATCATCGGACCCGAGCAGGGCTTCACGCTGCCGGGCACGACCATCGTTTGCGGCGACAGCCACACCGCGACGCATGGCGCGTTCGGTGCGCTCGCCTATGGCATCGGCACGTCGGAGGTCGAGCACGTGCTCGCCACCCAGACGCTGATCCAGAAGAAGTCGAAGAACATGCGCGCGATCGTCGACGGCCAGCTGCCGCCCGGCGTGACCGCGAAGGACATCATCCTGGCCATCATCGGCGAGATCGGCACCGCCGGCGGCACGGGCTACGCGCTCGAATATGCCGGCGAAGCGATCCGCTCCATCTCGATGGAAGGCCGCATGACGATCTGCAACATGTCGATCGAAGGCGGCGCACGCGCCGGCATGGTGGCGCCGGACGAGAAGACCTTCGCGTATCTCAAGGATCGCCCGAAGGCGCCGAAGGGCAAGGATTGGGATCGCGCGCTGCGCTATTGGGAGACGCTGCACTCCGACGACGGCGCACATTTCGATCACGAGATCCGGCTCGACGCCACAAATCTGCCGCCGCTGGTTTCCTGGGGCACCAGCCCGGAAGACGTAATCTCGGTCACCGGCAAGGTGCCGAATCCGGACGACATCGCCGATGAAGCAAAGCGCCTCTCGAAGAAGCGCGCGCTGGAATATATCGGTCTCACCCCAGGCACCAAGATCACCGACATCAAGCTCGACCGCGTGTTCATCGGGTCGTGCACGAATGGTCGCATCGAGGATCTGCGCGAGGTTGCGCGCATCGTGAAGGACAAGAGCGTCAACGCCAACGTCAACGCGATGATCGTGCCGGGCTCCGGTCTCGTTAAGGAGCAGGCAGAAGCCGAAGGGCTCGACAAGATCTTCATCAAGGCCGGCTTCGAATGGCGCGAACCGGGTTGCTCGATGTGTCTTGCGATGAATCCGGACAAGCTGAAGCCCGAGGAGCGTTGCGCCTCGACGTCGAACCGCAACTTCGAGGGCCGTCAGGGCTTCAAGGGCCGCACGCATCTTGTGTCGCCGGCGATGGCAGCCGCGGCCGCAGTCGCCGGTCACTTCGTCGACGTGCGCGAGTGGAAATAGCGATCGCTGTTATCGCTCAATGCGAAAAGGCCCGCCGCGAGGCGGGCCTTTTCGTTTCGAACGAGGCTCACCACCACCAGCGTGGGCCGAAGCCAAAGGTCACGACCGGGCCGCCCCAATAGAAGCGCGGTCCCCAAAACGCGGGGCGTGGACGCCAGTAATAGCGCGGACCCCACCAGGCGCGGCGTGGTCCCCAATAGGCATAGCGCGGACCCCAGTAACGGTAACGCGGGCCCCAATACGCACGCCGCGGACCCCAGTAAGCACGTCGCGGTCCCCAGTATCTGTAGCGCGGCGCCCAATAGCGGCGAGGGCCCCAATAGGCGCGACGCGGACCCCAATAGCCGCGGTGGTATCGGCGTTGCGACGAGATATCGCTGGTCTCTTTGGCATCGGTACCGGCGTTGAGGCCAGCGGGTTTGATCTTCGATTCGGCCTGGACCGGCATTGCCAGCACCACCGCGAAACATGCTGCTGCCAATGCCAACAGAAGCTTTTTCATCTCATGCTCCCTGGCACCTGAACACACTACAGGGAACCAACGCGCGTACGAGCGTTGGGTTTCGTGTCTCGAACGACTTGCCAAATGAAAAGGCCCGCCTCGCGGCGGGCCTTCCATGATTTCGTTTTGCCGGACGTCAGAACCAGACGCCGACCCGCGGCCCGCCATAGAACCCGAAACCGACGCCGGGTCCGTAACCGTAATAAGGACGATAGTACGGAGCGGGCCGGTAATACCCATAGCGCGGACCATAATAACCGCGACGCGGCCCATAATAGTGGCGATGATAGCGACGCTGCGCACTGATGTCGGTGTGTTCGACATTCGCCGTGGTGTTGACGCCGTTTGCTTTAGCGGTTCCATCCGCCTTCGCCGGCATCGCGAATGCTGCAGCGATGCCCGCCGCGGCGAGAGTTACAACCATAGCCTTCATC
>NZ_DATMRV010000193.1:0-2386 GCF_035565795.1 Pseudorhodoplanes sp.
ATCGACAACCTGATCTTCATCGCGATCCTGACCAACAAGCTGCCCGAGCAGCATCGTCAGAAGGCGCGCACCATCGGCATCGGGCTCGCACTGATCATGCGCCTCGTGCTGCTGGGCACGGTCGCGATCATCGTGCAGCTCAAGACGCCGATCTTTACCCTGTTAGGTCATGGTTTCTCGTGGCGGGACCTCATCCTGATTGCCGGCGGCCTGTTCCTGGTCTGGAAGGCGACCAAGGAGATCCATCACAATGTGGATCCGGACCCCGGCCCCGACATCTTCGACTCCAGAACCGCGCACCTCGGCTTCGCATCCGCGATTGCGCAGATCATCCTGCTCGACATCGTATTCTCGATCGACAGCATCGTCACCGCGGTCGGCATGACCGACGACATCCCGATCATGGTGGTCGCGGTTTGTGTTGCGGTGTTCGTGATGCTGGTGGCGGCGACACCCCTGTCGAACTTCATCGGCCGCAACCCGACTGTGGTGATGCTCGCGCTCGGCTTCCTTCTGATGATCGGCATGGCGCTGATCGCAGAAGGCTTCGGCGCGAAGATCCCGAAAGGTTACATCTACGCGGCGATGGCGTTCTCGGCCTTCATCGAATTCCTGAATGTGCTCTCGCGGCGCGCAAGAAAGGCCGCACGCGAAAAGGAGCAAACGACACCGCCACGTGCCGGATGATCCGGACGCGCGATCAGCGGCGAGCGATCGGGAAAGGCACAACAGTGGCAGCTGCCGGTTCCGGCTGCACATCGATCGGTCCATCGCCGGTCAGCGCGACGATTTCAGCTACCGGCAATATCGGACTGATATCCGTGATGTCGCCGTAGCCCACCCAGACCTGACAGCCATAGCGGTCGATCAGGACTGCTGCTCCATCGCGGCAAAAGATTCGTTGGGCGTCGATCTGGCCATCGGCAGTTTCCACCACGGCCGGACTTCGGCTCGCGGCAAACCCGTCGAGCCTGGCCTTCATCTTCCTGGCGCGCGCATCCGCGAATGAAGCGATCTTACCCATGCGCGATAAACGCCGGGGATCGGCTTGCTGTTCCGCGGCGAACTTTGGATCGTACCGAGCAGAATAGTCAGTGGCGGCGCGGCTTGGTGTCGTCGCTGCCGGCGCCCTGAGGCTGATCGGTCTTCTCCAGCACGATATGCCCGAGATTGGCGATCACGTCGGCCAGCAGCGCCGCGCGGTCCTGCGGATCGGCCATGATCACAAGGTCTGCCAGCACTTCGGTCACCTTCGCGGCGATCGCGCCGAGATCGGCGCCGTCGCGCACCAGCTCCGGTTCTAGCAGATCATGGATATCGCAATGGATGCAGTCGGACACGGCACAACTCCTCGCGCGCGGCGGCGCATGCGGCACTATACGCCGGATTTCTGCCGTGACGAATGGCCGGCGTCGCCATGGTGAACGCGTCCGGACCTGCTCGCGCGGCCGCAGCAACGACGGAACTCATGCCGGCGCGTAAGACTTGTCACCAGGGCGAGCCTGGAGGCGGACCTTGGGAGAGTTCGAAATGGCTGTCGGGCCGGACCAGGACACTGACATACGCGCGAGAGCGCCGGAGCTTCCCGGGGAGGTCGAGCGCCAGCGTACCGACCTCAGCGTGGTATCGATCCTTGCGGTCCTCGCGTTATGCGTGGCTGTGGGCTTGTGGTTCTACACCAAAGACCAGGAGATGGTGGCCGGCGACGGCACGACCGTGCAGACGTCCGGCTCCGGTTCGCAGGAATTGCCTCTGCCCAATACGCCAGGACTTCCGCAGCCGACGCCGCCTCAGCAATAAGCCTTCATATCGAGAGCTGCTTGCAAAGAGTTGGAGCGGGCGAAGGGAATCGAACCCTCGTATGCAGCTTGGGAAGCTGCCGTTCTACCATTGAACTACGCCCGCGCGCCCGGCGACCATAGCGAAAGCGCGGGCCGTGCCGCAAGCCCGTTGCCTCATGACTCTTGCGGGTTACGACTTCTGCGCCTCATCAACGCCATCCCGGCACCAGCAACACTAGCCCGGACACGAACAGCAGTCCAAGCACGAGACGGCGGAAACCCACCTCGTCCAGCCTGCCGTAGAGATGCAATCCCGCCCAGATCCCGCTCAGCACCGGCAGGAGCCCGAGCGCGAACAGCTTCACGACATCCCGCGTGGTTTCGCCATCGACCCCGAGGCCAATGGCTGTCAACACGAATGCTCCGAAAATGACCGGTTGAAAGATCGCGCGCTGCGCATGTCGCGGTACGCCCGTGAGCTGGCACCAGATCACCACGATCGGTCCGGCGAGGCCCGTCAGTCCGCCGAGCACGCCATTGAAGAAGCCCACCGCGCCGTCAGTCGGGAAGGTGGCGCGTAGCGGCGAAATCTTGAGCGGCAATGC
>NZ_DATMRV010000194.1:0-46876 GCF_035565795.1 Pseudorhodoplanes sp.
ATCAGCGGATTGATCCCGGCCGGCGGATGGAAGCTGTCCGTGGCGAGCATCGCCAGCATTGCGACGCCAACCGCGAGTGCCGCGACCCAGGCCTGCGGACCGGCAATCTTGAGCGCAATCACGCCAACGATCGCCGACAGAACATGACCGCCGACAAGCGCGCGCGGCCGGGCCGGCTTGGCTTCCGGTGTGCCGGTCATGAGGACGATCGAGGTCGCGAAAGGGATTGCAGCCAGCGGGAACTCGGTCTGCAGCGAAAGCAGGCACATCAGACCGATGGCGAGGCTTCCGCCCGCCGCACCTGCAGCCATGTGCCAGAAATGCCGATCAACCCGCATGCCGGATCAACTGCAACGGCGGTGCCAGAGCGTCAACGTGCCGCTCGCCCGCAAAAACAAGAGCGGCAGCCTTTCGGCCGCCGCTCCCGCAGCTACTTGGAGAGACGTGTCGCTTACTTCAGAGCACTCAGAGTGGTGTCGAAGGACAGCTTGCCGATGAAGGCCTGACCGCACCACTTCGAACCGACACCGACTGCACCAACGTTCGTCACAGAGATCGGGCTGATCGGGCCAGCGCCGGGATCACCAGTCAAAACCGCGCATTGGGCTTCGTTCAGGTTGGTGTCGTGGTAGCGCAGGTCGATGGTGAGCGCCTTGTAGGTGAAGCCGAGACCGACGTTCCAGTAGGTGTAGTCGGGAAGGTCAATGCCGCCGGTTCCGGTGATGTTGTTGAACACAGCGACCCCCGTCGGGGTGAACACTTGATCCGTGGTGCCGAGCCAATAGTGGCCGAGTTCACCGGACACGTACCAGTTCCAGCCCGACGGCAACGCGTTGCCGGTATATTTCAACGTCAACGCGCCATAAGTGCCGTCAGCACCCGATCGCAGCCAGTCCGGGGTATAGTAGCCCTGAACGCTGAATGCCCAGTTGTCGTTGGGATTCCAGTTCAACTTGGCGTAGAACTCGCCGAAATCCGTATTGCCGAGGCTGGTGGCGCCGCTCGGAACGGTAACGATCACACCGTCGATCTGACGCTCGCGCGGGTAAGCGTAGTACCAGTATCCGAGATCGAGGGTCCATTTGTCCCAGGTGAGCCGCGCACCGCCGTAGATGTCGATTTCGGCGGTCGGATCGGTTGCCAGCTTCACGCTGTAGCCGCCGAGGCCAGCATACCATTCGATGTTCGCTGTCGGCTTGAAGCGGGCCTCAAAGTACGACGACACGGCCGCGCCGCGATCGGATTGCGAAATGCCGCGGAAGTTGTAATCGGTCATAACGGCGGCGCCGATCGCCACATCCCACGGATTGGCTGCCACCGGCGCGGGCGCAGCCTTGTAGACCGGCTTCAGGTCGGCGGCGAGCGCCGGCGCGGCGGCCACAACGGCGGCGGCAACGAACGCCGGCATCACGTATTTCTTCATTTCGAGCCCCTTCGAATTCGACGCTTTCGGTGACTGAAGCGTGACGACTGATTGCGACCAGACCGCCAGACCCCGAAACGCCACCCCCTGCTCTTGCATCTGCAGTTGCGCCAATTCCGCACGGATGAAGGGTTAACGCCAATGTGAACTTTTGCGCAGCTGCTGCCTTTTTGGGCGTTTGCGCCCCCGAATAAGCCGTTGCTCACACGTCTTCGTCACAATCCTCTCATCTGTTGCAGGAAAGTCACGAAAAACGCCGGGGAAGCGGTGCTTTCCCGGCGTCTTTCGAAGGGTTTTCAACAATCCGAAGGCGATCAGGCCGCCTTCTTGCGATTCGCTTCCAGCCGCTGGTCCACCAGCGCCACCTGGGAGTCGATGGCCGGCAAGCTCAGGCCCTTCTGCTTGGCGATCAGCTGGACCAGCTTGTCGGCTCGTTCGATGAAGGGGGCGCCATTGTTCAGCGCCCGGGCCGCGGAGGCCGGACGCGAGAGGCTCTGCGCCGCGGCTGCGTATTTCTCGAACGGCACAAGGTCGTTCGGGTTGGCCCCGAGCTTCACCACGAGGTCGTTGACGAAATTGTAGACCGCGCGCGAGGTTTCGATGTCGGAGTGAACCGCTTCCTGTGCCGTGCGCATGCCGTCAGGCGTGATGCAGCGGTAATTACCGGCCAGCAGCATCGCCCATTTGGCCAGCGGCACGAACAGGGAATCGTGCACGCGCAGCTTGACCGGCAGTTCGATCTTGGTGCCATCGCCCGGATCGAAGCGGATGGCGTCGATCTCCTGTTCCAGCTGACGAAGAATCGCGGTGTCCTTGTCGTCGGCAAATTTGGCGACCTTGAAATTGGTCGGCAGGGTCACCTGCAGCACGTTGGCCGGCTGATCCGGCGGGCGAATCGCCTGTGGGTCGGGGCTGCACAGAGAGATCTTGCCGGGATCGAAATTGTCCCAGACGCTCGGATCGGTATAGGCGGGTTTGAGGCTATCGGCGTCCAGGCCGGGAATACGCCGCATATAAGCGAGCGGCGGCATGTTCATGATCGACATGCACGGCACCCGTGACTTCGCCACCGCGTCCAGCAATTCCCGCACGCCGGGCGAACGATATTGCGGCTCCTGCATCGCAAGCCCGACCAGATCGTATTTTGACGGGTCGACGCCCGCCGCGCCGCTCGCGGTCACCTGTCCCGGCAGCTTGCGCGAATCGAGCACCACCGGGTCCGCCCGGCCCTTCACGGGAAGACGGATGATGAAGCCCTCCGAATTGATCAGATCAGCTTCAGCCGGCAAGCAGACGTGATGAATTTTGTGCCCGCCAAACAGCATCTTGGAGGCGAGCAGCGAACCATAGGCCGCGCCCAGAATAAGGATGTTGTACGCCATCTAAACCTCCCGACTGACGTGTCTGCATGTGGGCAATTGCCCGTACCAAATCGCGGCGGATGCTATTGGGCCGGGGCGCGCAAGGCAATGCGGCGCCCTCGTCGCCCGATACGGATTTCATATCGCTGATGGAACCAGTCTCTCAAGTCGCCTGAGAGGCGAGGGTCCCCTGCAGCCCTAAGGCTTGTAGACGATGTCGAACAGCGGCGCGATCTCGGCTGCTGTCTTCGCGGCCGAGATGTACTTGTAGTCGAGCGCGTCCTGCAACGTGAGGTCGAGCCCCTTGATCTCGCCGATCTGCAAACCCGTCTTCGGATAAAACTCAAACACTGCCTTTTTTGCGATATCGACCGGCAGCTTGTTGTTCTCGGCGAAGATATCGACCGCCTTCTGGTTCTGATACGCCCAGTCGATCGCGCGGGCATAAACGCGCATGAACTTCTCGATCGCCGCCCGCTTCGTCTTCAGCGCATTCTCGCTGGCGATATTGACGCGGATGGTCTGATTCGCCAGTTGCGGCACGTCGGTCGTTCTGGCGATCACCCGGATCTGATTTTCGTTGAGCTGACGCAGCCCGAAGGGTGCAGCCGCCCAGCCGACATCGATCTGGCCAGTCATGATCTGCGTCAGCGTCGCCGGGGCGCCGCCGGTCGCCACCGCTTTGGCATTCGACCCCGCCTGCTTCATCAGCGCGAGCAGAATCAGATTCGACGACGAGCCCGGCGATGAGAATGATACTGTCTTGATCGACGGATCCTTCAGCGACTGGATCGGGCTGTCGAATTTCACGTACCAGTAGAGTTCGCCCGCGCCCGTCATCTGCGCCGAGATCACGCGGACCGGCGCGCCCTTCACATAGGCCCCGATCACGCCCAGGAGTCCGTTGGACAGGCCGATATCGGCGCTGCCGGAGAGAACTGTGGTCAGCGTCGCCGCACCACCATCGGTGTAGAACGGCTCGACGCTCAGCCCGGCCTCCTTGAAGAAGCCGGCCTTTTCGGCGAACTCGACAAACGATGAATCCCAGAAGAAGCGCTGCGAGATCGCGACCTTGAGCGTATCGGCTTGAGCGGAAGCCGTGAGCGGCGCGAATACAAGCGCGAGCGCAGCGAAGATGACCTTCACCATAGAGTCCTCCCGTGTGCGTTATGGCCGGCCTTCTATGGGCCGGTTTTGAAATCCCGTAGCGCTAAGCCACCTGCGCCATCTTCTGCGCGGGCAGTTTCAGATCGAACAGACGGATCGCGTTGCCGCCGAGAATATTGCGCTTCGCCGTTTCCGACAGAAATGGCAGATCGTAGATCGTCGACGGCAGATCGAAATCCCAGTGCGGATAATCCGACGAATACATCAGCTGGGTTTCGGCATTGATCATGCGCATGGTGGTTTCGAGCGCCGCCATGTCCGTCATTTCCATCGGCTGCGTGGTGTAGAACATGTCGCGCATATAGTCGCTCGGCCGCTTCTTCAGCGCGGGGGCTTCGGACGATCGCATCATGTATTCATTGTCGAAGCGTTGCATCATGAAGGGGATCCAGGCGAGGCCGCTCTCGATCCAGACCACCTTCAGCTTCGGAAAGCGTTCCGGAATCCCGTTCACGATCCAGTTCGCCATGTGCACCATGTTGTGGAACGTGAAGCCGAGCGCGTGAACCGAGATGAACCGGTTCAGCATCGACATCGACTGGTCGTTCCAGTTGTAGGCCGCGTGAAAGCCGAGCGGCAGCCCGAGATCCTCCAGAAGCGCGTAGGTCTTCATGTACGAGTTGTGATGGACGGGACGATAGCGCGCGGCCGTCACCATGAACCCGCAGACACCTTCATGCTTGCCGAAGTCCTGCACCATGCGGAACGTCGCTTCCGCATCGTTGAACGGCAGATAGAGCATCGAGCGGATGCGCGGCTCCTTTGAGAGCACCTTCTCGCAGAGCCATCGGTTATAGGCGCGCGCCAGCGCCACCTCGACTTCGACCTGCGGATGGACGCCGAGTTGCAGCATCGGCGTCGGAAACAGGATCGCGACGTCGATGCCGATGCAATCCATCCAGCGCTTGGTCAGTGTGATGTCGCGATGCTGCGGCCCTTCGGTCTTCTCCATCTTGCGGAGCGGATAGCGCGTCACGCGGCCGCCCATGTCCTGATAGCCGACACCGCTCGGCACGACGCCGTTGCTTTTTGCATTGGCCTGGCCCGCGCTGAGCGCCAGCTGACGCAGTACCGGGTCGTCGAGATAGTCGAGGATCTCCATCATGGACTCGGATTCGTAATGGTGAGAGTCCACATCCACGATCGGGAAGCGCTCGTAGCCGCGCTCCCTGGCCTGTTGTGCGGCATGCGCGAGCAGCTTGGTGGTATCGAATTCGGCCACCGCCATCTTGCGGTAATCGCTGAGCGGAAGATCCATGCCTGCCTCGTTCACCGTCCCGACCAGGATTGCCACATACCGAGTTCGAACACCTGGATGTTCACCGCTTTGAGGATTGCGGATACCGTCAGCATCGCCTCGGTCGCGGTAACCCCGCAATCGGGCGGTAACGCCGGCAGCGCATTGTCGCGCATGTCCGCACGCGCCGCGTATTCACGGATTGCGGCCGCAAGCAGCGACTGCAGATCGTCGTCCGGCAATGCCGACAGGTCACCGGCCTTTGCGGGGGCCGGCGTATCAGGCTGTGCGGACATAGATGTCCTCGCCGCGCCGGACGACTTCGTAGGTCTTGAGCTTCAGTCTGCGATCGGCGGCGCATTCCCCGGTCCGCAGGTCGTATTCGTAGCCATGCCAGGGGCACACGAAATGGACCTCGTCCGATGAGAAGCGCTGGCCGTGCCAGGTCCGGTCGGGCGCGAGCACGTCCTCGACCTTGTGCATGATCAGGCCCTCGCAGGCCGGCCCGCCCTGGTGCGCGCAGAGATTCTGATAGGCGTAGAACGCTCCCTGCCAATGGAAGACGCCGATCTCCACACCGTCATGGGAAACGATGCGCCGCTCGCCGTCCGGCAGATCGGACGCCTTGGCAACAAAGATGTCGGTCAAACGCTCACTCCCGGATCGCGCATCTGATGGCGCTTGAGCACAAGGCTACACGATCGGACGCGAATTTCGACCCCTCCCGAAACGCAAACGGCCCGGCTTTTGATGCCGGGCCGTCTGAATTCCGATCGCTCGCGGGCGTTCAGGTTCCGCTGCTGTCGCCGAACGGCTTGTAGCCAGTGTCGCTCATCGGTGCGGGAGCGGATTCCTCCGCCGGTGCTGCTGCGGGCGCAGGTGCCGCTGCCTTCGCCTTCTTTGCCCTCTTCTTCTTTGGTGCTGCAGTCTTTTTCGGAGCGGCGGCCTTCTTGGCCTTGGCCTTTTTCGCTTTCTTGCCCTTCTTGGCTTTCTTCGGAGCGCTCTTCTTCACGCCCTTTTTCTTCTTGGGCATGCTCATCTTTTTGGCTTTTTTGCCCTTCTTGGCCTTCTTGGCCTTCTTCCCCTTCTTCGCCTTCTTCGCCATGACTTCTCTCCGAAAAGGTTGCGCTAGGCTGCCGCTAGGCTGGTGCCGAGGTCTTTGCTGGCAGGTCCCCCTTGACCGGCATCGCTTGCGCGCCGGCAGACAATCCCGCCGGCTTCGGCCCTCCCGTGGCCCAATCGATCAACTCGACCGGGTGAACCACAGGTATCGCCGTCCCCGATGCGATCTGAGTGATGCATCCGATATTTCCTGCCGCGATCACATCGGGACTCAGTTGAGCGATGTTTGCAATCTTACGATCCCGCAGCGTCTGCGCAATCTCGCTCTGCAAGATATTGTACGTTCCTGCCGAGCCGCAGCAGAGATGACCTTCGGGAACGTCCTTCACGACGAAGCCGTGACGGATCAGAAGCTCCTTCGGCTGACGCACCACGCGCTGGCCGTGCTGCAGCGAACAGGCTGCATGATAGGCGACAGTGAGACCTGTCGGCCGGGCCGGCGCGCCGAGCGGCAGCGTGGCCAGATACTCGCTGATGTCCTTGGCAAGACTTGAGATATTCGCGGCCTTGGCGGCATAGGCCGGGTCGGTCCGCAGCATGAATCCGTAGTCCTTCACGGTGGTCCCGCAGCCCGACACATTGATCACGATGGCGTCGAGCCCCTCGCCTTCGATCTCCCGCGTCCAGAGATCGATATTGGCCTTGGCCTGGGCGTGAGACTGGTGCTCGCGCCCCATGTGATGGACGAGAGCGCCGCAACAACCCTCCTCTTCCGGGGTCACCACTTCGATCCCGAGCCGGTTGAGGAGCCGGATCGTGGCGGCATTGACGTCGGCTCCCAGCACCCGGTTGGCGCATCCCTGAAGCAGCGCTACCCGGCCTTTGCGCGCGCCCTCGGCCGGGTGGACACGTGGCTGGTCCGACCGTGCGGGCACCGATCCGGCCGCAGGCGCGAGCCGCAGCATCGATGCGAGCGGGGTCAGACCGATTGCGGCGAGCAGCCCGGCGAATGGCCGCGCCAGCGGCGCGAGCTGGAGCGCGGCGCGCATGCGCTCCGGATAGGGCAGCACCGCCGCGAGCAATCCGCGCACCAGCCGCTCGCGGAAAGGCCTGCGGTAGGTCTTTTCGATATGGGCGCGCGCGTGATCGACGAGGTGCATGTAATGCACGCCCGACGGACAGGTCGTCATGCAGGACAGGCACGACAGGCAGCGGTCGACATGCTTGACCACATCGGGCGTAGCGGGCCGGCCCTGCTCCAGCATGTCCTTGATCAAGTAGATGCGGCCGCGCGGGGAATCGAGCTCGTCGCCCAGCAGCACATATGTCGGACAGGTTGCGGTACAGAAGCCGCAATGCACGCACGCCCGCAAAATCTTGTTGGATTCCGCGGTGTCTGGATCGGCCAGTTGAGCAAGCGAGAAGTGCGTCTGCATCGGCTATACTCCCGCCCACATACGGCCGGGATTCAGTATCCCCTTCGGATCGAAGCTATCCTTGACCCGCTTCGTCAGCGCAGCGACGCCGAGGTCCTGCGGATCGAAGACCGGGACAGCGGCACGGATCGCGGCCGGGGCACGGATCAATGTCGCATGTCCGCCTGCCCTGGCGACCGCACCGCGGACCAACGCGCTGCCAGCGTCATCCGACGGTGGAAGCGCGATCCAGATCAGGCCTCCCGCCCAGTCGAAGAAATAATCGCCGTCCGCCGATGCAACGCTGGCTGCGACCGCTGCACCGTTCATCGGCGCGGTCGATACCCGCCACACCGGGCGATCGTCGCCGACAAACGGAGACACGTCGCGCACTGCCTTCCAGACCATGTGCGAACTCTCGGCCGCGAGCGTTTCGACGGGACCGTAAGTCTTGAGCAAGGCCGTCAGCACGGAAACACGATGCGAGACCGACGGCGCCACGCCTTCAAGACGTAAGAGCGTCACCGGCTTGCCGCCGAACAGCCCCTGCAGACTGCCCAGAGCCCCGGAGGGCAGGTGCGCCGCGCCGGACACCTCGCAGGACGAGCCCATGGCTTCGGCCATCGCTCGCGCCGCGCTCGTGTCATCCAGTCCCAACAGCAGCACTGTCGTTTCGGTCTCGGCCCGCGGCAGCGTCTTGATGGTAACATCGGTCATGGCTCCCAGCGTGCCGTAGGAGCCGGCCATCAGCTTGCAGAGGTCGTAACCGGTGACGTTCTTCACCACGCGGCCGCCCGACTTGAATGTCTCGCCGCGACCGGAAACGGCGGTGACGCCGAGAAAATGATCGCGCGCCGCACCTGCCTTGATCCGGCGCGGGCCGGACAAATTGGTCCCAAGCACGCCGCCGATGGTGCCGCCGCCCGCTCGCTCGCCTAACAGCTGCCCGTAATCGGCCGGCTCGAAGGCGAGTTCCTGGTTCTTCTCCGCGACGAGACGTTCGATCTCGGCGATCGGCGTGCCGGCGCGCGCCGACAGCACCAGTTCTTCCGGTTCATAAAGTGTGACCCCGGTCAGGCCTGACAGATCGAGCGTGATGTCGGACTGGTTCGGCCGGCCGATGCCGCGCTTCGTCCCCTGCCCCGCAATCTCGAGCGTCTTGCTCCCGGCAAGCGCCCAGACGACGGCATCCTCAACGTCCTTGGTATCGCGGGGTCTCAATGTATCCGGCACGGCCTCTCACCTGGCTAGCGGCCTGGGCCGCGCGCCCACTTGTCCGCATCAACTTCGAATGGGTCAAGAGACCGGGCGGAGGTCAGCGATGACCTTGCCGTCATTCGGCAAGCTGTCGGACGCAACGAGCTTCACCGCGCCCTTCAGCTTGGTGACGGACTGCAGCGTCACCGCCACCGCTTCGGCGAGCGCCTCGCCGCCCGCAGCCTCCGCGTGCAGCGTCATGGTATCCTGCTCGCCCTCGCGCGCGACCACGAGCCGCAGGCGGCCCAGCTCCGGGTGACTCTTCGCGATCTCGGCGATCTGTTCGGGCCGCACGAACATGCCCTTGACCTTCGTGGTCTGGTCGGCGCGGCCCATCCAGCCCTTGATCCGCATATTGGTGCGACCGCAGGGCGAACGGCCGGGCAGCACCGCCGACAGGTCGCCGGTGGCGAGGCGAATCATCGGATAGTCCGGATTGAACGAGGTCACGACGACCTCGCCGACCTCGCCCTCCGGCACCGGATCGCCCGTGCCGGGCCGCACGATCTCCACAACGATATTCTCGTTCACGACCAGCCCTTCGCGGGCCGGCGTCTCATAGGCGATCACCCCGGTCTCGGCGATGGCGTAGCATTGCAGCACCTCGACGCCGCGCGACGACAGTTCCTCCCGCAGCGACGCCGGCAACGCGGCGCCGGACACAAGACCGCGCTTGATGGAGGACACGTCCTTTCCCGAGCCTTTCGCGGTATCGAGCAGGATCTTCAGGAAGTCGGGCGTGCCGGTGTAGCCCTCCGGGCGCAGGCGCGCGATCGCCTCGACCTGCTGCTCGGTATTGCCGACGCCGCCCGGAATGACCGGGCAGCCGAGCGCTTCCGCCGCGGCCTCAAACATCCAGGCGCCGGGGGTCAGGTGATACGAGAAGCAGTTGAGAACGATCTGGCCCTCGCGAAAGCCGGCCGCGAACATCGCGCGCGGCACATTGCCGAAATCCCTCCCGTGCCCCTCCGGCTCGAAGATCGGACCCGGGGACATGAGGAGACGCTTCGCCT
Organism: Pseudorhodoplanes sp.; assembly: GCF_035565795.1. Classification (GTDB taxonomy): domain Bacteria; phylum Pseudomonadota; class Alphaproteobacteria; order Rhizobiales; family Xanthobacteraceae; genus Pseudorhodoplanes. Next base: position 9,936 of record NZ_DATMRV010000194.1, read on the forward strand.
TGGCGGGCGGCGCGACGTTGAAGCCGCCGAACGGCGGCATCTCGGCCTGCAGGCGCGGAAGATCGGATTTGCGGAGCAGTGGCAGTTCGGCGAGCGCTGCGCGCGAAGTCACGAATTTCGGATCAACGCCGTCGAGTTGCTTCGCCCAACCGGGAGCGGACTTTGCAAGTTCGATGATATCCGGCAGTTGCTCGAACAATAGCCGCTCTCGTTCGGCCTCGCTGCAAGTTTCCAGTTCGTCGTAATGCACATTCATGGTGGTGCGTCAGTTAGCGCGGGTGTCGGCATGACGAGTGCATCGGCAACCTATTTGCGGGCCGCCGATGATGACATACAGAAAAAGAAACAAAAGAAATGCGACGGCTAGAACAGGCGCAAAAAGAAACGCCGTCAGCATGGACACGCCTAGACCGCCCGGCGGCAGATGAAGCCACGTTACAAACCGAGGCCCCGACCGCCAGCGCGATCAGGATCGGACGCAGCATTGTCACGCCAGCCACCGCTTGCGGCGCTTGTAGTGCTTGCCCTCGCGGAACGACTTGCGTTTGCCCTCGGCGATGCCGAGGTAGAATTCCTTCACGTCCTCGTTCTCGGCCAGCGACTTCGCATCGCCGTCCATCACCACGCGGCCATTCTCGAGGATATAACCATAGCGCGCATATTTCAGCGCCATGTTGGTGTTCTGTTCGGCGAGCAGGAAGGACACATTTTCCTTCGTGTTCAGGTCGTTCACGATTTCGAAGATTTCCTCGACGACCTGCGGCGCGAGCCCCATCGAAGGCTCGTCCAAGAGGATCATCTTCGGGCGCGACATCAGCGCGCGGCCGATCGCGCACATCTGCTGTTCGCCGCCCGAGGTATAGCCCGCCATCGAGTTCTTCCGCTCGCGCAGGCGCTTGAAATAGCCATAGACCTTCTCAAGGTCCTGGCTGATGGCGGCGCGTCCGTCCTTGCGCGTGAACGCGCCGGTGAGAAGGTTTTCCTCGATAGTGAGATGGCCGAAACAGTGGCGGCCCTCCATCACCTGGATGCAGCCGCGACGCACCAGTTCGTTCGGCGACAGCGATTGCACTTCCGCTCCCTCGAACACAATCGAGCCCTTGGTGACCTCTCCGCGTTCGGAATGCAGGAGATTGGAAATCGCCTTCAGTGTCGTGGTCTTGCCGGCGCCATTGGCGCCAAGCAGCGCGACGATGCCGCCCCTGTCGACCTCCAGCGACACACCCTTCAGCACCAGGATGACGTGATCGTAAAGCACCTCGATATTGTTGACGGAGAGGATCTTCTCCGTGGCGGGTGCGGGGGATGGTCCTTTTTGTAGAGAAGCTACGGTCATCAACATCTCCACGAGCTTCTTTCCCTCTCCCCTTGAGAAAGAGGGTGCCGAGCCGCATAGCGGCGAGGCGGGTGAGGGGGCGCGGTCAAGATTGCTTATCCCTCACCCCGCGCTGCCGCGCCCCTCCCCAACTGAACTCAGCTTGCCCGAATTCAGCACTTTCGGGTGACCGAAGTCGGAAACATCCGACTTCGGCAGGGAGAGGGGGCTGTGCAAGCCTCAAGACGCCTTGTCGCATGGCTCCGTGCGTTTCGGCCAAGGCTGGTTCTTGCCTACATAGTCCTTCGCCGCCGCCTCCAGCATCGGGCGCACGGTATCCTTCATCGGCGAGATCCAGTCGGTGATCTTCACCCATTTGGTGCCGTCCCATTGCTGCAGGAAGGCCGCCTGATGCCCGTTATGGTCCGTGCAGCTCACCGCAAGCGGCGAACCGAAGTCCGGCAGGCCCAGTTCCTTCCAGCGCTCGGCGGAGATGTTCAGCGTCTCCAGACCGCGGCGGACATCCTCTCCGGTCACAACCTTCTTGCCGGTGATCTTCTGCGCGTTGCGGATCGCTTCCGCGATCATGACCGAATTGTAGACGCCCTTGTTGTAGTGCGACTCGCCGACCTTATCCTTCGGCGTCTGGCTTCCGGCCTTGCCGAGGACATGCTTCTGGATGTCCTGAATGGCCGGGAAGTTCGTTCCGGTGGCGGCGAACGCGAGCGACGTGAAGCCCTTCGCATCGGCGCCGGTCGGACGCGCATCGTCCTCACCGCCACCCCAATAGACACTGAGGAACTTGTCCATCGGATAGTTGATCTTGGCGGCTTCCTTCACCGCGGTCGGATTCATGGCGCCCCAACCCCAGTTGATCATGTAATCGGGCCTGTCGCGCCGCACGTTCAGCCACTGCGCGGACTGGTTCTGCATTTCAGCGACCGGCACCGGGTAAAGCTTCACGTTGAAGCCGTATTGCTTGGCGAACTGCTCGAGAAGCGGAATCGGCTCGCGGCCATAGGCGCCGTCGAAGAAGATGTAGCCGATGGTCTTGCCTTTCAGCTTTTCCAGGCCGCCTTCCCTGTTGCCGATATGCTTGAAGATGACCGACAGCGCGTCCCAATAGGTCAACGGCGGGTTGAACACCCACGGGAACTCGTCGCCGACAGCCGCCGCCGAGAGCCCGTAAGCCATCGAGAGGATCGGAATCTTGTCGACCGGCGCCTTCGGGATCAGCGAGAGCGTGATGCCCGTCGACCACGGATTGACGATGACCGGCTTCTTGCCTTTCACCGCCTCGTAGCACTCGACACCTTTCTTGGTGTCATAGCCGGTTTCGCATTCCTCGATCGCAAGCTTGACGCCGCCGATACCGCCGTCACGCTCGTTCAGCATCTGCAGGTAATCGTACATGCCGTTGGCGATCGGGATACCGGAGCCCGCGAACGGACCAGTGCGATAGGTGAAGAGCGGAACGTAGATCGTTTCCTGCGCTTCCACCCGGGACGTGACCCCGCTCGAAGCGGCGAGGCCGGCCAGCGCGAGGCCGGCAATCCAGTTTTTCGCTTTCATTTCTTCCCTTTCATACCGCCGTCTCAGGACGACACTTCTTGGTTGGACTTTCTGACGTTCGATTCACATCCCGGAAGGTTTCTTGTTGTGCGTCAGCCCCGGCCAGCTGGCGCGGGGCTGACGCAGTCCTGTTACGATGATTTGTCGCAAGGCTCCGTGCGCTTCGGCCAGGGCTGGTTCTTGCTGACGTAGTCCTTCGCGGCTGCTTCCAGCAGCGGACGCACGCGCTCCTTCATCGGCGGGATCCAGTCGGTGACCTTCACCCACTTGGTCCCATCCCATTGCTGCATGTAGGCGGCATGGTGACCATTATGATCGTTGCACGACACGTTCTCGACCGGCGCGCCGAAATCCGGCAGGCCGAGTTCCTTCCAGCGCGCCGCGGAGATCTTCATGCTTTCGAAGCCGCGCCGCACGTCCTCACCATTCACCACTTTCTTGCCGGTGATCTTCTGTGCGTTGCGGATCGCTTCGGCGATCAGCACCGAGTTATAGACTCCGCGGTTGTACAGGTTCTCGCCGAACTTGTCGGACGCGACCTGGCTCTTGCCCTTGTCGACGACGAGTTTCTTGATGTCCTGGATCGCCGGATATTGCGTGCCAAGACCGTTGAAGTTCAGCGTCAGATAGCCTTTTGCGGCTTCGGCTCCGCCGCGCGCATCGTCCTCACCGCCCGACCACCAGACTCCGACCATCTTGTCCATCGGATAGTTGATGCGGGTAGCTTCACGCACGGCCGTCGGGTTCATCGCGCCCCAGCCCCACATGATCATCCAGTCCGGCCTGTCACGCCGCACGTTGAGCCATTGCGCAGACTGGTTCTGCATCTCGGTCGCCGGCACCGGATAGAGCTTGACGTTGAAGCCGTAATCCTTGGCGAACTGCTCGAGCAGCGGGATCGGCTCGCGGCCATAGCCGCCGTCGAAGAAGATGTAACCGATGGTCCTGCCCTTGAGCTTGTCGAGACCGCCTTCCTTGCCGCCGATATAGCGGAAGATCATCGACAGGCCGTCCCAGTAGGTGGCGGGCGGATTGAAGACCCACGGGAATTCATCGCCGACCGCCGATGCCGACAGGCCATACGCCATCGACAGGATCGGAATCCTGTCGACCGCAGCCTTCGGGATCAGTTGCAGCGTGATGCCGGTCGAATAGGGATTCATCACGACCGGCTTCTTCGCCTTCACCTGCTCATAGCATTCGACACCTTTCTTGGTGTCGTAACCGGTCTCGCATTCCTCGATCGCGAGCCTGACACCGCCGATGCCGCCGTCGCGCTCGTTTAGCATCTGCAGATAGTCGTTCATCCCGTTCGCGATCGGGATGCCGGAGCCTGCAAACGGTCCGGTACGATATGTCAGAAGCGGCACATAGATACTGTCCTGTGCGCTTGCGACGACGGGCGCTGCACCGACAAGGCCAGCCAGCGCAATTCCCACTGCGATATTCCTGGTCAGCATTTCGATCCTCCCTAGAAGCAGACCCGGCCGGTTGTTGTGGCCGTGGCCCCTGATCGGACCGGCGGCTTTTCCCACCGGCCCTGCGCGGATTGTGCCCTTTCAATAGGGGAAAGGCCACATCCGAAGCTTCTGCTTTCCGATCTGCCAGAGCCGAGCCAGGCCGTGCGGTTCCACGATCAGGAAGAAAATGATGAGCGCACCGACCACCATGAACTGGATGTGCTCAACGGTCGCCGATTTGACCGCCACTCCAAAGAATTCCGGCGCGGCACGCAATACGATCGGCAGGCCCCAGATGAAGGCCGCCCCGAAGAATGAGCCGATCAGGCTGCCCAGCCCTCCGATGATCACCATAAACAGGATGATGAAGGACTGGTTGATGTTGAAGGAGTCCGCTTCCGCGGCGCCGAGCCACAGGAAGACCATCAGCGCGCCGGCGACGCCGCAATAGAAGGACGAAACCGCGAAGGCGAGGAGCTTGGTGCGATACAGCCGGATGCCGATGAGCTCGGCGGCAATATCCATGTCCCGAACCGCCATCCAGCTGCGGCCGATCCGTCCGCGCACGATGTTGGACGCAATCCATGTCATGAAGACGACGATGGTCAGAACGACGAGATAACGCACCACCGGCGTCGCATTCGGCCCCGTCACCGGAACATCCAGCATGGTGCGTGTCGGCACCTCGATCGCATTCGACACGTTGTAGTTCACGAGCCAGGGAACGCGCACGAAGCACCAGGACAGGAAGAACTGCGCAGCCAGCGTCGCAACCGCGAGATAGAAGCCCTTGATGCGCAGGGACGGCAGGCCGAACAGCGCGCCGACCGCCGCCGCCGCGAAGCCGGACAACAGGATCAGGAGAACGATGTTCGCGCCGGGAAACCAGGTGGTGAGCTTGTAGGTCGCGTAGGCGCCGACGCCCATGAAGCCCGCAGTACCGAGGGAGATCAGACCGGTATAACCGGTCAGGAGATTGAGCCCGATCGCGGCCAGCGAGAAGATCAGAATCGGGATCATCACCGCCGACAGGACAAAGTTCGACATGGTCAGCGGGATGACGACGAATGCGACGATCAGGATCAGCATCATGCCGATCCGGTCCTGCCGGATCGGGAACAGCGCCATGTCGGCGGCGTAGTTCGTCTTGTATTGGCCGGTTTCGCGGTAGAACATCAGTCTGTCCTCAAATCCGCTCGATGATGCGCTCGCCGAACAGTCCCTGCGGACGGAACAGCAGGAAGACCAGCGCGATCATGTAGGCGAGCCAGCTTTCGATGCCGGAGCCGAGCAGCGGCCCCCAGTAGAATTCGCCGAGCTTCTCGCCGATGCCGATGATGATGCCGCCAACGATCGCGCCCGGGATCGAGGTGAAGCCGCCGAGGATGAGCACCGGCAGCGCCTTGAGCGCGAGGATCTGCAGGGCGAACGAGACGTCGGAGCGCGCGCCCCACATGATGCCGGTCGCGAGTGCGACGATGCCGGCCGCGAACCAGACGATGACCCAGATCTGCTCAAGCGAAATGCCGACCGAGAGCGCGGCCTTGTGGCTGTCGGCGACCGCGCGCAACGCGCGCCCGATCCGGGTGCGCTGGAAGAAAACCGCAAGCATCGCCACCATCGCCGAGGCGATGATGGCGGCTGCGATGTCGAGCTTCTGGAACGAAACGAAGCCGCCGAACACCTTCCACTCGATCGCGCCCTTAGGCAGGAAGAGTTCGTTGGTGATCATCACCTTGGGTTCGCCGCCGAAAATGATTTCGCCGAGCCCGATCAGGAAATAGGTCAGCCCGAAGGTCGCCATGAACAGGATGATGTCCGGCTGGTTGACCAGCGGGCGCAGCATCAGCCGCTCGACGCCGACGGCGAGGACCAGCATCACCACGATCGTCAGCGCGAGCGCAAGAAAGGCCGGCACGCCCTTGGCATGCAGCCCGACAAGCGTCAGCGCGGCGAACACCACCATGATGCCCTGCGCGAAATTGAACACGCCGGAGGCCTTGAAGATCAGCACGAAGCCGAGCGCGATCAGCGCATAGAGCACGCCCGAGACGAGCCCCTCCCACAGCGTCTGGATCAGGAGATCCGGCGCGCCGCCCATCTGCACGAAGGGATCGATGAAGATCTTGTAGAGGAGGTCCATCGATTGTCCTCAATGCGCCACGCCGAGATAGGCGGCGATCACCGCCTGGTTGGCCTTCACCTCGTCGGGCGTGCCGTCGGCGATCTTGACGCCGTAATCCAGCACGATCACGCGATCGGAGAGGTCCATCACCACGCCCATATCGTGCTCGATCAGCGCGATGGTGGTCCCGAAATACTGGTTCACGTCGAGAATGAAGCGCGACATGTCTTCCTTCTCTTCGAGATTCATGCCGGCCATCGGCTCGTCGAGCAGCAGCAGGTCCGGCTCCATGGCGAGCGCGCGCCCGAGCTCGACGCGTTTCTGCAGACCATAGGGCAGCCGCCCGACCGGCACTTTCCGGATGTGCTCGATGTGGAGGAAGTCGATGATTTCCTCCACGCGCTTCCTGTGTTCGACCTCTTCCGCGAGCGCCGGCCCGAAACGCAGCATCTGCCAGAACAGACCGCGATGCATTTTGAGCGTGCGGCCGGCCATGATGTTGTCCAGCGCGGTCATGCCGCGAAACAGCGCGACGTTCTGGAATGTGCGCGCGATGCCGCCACGCGCGGCATCATAGGGCCGCATCTTGGCGCGCGTTGCGCCCTTGAAGGTGATGCGCCCCTGCTGCGGCGTGTAGAAGCCGTTGATCACGTTCAGCATCGAGGTCTTGCCGGCGCCGTTCGGACCGATGATGGCGCGGATCTCGCCCTTCTTGATGTCGAACGACACGTCGCGGATCGCCTTCACGCCGCCAAACGAGAGCGACACATTCTCGACCGCGAGCAGAATTTCGCCTGCCGCGATGTCGGATTGCGACGGGGCTCTCATCTCCCCTCCCCATAGCGCTGGCAACTCCCCTCCCCCCGCGAAGCGGCGGGGAGGGGTCGGGGGTGGGGGGTGTCAATGAAGCGCGGAAAGCCCCCCACCCGGCTCGCGCGGAGCGCTCGCCACCCTCCCCACCGCTCGCTTCGCTCGCGGGGGGAGGGAAAAGAAGAAGCGCGAGCGTCGAAACGGGTCCGCACTATCACGCCGCCTTCTCCGTTCGCACGGGCACAGGCTCGGTCTTCATATCCGCGATCTTCACACGTGCCCGCACCATGCCCTTGCGGCCATCCTCAAAGGTCACTTCGGTTGCGATGTCGGCTTCCTTCGAGCCGTCATAGAGCGCCGTAATCAGCGGCGCATAACGTTCGGCGACGAAGCCGCGCCGGACCTTCTGCGTTCGGGTGATCTCGCCGTCGTCGGCATCGAGCTCCTTGTGCAGGATCAGGAAGCGCCTGATCTGCGCGCCCGCCATCATCTCCTCGCTGGCGAGCGAGCGGTTCACTTCGGCGACGTGCTGCTCGATCAGTTCGTAGACACGCGGATTGCCGGCAAGCTCCTGATACGAGCCATAGACCACGTTGTTGCGCTCCGCCCAGTTGCCGACCGCGGTCATGTCGATATTGATGAAGCAGGTCACGAACTCGCGCCCGTCACCATAGGCGACCGCTTCGCGGATATTCGGATAGAATTTCAGCTTGTTCTCGATGTATTTGGGGGCGAACAGCGCGCCGTTCACAAGCCGGCCGACATCCTTGGCGCGGTCAATGATCTTGAGGTGACCGGTCTGGTCGAAGAAACCGGCATCTCCGGTCTTCACATAGCCATCCGGCGTCATCACCTCGGCGGTCTTGTCGCCTTCCTTGAAATAGCCAAGGAACATGCCGGGCGACTTGAACATCACCTCGCCCGATTCCGAAATGCGGATATCCACATTCGGCGCCGCCGGACCAACGGTATCGGGGCGAATATCGCGATCGGCCTGACAGGTCACGTACAGGAATGCTTCGGTCTGGCCGTAGAGCTGCTTCAGGTTGAGCCCCAGCGAGCGGTAGAACGAGAACAGGTCCGGCCCGATCGCCTCGCCGGCGGTGTAGGCCACACGAACACGCGAGAAGCCGAGCACGTTCTTCAGCGGACCATAAACAAGGAGTTCCCCAAGACCGTAGAGCAGACGGCCTCCGAGCGGCACAGGCTGCTTGTTGAGGATTTTCTCGCCGTAGCGCCGCGCGACGCCGATGAAATAGTGGAACATGCGCCGCTTCAGATATCCGGCATCCTCCATCCGGATCATCACCCGCGTCAGAAGATTTTCGAACACGCGCGGCGGCGCGAAATAAAAGGTCGGGCCGATTTCGCGCAGATCCTGCTGGGCGGTGTCGGGCGATTCCGGACAGGCCATGCAGAAGCCCGCAACCAGCGACTGCGCGTAGTTGAGATAATGGTCGCCGACCCACGCGAGCGGCAGATAGGCCAGCACCACATCGTCCGGCGTGAGCTTGTCGAAGGTAACGGTATCCTGCGCCGCGGCGATGCAGCGCCCCGCCGAGAGCACCACGCCCTTCGAGCGGCCCGTGGTTCCGGAGGTGTAGAGAATGATCGATGGGTCGGTCGCTATCCCGGCCGCGATCTCGCGATCGATGCGCGCGACCGCCTCTGCGTCGCCGCGCATGATTGCTTCATTTTCCGCGATCATCACGCCAAGGTCATGCAGGCGGCTGTGGTCGTAATCGCGCAGCCCGCGCGTCTCGTCGTAGACGATCTGGCGCAGCTTCGGCAGCTGGTCCTGGACCGAGAGGATCTTGTCGACCTGTTCCTGGTCCTGCACGACCGCGACCGCAACGTCGGCATGGTGGAGCACATAGGCCATCTCGGTCGCGACCGCGTCGGCATAGACCGGTACCGGAATCGCGCCGAGCGCCTGTGCCGCGAGGATGGATTCGTACAGGCGGGGCCGGTTGTTCCCCGCAATCGCGACCGTGTCGCCGCGCTTCACGCCGAGATTGGACAGACCGAGTGCGATGGCTCGAACCTCGCGCGCGAGATCCGCCCAGGTCCAGGTCTGCCAGATGCCCATATCTTTATGCCGCAGTGCGGGATGATCACCCCGGACGCGGGCATGATGGAGTAGCAGCTTCGGAAAAGTATCCGCAGCAGCGTCTTGCGCCGTTGCCAAAGCGTCCTCCCACATCGCGCCTGCCTGCGCGCGCCGGCCGCCGTTTATCGGCTTGTTCCGACATTGCGATAAGAAGACAGGGCGGTGGGCCGGTCAAGCCTGCCGAAGGTCGGAGTGTGGTCGGTTGACTATTCCGCCGCCTTCAGCATCGGCACAACGCCAGCCCGGAACTGTTCCAGCAAGGCGGCCTCGTCGGCCTTGGCTGACTTGAGATTCCGCAGCTTGACGTGACCGAAACCACGGATCTTCTCGGGGATGACCGCAAGCCCGACGGCCAGCGGATGATTGTCGGCATCGAGCTTGCCGAGCACCTCGCTCAGCATGGCCTCGTAATCGGCGATAAGTTTGCGCTCCGTGCGCCGCTCGGCGGTATAGCCGAACGGATCGAGCATCGTGCCGCGAAGCCGCTTGAACTTACGAAGAATGCCGAAGGCCTTCATCATCCAGGGACCAAAGCTCATCTTGCGCGGTTCGCCGGTGATCTTGTCGACGCGCGCCAGCAACGGCGGGGCAAGATGGAATTCGAACCGCAGATTGCCGGGCTCGAATGACGACTCGATCTGTTTGGCGAAGGTGCCGTCGGTGTAGAGCCGCGCAACTTCGTATTCGTCCTTGTAGGCCATCAGCTTGAACAGGTTGCGCGCGACTGCGTCGGCCAAACCGGTGCGGCCCGGCGCCCTGCTCTCTTCCGCCGCACGAACCTTCGCAACGAGATCGCTGTAGCGCTTGGCGTAAGCAGCATCCTGGTAATCGGTGAGGAACGCCACGCGGCGCTGCACGACTTCATCGAACGTCTGCGACAGCCTGCGGTTTTCGTCGTTCTGAGCAGCGTTCGGGATCAGTTTCTCGACATCGGCTGTGTCCAGCGCGGCGCGGCGTCCCCACCGGAACGCGGCCTGGTTCATCGCGACCGCTTCGCCGTTCATCTCGATCGCCTTCTCGATCGATTCTGCCGAAAGTGGCAGCGCACCCTTCTGGAACGCGTAACCGACCATGAACATGTTGGCGGCAATCGAATTGCCCATCAGCGCAGTCGCGAGACGCGTCGCGTCGATGAAAGACACCTGATCGCGGCCCGCCGCCGCGACGATCGCTCGTTTCAGCCGCTCGGTCGGCAGCGAGAAATCGGCATTGCGCGTGAAGTCACCCGGCAGGAATTCCGCAAGATTGACGAGCATGCGCGTCGCGCCATGCTTGACCGCGGCGAGGACCTTCTTGTTGCCCGCAACAACAATATCGCCGCCGAGGACGAGGTCGGCGCCCTCCGCCGCGATGCGGATGGCGTGAATGTCGTCCGGCTTGTTGGCGATCCTGATGTGGCTGTAGACCGCGCCCCCCTTCTGCGCGAGGCCAGCCATATCGATGATGCCGACGCCCTTACCCTCCAGATGCGCGGCCATACCAAGCACGCCACCGATGGTCACAACGCCGGTGCCACCGATGCCGGTAACGATGATGCCATACGGCTCGCCGATCGTCGGCAGCACAGGCGACGGCAACGACGGCGCATCGCCCTCCGCGACCGCGCGCCCTTTCTTCGGCTTCGCTCCGTGGACAGTAACGAATGACGGGCAGAAGCCCTTCACGCAGGAATAGTCCTTGTTGCAACTCGACTGGTCGATGGTGCGCTTGCGGCCCCATTCCGTCGCGAGCGGCTGCACCGAGACGCAATTGCTCTTCACGCCGCAATCGCCGCAGCCTTCGCAGACCAGTTCGTTGATGATCACGCGCTTGTCGGGATCGGGGAACGTGCCGCGCTTCCTGCGGCGGCGCTTCTCGGCCGCGCATGTCTGGTCGTAGATGATGACCGAGGTTCCCGGCTCGGTCGCGAATTCGCGCTGCACCTCGTCAAGATCGTCGCGATGATGGAACGTGATGCCCTTCGGCCAGTCGATGCCGGAGGGATATTTGTCCGGCTCGTCGCTGACGATCGCGATCCGTTTCACGCCCTCGGCCGACACCTGACGCGCGACCATCGGGACGGTCAGCGAGCCTTCCGGCGTCTGGCCGCCGGTCATGGCCACCGCGTCGTTGTAGAGGATCTTGTAGGTGATGTTGACGCCCGACGCGATCGCCGCACGGATCGCCATATAGCCCGAATGGTTATACGTGCCGTCGCCGAGATTCTGGAACACGTGGCCGCGGTTTGAGAACGGCGCCTCTCCGATCCAGTTCGCACCCTCGCCACCCATATGGGTATAGCCGAGCGTGTTGCGATCCATGAACTGCGCCATGTAATGGCAGCCGATGCCGGCATAGGCGCGCATGCCCTCCGGCACCCTGGTCGAGGTGTTGTGCGGGCAGCCCGAACAGAAATACGGCGTGCGCGCCGCGATTTCCTGCAGCTCGGAGAGCGCGTGCTGCGCCTGCTTGAGCTGCGACACCTTGGTCGCGATCGCATCGTCGTGACTGCGCGCCAGCAATCGTTCGCCTATCGTGATCGCGACTTCGTTCGGATCGAGCGCACCCTTGATCGGGAACAGCCACTCTCCGCGCTCGTCCTTCTTGCCGATGCAGACCGGCTGGTTCGCCGTTCCGTAGAGCTCTTCGCGAACCTGCACTTCGACCAGCGAGCGCTTCTCCTCGACCACAATGATGAGATCGAGTCCCTTCGCGAACTCGATCAGTTCGTCGCGCGGGATCGGCCACGGACATCCGATCTTGAAGATGCGGAGCCCAAGCTGGTTGCAGCGAACCTCGTCGATCCCGAGTTCGTCGAGCGCCTGACGAACATCGAGATAGGCCTTGCCGGTCGTGATCACGCCGATCCTGGCGTTGGGACCGCCCGAGGTGATGATCCTGTTCAGCTTGTTCGCGCGGATGAAGGCCAGCATCGCATCGCGCTTGTAATCGTAGAGACGCGCTTCCTGACCCAGGATCGTGTCGCGCAGCCGGATGTTCAGCCCGCCCTCGGGCATGACAAAATCCTGCGGCGTCACGATGCTGACGCGATCGAGCGACCCATCGACCACCGCGGTGGATTCCACCGTATCGTGCATGCATTTCAACGCCGCCCAGGTGCCGCAGAATCGCGACATGGCGAAGCCGTAGAGCCCATAGTCGATGATCTCCTGAACACCCGCAGGATTCAGGATCGGCATCATCACGTCGACGAAGTGATATTCGGACTGGTGCGCGGTCGTGGAGGATTCCGCGGTGTGATCGTCGCCCATCAGGGCGAGCACGCCGCCGCGTTTGGACGAGCCGGCGAAATTCGCGTGCCGGAACACATCGCCGGTGCGATCGACGCCCGGACCCTTGCCGTACCAGATGCCGAACACGCCATCGAACTTGCCTTCGCCGCGCAGTTCCGCCTGCTGCGAACCCCACAAAGCCGTCGCGGCCAGGTCTTCGTTCAGGCCGCCCTGGAACAGGATGTCGTTCGGCTTCAGGAATTTCTCCGCGCGCATGAACTGGTTGTCCAGTCCGCCGAGCGGGGAACCGCGATAACCCGTGATGTAGCCGCCGGTGTTGAGGCCCGCCCTGCGGTCGCGCTCCTTCTGCATCAGGCAAAGCCGGACAAGCGCCTGATAGCCCGTGACGAAGATGTCTCGCTTCGTCAGGTCATATTTATCGTCGAGACTGACCTGCCGCAGGGTCATGCGCGCAATCCTCTATGCCTCATGTGCGCACCGGATAAGTCGATCGCTAGCCCGGCGCGGCTCGTTAATCTGAGCAACTGGCAGATAGGTCAGCAACACTGACCATTTAGGGGCACCCCCGCCATTTGTCGAGGGTCTTGGGAGGTGCCGCTGCCGAGGCGGATTCGGGCGGGATCATTTTGTGCGACGCAGGGATGAGGCGCAAGTCCCGGACGCCGGGCCCCGACGCCACGGCTTTGGACAAGTCTACACATCAGAATACAGATTGTTACGCGATCGCGGCGCGCGCCCCGGGGCGTCCCGCGCGTAGCAGCCACACCGCAATCGAGAGATTGAGCAGATTCCACGCGAGCCCGTTGAGGAATGCGGCGCGGTATGAGCCGGTAAGGTCGAAGATATAGCCGGACATCCAGCCGCCGAGCGCCATGCCGAACACCGTCGCCATGATCAAGGTACCGACGCGCGCGCCCGCCTCCTGCGGCGGAAAATACTCGCGGATGATGACCGCATAGCTCGGCACGATGCCGCCCTGGAACAGGCCGAACAGGATCGAGATCACGTAGAGCGATGTCAGTCCGTCGAACAGGAAGTAGAGGAACAGCGCGACCGCCTGCATGACGGAGCCGATCAGCAACGTCACGACGCCGCCGAAGCGATCCGCAACGAAGCCGGACGCGACGCGGCTGATGATCCCAAAGGCCAGCATCAGCGACAGCATTTCCGCGCCGCGGGCAACGCCATAACCAAGGTCGCCGCAATAGGCCACGATATGGACCTGCGGCATCGCCATCGCGACGCAGCAGGCAACGCCCGCGATGCAAAGGAGAACGAACAGCGTGTTCTGCGGCACGCCGATATTCGGCGCGACGAACGTCCTGACTTGCGCGCCGCCGTTGGCATGAACGTCCGATCCTCGCCGGAACATCAACGACAGGGGCAGCATCGTCAGTACGCAAAAAATGCCGATGCCGATGTGGGTCGCGCGCCAGCCATCGCTCGCGATGAAATGCTGCGCCAGCGGCGGCCAGATCGCGCCCGCGACATAATTGCCGGACGCGGCGATGGCGATCGCAATGCCGCGGCGCTTCTCGAACCAGTGCGACAGATCCGCGATCAGCGGGCCGAACGACGCCGCGCTGCCAAATCCGATCAAAAGGTGTGCGGCGCACAACAGCCACAGGGTCGGCGCAAAGCCTGCGCTGATATACCCCGCACCGAGCGAGACAATACTGAGCAGGATCGGCACAAGGATGCCGAACCGGTCCGCTAGCCGCCCGAGGATCAGATTGCCGACCGCGAATCCCACCATGGCCAGGGTGTAGGGAACACTGGCGTCGGCACGGGTCACGGCGAATTCGGCCTGCACCGCAGGGAGCGCGACGACGTACGACCACATGCCGACGCTGCCGACCGTGCCAAGCAGCAGCGCCACGCCCAGCCGCAGCCAGGCATAGGGAGAATCGAGAAGATCGGTACGGCTTCCGGCAGCGCCGTGCATCGAGGCATCCTGTGTGGTGCGGCACAGTGATGTGGACGCCCGCTCACATCAAGCGAATTGAATGCAAATGACGCATTCGTATTGCTGATGGGTCAGGGAACAACCGATGCTGAGCAAGGGCGATCCGGCGGCGCGAAGCGGTGCACCGCCGGATTGTGCGATCGGGACGTAGCCTGTCTACGTTGTCGCAGGCACGACAAGCGCATCCACCGCGACACACCCATCATCGCGGACAAGCAACGGATTGATATCCACGGAGGCTATGCTCCCCCCGTGCGAGAGCACAAGCTGCTGCAGCGCCTGGATCGCCTCAAGCAAACCTGAAGGGATCGCAGATCCGGTAAGCCGCTCCAGGAACCGACCGGGCCGGGACTCTCGCAGTCTGTGTTCAACGACATCGGCCGCGGTCGGTACGGGAAACAGAACGACTTCGTCGAACAGTTCGGTGTGGATCCCGCCGAGCCCGACAACGACGAAGTGCCCAAGGTCGGCCTCACGGCTGACGCCGAGAATCAACTCGGCCTTGGACGACAGCATCGGCTGCAGGAGAATCGGAACCGCTGCCCGATCATGCCTCAGCTCTGCAATCCGAGACTCCAGATGCGCGTACCGCTCAGCCAGTTGCTGTTCGTCCCGGATCCCGACTGCGACAAGACCATAGTGGTTCTTGTGGGCTATTCCGGGTGCGAGCGCCTTCAGCACGACAGGAAAGCCGCACCGGGCGGCCGCCGCCTGTGCTTCGCTGAAAGAATTGACGCGAACGCTTTCGACCATTGGAAGCCCGGCGCTACGCAGCAAACGGGCGCTTTCCAGCTCCGAGAGGAAGCCGCCTGTCTCCGCCTCGCCGAGCAACTTGGCCTGCTCGGGATCAGCCGCGACAGAAACCGGCAACTCTTTACCGGGTGAGAATTTCAGGATGCGGACGCATTCCAGGCTGTCGAAACACGCCGCCGTGTCATGGAATACCGGAACGCCATTGGAGCGGTACAACGTTTCGGTCTCGTCGTTCAGCCCGCCCGGGGCCAACGCAACTACCGGGCTCTTGCACCGCTTCTTCCGCTGAATGAGCGCATCCGCGAGCTGCCGATCCATTCCGGGGCCCGCAGCATTGTGCGCATAGCACACGGTCGGACCAACCATGCCCGCTTCGATCAGGGCTTCATCGATCGGTGCAAGCAACGCCCAATTGCCAACAGACCCAAGGTCTAAGGGATGGCGGATAGGGGCCGCCGTGGGCAAGCGAGCGATCTTTTCGCCCGCGTCCTTCGGCAATTCGCCATCGTCGCCCGCGAGCTCCAGTCCGCGTTCTGCGGCCACGTCGGCAAGCAATGCGCCACCGGCACCGGAGGTCGTGATGCAAACCAGACGCTGCTCTTCCAGCGCCCTCCCGGGTTCAAGGCCTGCCAGCATTGCGCATGCGCCAGCCAATGCCTCCACGGAAGGAACACGAGCAACGCCGCATTCCCGGAAGAGCGCATCATACGCGCGTGCACTGCCTGCGAGACGGCTCGAATGCGCCAGCGTTGCGCCAGCTCCCGCGGCCGAGCGACCCAACTTCAAGGCCACGATCGGCTTTCCTCGTTCCCGCGCGCGAGCGGCCAACGTTCGGAAACGTCTGCCGTCGGTCAAACCCTCGACAATCAGTCCGATAACGGAAGTCGACGGATCGTCGATAAAGTAATCGAGAAAATCGAGCATCGTCAGGTCGGCTTCGTTGCCGACGGGGACGAACTTCGACAGTCCGGCGCCGAAATTGCGCAACCTGCGAGCCACACCGTCGAACAGCGCGCCGCTATGCGATGCGATTGCGACCGTTCCAGGCTCGATCGGATTGCCGTGTGCGGCATTGTATCCGAGCGAAAGAAGATCGGCGGCGCTGAACACGCCGTTTGTGTTAGGACCAACGATCCTCATGCCACTCGTCCGGGCAATCCTCGTCAGCTGCTGCTGACGCGAAATCCCCTCTTCACTGCCGAGTTCAGCGAAACCGCTGGCGCCGATCACGGCCACGCGCACGCCAGCATCGCTGCATTGCTGGATCGCCTCGACCACTGCAGGCGCGGGAACGACGAGAATCGCGAGGTCCGCCCTCTCCGGCAAATCCGCCAGGGACCGGTATCCTTTCAGCCCCTCTACGTCAGCTCCGGTGGAGTTGATCGGAAATATGCGACCGGGAAAACCTGTGCGAAGGAGGTTGAGCACAACGGTGTGTCCGAACTTGCCCGGAGTCTTGGACGCACCAACCACTGCGATGCTTTGCGGTTGAAAGAGGTACCGAAGCTGCGAACGCGCAGTCTCATTCTCGACACTCATGCGAGGGATCCCACGGTCAGATCCCCCATCTCGCCTTTCCCCATCTGAACTCCTTTCATGGCGATCACCCGCCCGGCGCTGCTTCGTGATTTGTTTCAGTTGGCCGTAACACCAGCCTTCGCAATCAGCGGCCCCCACAGCCTGATCTCGGCATCGAGCTTTTTGCGTACGGCTTCAGGAGTCACAGCGTCGCCCGTTGCCGGCTCTGCGCCGAGGATATCCAGCCGCTTGATGACCGCCTCGTCCTTGAGCGCGGCCGTAAGCGCTTTGGCAAGCTTGGCGATGATGGCGTCGGGCGTACCGGCTGGCGCGTACATTGCGTGGAAGGTGTAGAACTCGAGCTCCTTGTTACCCAGCTCGTGTACGGTCGGCATGTTCGGCAAAGCCTTCATGCGCTGCCGGGTCATGGCGAAAACACCCTTGATGCGGCCCGACTCGACATTCTCTTTCGCAGCAGGCGTCGGTCCATCGCACATGAAGTCGAGCCGATCGGCCATCAAGTCGACCAGCGCAGGCGCTGTGCCCTTGTAGGGCACCATATTCACCTGGCCGCCGAGTGCGTTCATGATGAGCAGCATGCAAAGATGCGTCGCCGATCCGACGCCGGCATGTCCAACCGTGATCTTGTCGCGATTGGCCTTCATGTAGGCCAGCGCGTCTGCACCGTCCTTGGAAGGAAGATTCGGACGCGCCACAAGGATGGTCGGAAACTCGGTGACAAGCCCTATCGGAGCGAAGCTCTTTTGCGAGTCGTAAGGAAGGTTCTTGTAGAGAGCACCGCCCGTCGCCATTGCCACATGCGTGAGCAGGATCGTGTAGCCATCCGGATCGGAGCGGGCGACCTGCGCGTGACCAATGGTGGCGCCGGCTCCCACCACATTTTCGACCACGATTTTCTGTCCGAGAGCCGCACCCATCGGCTCGGCCAGGGTTCGTCCCAAGGTGTCGATCGGACCACCGGCCGCCAGCGGGATCACCATCTTGATGGGTCGCGACGGATAATTGTCGGTTTGCGCCATGGCCGGAACGGTCGCGAAAATCGAACCGACAACCAAAGATATGCAAGACCACTTCGCCATGAAACCTCTCCCGGAAACGTCATCCTGTTGTCCGGCTGGATAGAGCCGAGCGTTTGTCACATCAATCGCTTGTTTGGTATGCGAAACCCGAACTCGATGTTCGTGATGCGTTGAGTGACGAACTCGATTGCTGCTGCAGGAATTCAGCGCGATCGAGGTTAGTCAGTACCGATCCGCATCTGTTGCGTGCAGATCCGCGTCTGTTGCGTGCAAATGAGGCCGTGCTCTAATCGAGCGCGACGACCTGGCCGCCATCGGCGACGATCGTTGCGCCGGTGATGTAGGCGCCGGCTCTGGAGGCGAGCAGCAGAAGCGCGCCGTCGAGATCGTCGTCATTCCCAAAGCGCCCCATCGGAATCGTGCGCTTCATTTCCTGACCTTTCGCGCTCTCGAGGAAAGCGCGGTTGATCTCGGTCACGAACCAGCCCGGTGCGATTGCGTTCACGCGCACGCCCTTGAAGGCGAGTTCCAGCGACAGTGCTTTCGTGAGTTGCACGACACCGGCTTTCGCCACCGCATAGGCCGCGACGCCCTTCGAGACACCGAAGGCCAGCACGGATGCGGTGTTGACGATCGATCCCTTGACGCCGGCGGCAAGCATGCGGCGCGCGCCTTCCTGCGACCAGAAGAAAACCGAATCGAGATCGAGCGACAGAATGCGGCGCCATTCCTCTTCCTTCATGTCGAGCGCGCGCACGCCCTGCGCCGCACCGGCATTGTTGACGAGGATCGTGGCCGTGCCGAACGCAGCTTCGGTTTGATCGAAGGCCCGCAGCATCGCCGCGCGGTCGAGCACATCGGCCTCGACCGCGATTGCTGTGCCACCGTCTGCTGCAATCCGTTCGCACAATGCATCGAGCCGGTTCTTGCGGCGCGCAACCAGCATTACCCTGGCGCCATTCGCTGCGAGCACCTGCGCGAAGCGTGCACCAAGGCCGGAGGACGCCCCGGTCACGATCGCGACCTCACCTGTCAGATCGAATAGCGCTTCGGCTTTCATGATCCACCATACAAAGCGCGCGGCAGCGCCGTCGCCAGCCCCGGCACGAACCACAGCACCACCAGCGCGGCGAGCTGGATCACGACGAACGGGATGATGCCGACATAGATGTGTCGCGTGGTGATTTCGGGCGGCGCCACCCCGCGCAGGAAGAACAAGGTCGGACCAAGCGGCGGATGGATGTACGACGTCTGCAGGTTCATCGCCATCATGATGCCGAGCCAGACCGGATCGACGCCCGGCATCGCCAGCAGGATCGGAGCCACGATCGGCACGATCACGAAGATGATCTCGAACGCGTCCATGACGAAGCCGAGCAGGAACATCGCAATCATGACCACCATGATCGCGCCGGCGGAGCCGCCCGGAAGGTCGCTGAGCCCGCGATGCACGAGGTCGTCCCCCCCGAAGCCGCGGAATATGAGGCCGAACATGGTTGCGCCGATCAGGATGACGAAGATCATGCTGGTCATCTGTGCGGTCTTCATCACGGTCGCGACCAGCGCCGGCCACAATCGTCCCTCGCCTCGCAAGGCCGCGAGCACAATCGCGCCGACGGCGCCGACGGCTGCAGCTTCCGTCGGAGTCGCAACGCCGGCGAGGATCGAACCGAGCACCGCAAGGATGAGCGCGAGCGGCGCGATCAAAGCGGCAATCAGACGGCCGAGGAGCGCAAGGCCTCTCGGCGCTTTGGGATCCGGTGGTATGGCGGGAGCAGATTGCGGCGACAATATCGCGACAGCGACCACATAAAGCATGTACAGCGCGACCAGCACGAAACCGGGCACGAGCGCACCCGCGAACAGATCGCTGACCGTCACCGAGGCCGGCGCAAAGATGCCTTTCGACAATTGCGCGGCCTGGTAGGCGTTGCCGAGCTGATCGCCGAGCAGCACCAGCACAGTCGCCGGCGGGAAGATCTGCGCGAGCGTTGCTGTGGCCGCCACGACCCCCGCGGCGAGCCGCGGGTCGTAACCAAAGCGCAGCATTGTCGGCAACACGATCAGTCCCATGGTCGCTGTCGTTGCGCCCACCACGCCCTTCGCCGCCGCCAGCAACACCCCGACGACGATGACGGAGATACCAAGTCCGCCGCGCAGCGGGCCGAACAGGCGGCCCATGGTCTCGAGCAGGTCTTCCGCGATCCGCGAGCGCTCGAGCATCACACCCATGAAGATGAAGAGCGGGATGGCCAGCAGCACAGCGTTGGTCATGACCCCGAAGATTCGTTGCGGCAGCGCGCCGAGGAAGCCGAGGCTGAACAGGTCGAGCGCACTGCCCGCCAGCGCGAAGGCAAGCGATACGCCACCCAGCGTGAAGGCGACCGGATATCCCGCGAACAGCGCGACGCAGATCGCGGCGACGAGAAGGATCGCGAAGACTTCCGCCATCAGGCCGCAGCCTTGCCGGAGAGAATGGCCCACGCGCGGATCGCCTGCGCCACGCCCTGCAGCATCAGCATCACGGCGAAAACCGGAATCAGCGTCTTCAGCACGAAGACAAGCGGCAAGCCGCTGGTCTCGCGCGAGCCCTCCATGATCGCCCAGGATCGCACGACATAGGGCCACGAGAAATACAGGATGGCGGTCGCGAACGGGATCAGGAGCAGCAGCGCACCGAACAGATCGACGATCGCCCTGCGGCGCGGCCCCGCCGATGCGTAGAAAATGTCGACCCGCACATGGCCCTCGTTCTTCAACGTCCAGGCCGCGACCAGAAGGAACATCGCGGCGTGACTGTAGATGATCGATTCCTGCAGCCAGATCGAGCCGATGCCGAACAGATAGCGCAGCACAACCACCGCGAACTGGATCGCAACCACGGCGAGGCAAAGCCAGGCGGCGGCGCGTCCGATTCTGGAGTTCAGCCAGTCGATTGTGTCGGCGAGAGTGAGCATGACGTCCGCGGTTCGATTCCGCGGACTATAGCTGCGCAGCGCGGGCTACGCGAACATCCGCTCGCTGGCGATGTAGCCCGTCAGAAGCGCGATGCCGAAGATGAGCACGAGCAGTGCGGCCGCGACTTCCAGTCCGCGCAGCAACAGCATGCCGGGGCCGGGCCGCGTGGCCGCGAATTTCTGCGCCAGCCCGCGCGCGCCGACCGCCAGTGTCGCAATGGCCGCCACGGTGATCGCAGTCCCGATGCCCATGATGAAGGTCGAAACCACTCCGGCCCAGAACAGCCCCTGCGCCAGCGCGAAGACGAGGACGAGGATCGCGCCGGAACACGGCCGCAACCCGACAGCGAAGATGGCCGAGAGCCCGCGCTTCCAGCCGCCGGGACCGGCGAGTTCCTGCGGCTCCGGCGCGTGCGCGTGGCCCCAGGCCGAGGCGTGGTCGTCATGGTCATGGTGATGACCGCAGCAGGCCGCGCCGTGCTCATGCTTGTGATCATGGCTGTGATGGTGATCGTGCGCATGTTCGTGGTGATCGTGATCATGCGCATGATCGTGATGGTGATGGCCATGTGCGTGATCATGGTGGGCATGCGAGGCGTGAGCGTGAGCGGTCTCGGGCGCCGCACGATATTTCCGCCATGCCGCGATCAGCGCACGGCCCTTGACCCAAAGAAGGCGCGCACCGAGCACGGCAATCAGGCTGTAGCTGATGACTTCGATCCACCACACCGCGCCATCCATGGTGCGGCGTGTCGCGCCTAGCAGAACCGCGGCAACGCCCACGATCGCCACCGCCACCAGCGCCTGCAGGATCGCGGAGGCAAACGACAGCACGACACCGCGCCACCAGGTCTCACCATTCGCGACGACATAGGAGGAAATCACCGCCTTGCCGTGACCGGGACCGGCGGCGTGAAACACGCCATAGGCAAAGGACAACGCGAACAGGGTCCAGACCGCGCTGCCATCCTGCTTCGCGGCGCGGATCGCGCCCGACAGCCCGCGATAGAATTCGGATTGCTTGGCGAGCAGCCATCCGACAATGCCTTCGGGCGGAGCCGGAGGCGCGGTCCGCGGCGCACCGAAGGGATTGGCCTGCGCCAGCGCAGGATCGCTCAGCAGCGTCAGCGTCAGCGCGACCGCCGCGGCGCCTGCCAGGACAAGCCAGATATGACTGCGCGGCCGCCGGCCTGTCAGCATTTCACGCCGATCTTGTTGGCGAATTGCGCGCCGAACGGATTGTTCGGATCAGGCCGCGCGAAGATCGATTCGCTCAGCGATTTCGACTGCGTCTGATCGCCGAGCTTCACGGTCGTCAGCTTGCACGAGCCGGGCGCACCCTTCAGCGTGATCGGCTCCTTGTCGGAAAATTCGAAGGCAACGAAGAAGAGCGGATCGTAGATCTCGATATCGACATCCTTGGTGGCGGCCGGCTTCTTCAGCGGCAGCGTGAAATGCAGCGTCAGCAAGTCGTCCTTCTGCTCGAGGAAATAATCGACCGGCTGCTCGAACTCGGCCTTCTGCCCGTTCATTTTTCCCTGCGTGAAGAAATCGTATTCCTTCAGCGAGGTCACATTCACCTCGGCGAGCGGTTGCAGTTCCTCGCGGGTGAACTTGCCCTTCTCTTTCGATTCCAGGCCCTGGGTCGCATAGGACGAGAACATGTCGTCGAAGGTCCAGTGATGCCGGATACCGGTCATCCGGCCCTCGGCGTCATAGACGATTTCGCTCTTCATCGTGACATACACGTGAGGATGCGCATGCGCAGCGGGCACGGCGAAGGCTAGCGCCAGAAGGCCAAGCGCAAGCGGACGGAAAATGCGGGGAATCATGAGGTTCCAGCCGTAAAGCGGTTTCGCCGGACAATATCACGGAAGGCGGCGGAATGGAGGCGAGGGATGTAGCGTTGCCGCGCTGACGCTTGCTCGGTGCACCCCTTCCCCCTGAAAGGGGGAGGGTTGGGGTGACTTTAAAAAGGTAGACCTCCTCCCGCCCGCCTTCGTTTCACTCCGGCGGACGACCTCCCCCTTGCAGGGGGAGGTGAAGGTGCGCGCTCCGCTACTCACACGCCGAATGCGCCTGGATCGGCGCGCGGGTCGTGCGCCCCCTCCATCGTTCCGTCCGAATGCAGGACGACCGCGCCGGCGTGGCCCATCGTGTCCGAATAGGCCTCCGGAATGACCGCGACGTCGTGACCCGCGGACATCAGCCGGTCGATCAAATTGCCGTCGAAGCGGGATTCCATCCGCAGGTTGGTATGCGTCGAGCCCCAGGTCCGGCCAAGCAGCCAGCGCGGCGCGTCGATTGCCTCGGGCAACGGCTGACGGAACAGCACGTGCCGCGAGAAGATCATCCCCTGCGTCTGCGGCTGGCCGTCGCCGCCCATGGTCCCGTAGGACATGATGCGCCCGTCCTTCAGGACGGCGAGCGCGGGATTGAGCGTGTGGAATGGCAGCCGGCCGGGCTCCAGCGGGTTCACCGCGCCCTTGTCGAGCGAGAAGCTCGCACCGCGATTCTGCATCAGCACGCCGGTCCGCGGCAGCACGCAGCCCGATCCGAATTCCCAGTAGATGGACTGGATGTAGGAGACGACGAGTCCCGAAGCGTCGGCCGTGCCCATCCAGATCGTATCGCCTTCGCCATAGGGTGCCGGCCAGCGCGCCGCCTTACTGCGATCGATCTTGAGAAGCTCCGCATCGAGGAACGACGCCGACAGGTATCGGTCGAGCGGCTCCTTCATCCGGTTCGGATCGGTCACGACGCGGTCGCGCAGGCGGAACGCGCGCTTGGTCGATTCCACGAGACCGTGCACGAAGTCGAAGCCTTCGGCTTCCGAAACGCGCAACCGCTCGAACAGCGCAAGGATGATCAGCGAGGCAAGCCCCTGCGTCGGCGGCGGCGCATTGTAGAGCGTGCCGACATTGAGTTGGGCCGACAGCGGCTCGGTGACATAGGCGCGATATTTTTCGAGATCGGCGCGCGTCACCGGCGAGCCGATCCGTTCGAGATCGGCGGCCATCTCGCGCCCGACATCGCCGCGATAGAAATCGTCGAGCCCGGCATTGGCGAGATGATCGAGCGTGGCTGCGAACGCCGTCTGCTTCATCACGGCGCCTTCCGCCGGCACCTTGCCGTCAACAAGGAAGGTCTGCGCGAAGCCCGCCGCTTCATCCATTTCGGACAGCTTGTCTCGCGTCAGCGCGTGCTGGCTGCGGCTGACAATATAACCATCGCGCGCCTGCTTGATCGCGGGCTCAAGCAGGAGATCGAGCGGCAGCTTGCCGCCCAGCGCTTTCGCCGCATCGAGCGCCAGCATCCAGCCGCCGATTGCGCCCGGCACGGTCAGCGCGGCCAGCGGGCCCCGCGCCGGGATCGCGTCGTATCCGCGCTCGCGGTAATTGGCGATCGTTGCACGGGCGCCCGCGGGTCCGGGCGCCATCAGCGCACGCACGCGTCCATTCGGCTCACGAACCAGCCAGAAGCCGTCGCCGCCGATATGGGTCATGTGCGGATAGACGGCGGCGATGGAGGCCGCCATCGCCACCATCGCCTCCAGGGCGTTGCCGCCCTCGGCGAGGATCGACTTGCCGGCTTCAGCCGCGGCGAAATGGGGAGCCACCGCGACACCGCGACGATGACCGGAGGTGCAGGAATTTGCCATGGAACGTCCGCCAAGCCTGATCTGTGGCGGGTGCGTCAGCTCCCGCCGTCTCAGGCTTAGAAGACACGCAAGACAATCGCAACTCGGGCGCGCCTGTCCGAGCCCGAGTTGATTGTACCGGCAGCAGCTAACGCGGCTGCTTGCCGACGATCAGCATCCAGTGGACGCCAAACCGGTCCTTGAGCATGCCGAAGCTGTGGGCGAAGAAGGTTTCGATCAGCGGCTGAATCACCTCGCCACCGTCGACGAGCGCCTTGAACTTCGATTCGGCATCGCGCGTGTTCTCGGCCGCGATCGCCAGCGCGAAGCCATCGAATTTCGGCTGTCCCTGAGCCATGCCGTCGGAGCAGAAGATCGTGGTGTCGCCGAGTTTGAACTCGGCATGCATGATCTTGTCCCTGGCGACATTCGCGCCCTGTGACGAAGCGTCGGGATTTTCTCCGTAACGCATCATCATGCCGGGCTCGATGCCGATTGCCTTCTTATAGAAGTCGAGAGCTTCCTGGCAGCGGCCGTCGAAGAAAAGATAGGGCGTGACATGCATTGTCTTAACTCCCGCTCAAAATCGAGACGTCAGGCTTCTCCCGCCGGCACCGCGTCCACGAGTCCGCGCCGCTCCAGAAGAGCATCCACACTCGGCAGCCGGCCGCGGAACGCAATATAGGCCTGGTCCGAAGTGCGCCGGCCGCCGGCCGCATACACATTGTCACGCAGCTTCGCGGCAGTGGCCGGATCGAAGATGTCGCCTGCCTCCTCGAACGCGCGGAAGGCATCCGCGTCCAGCACCTCCGACCACATGTAGCTGTAATAGGCTGACGAATAGCTCGCCCCCGCGAACACATGCTGGAAATGCGGCGAACGATGTCGCATCACGATCTCGTCCGGCATGCCGAGTTTTCTGAGCGTGTCACGCTCGAAGCCGGCCACATCCAGCGCTTCCGCCGATTGCAGCGAATGGAATTCGAGGTCGACGAGCGCGGACGACACATACTCCACGGTGGCGCAACCCTGATTGAAGGTGCGTGCGTTTAGCACCTTGCGCAGCAGATCCTCCGGGATCGGTTCGCCGGTCTCGTGGTGAACCGCGAAGCGGCGCAGCACCTCCGGCCGCTCGAACCAGTGTTCATAGAGCTGCGACGGCAGCTCCACGAAATCGGTATCGACATTGGTGGCCGAAATGAGCGGATAAGTCACATCCGACAGCATGCCGTGCAACGCGTGGCCGAACTCGTGGAACAGCGTGCGCGCATCGTCGTAGCTCAGGAGCGCAGGCTTGCCGTCGGACCCCTTGTTGAAATTCATCACGTTGATGATCAGCGGACGAACGTCGCCGGCCAGTTTTTCCTGATCGCGCAGCGACGTCATCCACGCGCCGCTGTGCTTGGAGGGACGCGCGAAATAATCGCCGAAGAACAGCGCGACATGCTTGCCGCTTGCGTCGGTGACGTCCCAGGTCCGGACGTCCGGATGCCAGACCGGGACGCCGGACACCTCCTTGAACCTCAGTCCGAACAGGCGCGTCGCGGTGTCGAACGCCGCCTCGATGATCTTGTCGAGTTGCAGATATTGCTTGATCGCCGCTTCGTCGACGTCATGCAGCTTCTTGCGCAGCTTCTCGGCGTAGTAGCGCCAGTCCCACGGCGCGATCTTGAAATTGCCGCCCTCCGCCTGGGCCAGCGCCTGAAGCGCATCGCGATCGGCAAGCGCACGCTTGAGCGCACGCGGCCAGACCTCGCCCAACAGATTTCGGACGGCCTGCGGCGTGCGCGCCATCGAGTCGTCCAGACGGAAATCGGCGTAGGTCGGATAGCCGAGCAGCCGCGCGCGCTCGGCACGCAGCGCCACCATCTCGGCAATGATCGCCTTGTTGTCGGTTGCGCCGCCGGTATCGCCGCGGGCGATCCAGGCCCGGAACGCCTTCTCGCGCAGGTCACGGCGCGACGAATATTGCAGGAACGGCTCGACGCTCGAGCGCGACAGCGTGATCACGTAGCGGCCGGGAAGGCCGCGCGCAGCCGCGGCCTCGCGGGCGGCCGATCGGACGTAATCCGGCAGGCCGGCGAGATCCGCCTCGCCGAGTTCGATGAACGTGTCGCGCTCATCGGCCAGCACATTCTGGCTGAAGGCTGTACCTAGAGAAGCAAGACGCTGGCCGATCTGCGCAAGGCGCTGCTTCGCGGACTCGTCGAGATGCGCGCCGGCCCGGCGGAAATCGGTGTGGTAGCGCTCAAGCACCCGCGCCTGCTCGTCCGTCAGGCCGCCGGCAGCGGCCGCGTGCATCACCTGATCGATGCGGCGGAACAGATCGCCGTTGAGCTGGATCGCGCTGTGATGCGCGGACAGGCGCGGCGACATCTCGCGCTCGACCGCCTGGATCGCCTCGTTGGTGTGAGCACCGGCCAGCACATAAAATACGTCGGTCACATGCGCGAGCGCACGGCCCGAATTTTCCAGAGCCGCGATCGTGTTCTCGAACGTGGCCGGGGCGGCGTTCCGCGCGATCGCGGCCACCTCGGCATCGTGCTCTGCCATCGCCCGCTCGAAGGCGGGAACAAAATGCGACGGATCTATTTCCTGGAAACGGGGAACTTCAAATGCCCCGATCCAGGGGGCAAGGAGCGGGTTAGCGGTATCATCGGACGGACGAATAGTCGCGGTCATTGCGGTCATACGTTGAAATATCTCGATTTTTTGGGACTACAGGCGGTGCCGGACCCGGACATGGGGGCATCGGCACTTCAATTCCAGCCTTGATCGGCGGCTATGTTTCGACGACATTGCCCGCCCCCGCCTTGACCCCGGACTGACCGAATGAACGCCCAAGCCACCACGAAGACGACGACACCCGCAGGCGGCAACCGCATTGTGTGGATCAACGTCGTGACCGTCGTCAGCGCAGCGATCCTGATCGGCGCCGAGGTGTTCGGCGCGGCGTTCGCCGGAAGCTGGGCCATCGCGAACCTGTTCGGGCTGGGTGAGACCGCCGCTCGCATCATCGACGTGGCCTTCCTCGCGGTCGGCGCGGTGATCATGTACAAGTTCATCCAGTTCGCGCGGAAGGTCGAGCCCTTCAGCCGCTGACGGCTGTCTGCAAATGACAACGATGACTGGCCGCGTGCCCAAGGGCCAGATTTTCCGCGACCTCCTGAAATCCGAAAAACCTCTGGTGCTGGTCGGCGCGTATGACGCGCTCGGCGCGCGCCTGATCGCGCAAGCCGGCGCGAAAAGCCTGTTCATCGGCGGCTTCTCGATCGTCGGCGCCCGCTACGGCGTCCCGGATGTCGGGCTTCGCGCCTATGCCGACATTGCGGCGGCCGTCCGCGACATCGTAAACGCCTGCGACTTGCCCGCCTTCGTCGATTGCGACGACGGCTATGGCGACGTGAAGAACGTGGTCCACACCGTGCAGGGCTATGAGCGCATGGGCGTCGCCGCCATGATGCTCGAGGACCAGACCTGGCCGAAGCGCTGCGGCCACATGGCCGGCAAGAACGTCGTTCCAGTCGAGGTGATGGAGGCGAAAGTTCGCGCCGCCGTGTCCGAACGGCTCGATCCGGCCACTTTCATCTTCGCGCGCACCGACGCGCGGGCCGTGCACGGCCTCGACGACGCCATGCGGCGTGCCGAGCGCTATCTGCGCGCGGGCGCCGAAGGGCTGTTCATCGAGGCGCCCGAATCGGTCGATGAGCTTTCGCGAATCGGCCGCGCCTTTTCCGGTGTGCCGCTGGTCGCCAACCCGCTCGAAGGCGGCAAGACGCCGCTCCTCTCGCCAGCTGAATTCGCCGAGCTTGGCTTCACGGTGATTCCCTACGGGATCACGCTGATCCTGCACGCGGCCAACGCGATGCAGAAGGCGATCGTGGACATCACCTCGGGCGCGTTTGCCCGTCGCGATGCGGCGATGGAGTTCCGCGACTATCTCGATGTCATCGAGGAACCCAGCTGGGCAAAGATTCAGGACAAGTACGGCGGCGTCTAGCGCGCAGCACCGCGCCTCATCGCGCTCGCGACATGCAACGCCGCTTCGTGCGCGGACGAGATGTTAACACTCTCGTAATCTCCGCAGTTTTCTCGCGGTGCCGCACACGTATTGCTTGACATGCAGCGTGAATGGATTATTTCCGCGTTTGCCCAATTTCGCACGTGCCTGTGGTCGCGTGTCGGTCGGTAGGTAGCGGGACAAGAGGCCCGCCAGCCGCCTGGGGAGACAAAGCTCTCGAAGGAGAGTCTCTCCAAGAACTCTGACCGGCAGCCGGAGGCGAAACCGGCGAACTCAGTTCTCCGCTGAGGACGCGACTTAAAGCAACGACGGAGCGGGCTTTTTTGGCTACTGCCGGCTGTCCATAAGCCGGTCTGGTTCCGAAAGGGCTTGTCCTTCATTGCCAGGTGTGCGGACGGGGCCTCCCCCATCCAATCCACGGCAGCACTGTCCGGTGTCGAACACCGCTCGTCGTGTCCTCCATCGCACGGCAGCGTGGGTTCGTCATCAGACGCATCCCTAGGGTGTCGCCAGGGCCTCTGGCTGCGCCCGCAGCGCTGTTTTGGGGAAGACAATGACCGACCGCATCCGCGAATTTCTTCGCAACCGCCGTGACGACGGACCTGTGCTGGTCGTCGATCTCGACGTCGTTCGCGACAACTACAACGCCTTTGCGAAGGCGCTGCCGGACAGCCGCGTGTTCTATGCCGTGAAGGCGAACCCGGCGCCGGAAGTGCTGTCGCTGCTGGCCTCGATGGGCTCCTGCTTCGACACCGCTTCGGTCGCCGAGATCGAAATGGTGCTCGCCGCAGGCGCAACGCCCGACCGCATCTCCTATGGCAACACCATCAAGAAGGAGCGCGATATCGCGCGCGCCTATGAGATCGGCGTCCGCCTGTTCGCGGTCGACTGCAAGGCCGAGGTCGAGAAGATCGCCCGTGCGGCGCCCGGCTCGAAGGTGTTCTGCCGCATCCTGTGCGACGGCGCCGGCGCCGAATGGCCGCTCTCGCGCAAGTTCGGCTGCGAGCCGTCGATGGCCGCGGACGTGCTTGAGCACGCGCACCGGCTTGGCCTGAACGCCTACGGCATCTCCTTCCATGTCGGTTCGCAGCAGCGCAACCAGCATGTGGGATCGTGCGCTGGCGCAGTCGGCTGCCGTGTTCAGGGAATGCGGCGAGCGCGGGATCAACCTGTCGATGGTCAATCTCGGCGGCGGGTTCCCGACCAAGTACCTGAAGAACGTCCCGACCGTGCGGGCCTACGGCTCGGCGATCTTCAAGGCGCTGCGTAAGCATTTCGGCAACCGCATTCCGGAAACGATCATCGAGCCGGGCCGCGGCATGGTCGGCAATGCCGGCGTGATCGAGACCGAAGTCGTCCTCGTTTCGAAGAAGAGCGAGGAGGACGAGGTGCGCTGGGTCTATCTCGACATCGGCAAGTTCGGCGGTCTGGCCGAGACGATGGACGAGGCGATCCGGTATCCGATCAGGACGCCGCGTGACGGTGGCGAGATGGCGCCGTGCATACTCGCAGGCCCGACCTGCGACTCGGCGGACGTGCTGTACGAGAAGCAGCCCTATCTGCTGCCGGTCTCGATCGAGATCGGCGACAAGCTGCTGATCGAAGGCACCGGCGCCTACACGTCGACCTACTCCTCGGTGGCCTTCAACGGCTTCCCGCCGCTGAAGACGATCCACATCTGATCGCTCCGCGATCGGGCCACATCTGATCGCTCTGCGACCGGACCACATCTGACAACGCCGGAGGCCGGCTGAGAAGCCGACCTCCCTTCCCTTCACTCCCAGGACTGAAGCCGTCCCGCGCAAAGGCGGGGCACGGAAGGAGATGGCCATGATTGCCATTCGCCAGGAACGCCACGCCGACCACGACGCACGCGAAGCATTGCTTGACCGCGCCTATGGCGATGTGCGCTTCACCAAGACCTCGCAGCGCCTGCGCGAGGACCGTCTGCCGTCGACCGGCCTGTCCTTCGTCGCGACCGAGAAGGGCCGCGTCGTTGGCTCGGTGCGCCTGTGGGACGTGTCGGCCGGCCCCAGCCGCCCGGCGCTGTTGCTCGGCCCGCTTGCGGTCTCGCCCGAACACCAATGCAAGGGCATTGGCGGCAAGCTGATGAAGCACGCGATCGCGGCGGCGCGCATGCGCGGGCACGGATCTATCCTGCTCGTCGGCGACGCGCCGTATTACGGCCGGTTCGGCTTCTCGGCTGAGAAGACCGGCCTTCTGTGGATGCCCGGTCCCTATCAGCAGGACCGGTTGCTTGCGCTCGAACTCCGTGCCGGCGCGCTCGATGGAGCCCGCGGCATGATCGGCGCGACCGGCCGTCTCGCACCGAAGCCCGAACTGGGCGCGCTGGTCGCAGCGGCATCCAACGGGGCAGTCAAGAGCCCGACACCGCGCGCAGCTTAGGTTTGCGCAGCCAAGCCTGGGCGGGTATCGCAGAGGCCGCGATACCCGCCCATTCCCTTTCTGCTTATCTTACTAACTGGAGTGACGCGAGATGACCGACTGGCCCGTATACGGGAAGATCGATGGTCCCATCGTTATCATCGGCTTTGGCTCGATCGGGCGCGGTACCCTGCCGCTGATCGAACGGCATTTCGAATACGACAAGTCGCGCATGGTGATCATCGATCCCGATCCGCTCAACAAGTGGATCGCCGACGAGCGCGGCATCCCCTTCATCCAGAAGCACGTGACGCGCGATAATTACAAAGAGATGCTGACGCCGCTGCTCACCAATGGCGGCGGCCAGGGCTTCTGCGTCAATCTCTCGGTCGACACGGGTTCGGTAGACATCATGGAGCTGTGCCGTTCGCTGGGCGCGCTCTATATCGACACCGTCAACGAGCCGTGGCTCGGCTTCTATTTCGACAAGACCAAAGGCCCGGCCGAGCGCTCGAACTACGCGCTGCGCGAGCTGACACTTGCCGCAAAGCGGAAGAACCCGGGTGGTCCGACGGCTGTGTCCACCTGCGGGGCCAATCCCGGCATGGTGTCATTCTTCGTCAAGCAGGCCGCGCTCAATCTGGCGCGCGACCTCAACCTCAACGTTCCCGATCCGACAACGCGGGAGGAATGGGCCAGCCTGCTGCGCCATGCCGGCGTCAAGGGCATTCACATCGCCGAGCGCGACACGCAGCGGACCAAATCGCCGAAGCCGCGCAACGTGTTTCTCAACACGTGGTCGGTCGAAGGATTCATTTCGGAAGGCCTGCAGCCGTCCGAACTCGGCTGGGGCACGCACGAGAAATGGATGCCTGACTTCGCGCGGCAGCATCCCGATCCGAACGCGCCCGCGATCTACCTGATGCGGCCGGGCGCCGATACGCGCGTTCGCACCTGGTGTCCGACGCCGGGGCCGCAATACGGGTTCCTCGTCACGCACAACGAGTCGATTTCGATCTCCGACTATTTCACGGTGTTCGAAGACGGCAAGCCCGTGTACCGGCCGACCTGCCACTACGCCTATCATCCGGCCGACGACGCGGTGCTGTCGTGGCACGAGTTGTTCGGCAGCGGAGGCAAGACTCAGGACAAGCTGCATGTGCTCGACGAGGATGAACTGACGGACGGTATCGACGAACTTGGCGTGCTGCTCTACGGCCACAAGAAGAACGCCTATTGGTACGGCTCGCAGCTTTCGCTGGAAGAGACGCGCGAACTTGCGCCCTATCAGAACGCGACGGGCCTGCAGGTGACGTCGGCGATCCTTGCCGGCATGGTCTGGGCGCTGGAGAATCCGAACGAAGGCATCGTCGAAGCCGACGAGATGGACTTCAAGCGCTGCCTCGAAATCCAGATGCCGTATCTCGGCCCGGTGAAGGGCTATTATACCGACTGGACGCCACTCGAGGGCCGGCCCGGACTGTTTCCGGAGGACATTGACGAGAGCGATCCCTGGCAGTTCAAGAACGTGCTGGTGCGCTGAGCTGCTCGAGAGAACATCAGAACGAGATCATCATGGCCGGGCATTGCCCGGCCATGATTGTTTTGCAGAGCGCCGAAAAGCGGCAATGATGGATGCCGGAATTGCGTCTGTTCGGGATACTGAATGTCACGAAGCCAGTGTCAGGTCCGCACGCGTGACAGCCGCCAGAGCCGGTCAGCCGCTGAACCATCCAGCATCGCAAGAGCGACCTACGGCAAACACTTGCTGCCCATCGGCAGCTTGGTGCGCTTGCCCCATTCGTTCGTCGGAACCTTGTCGAACGGCGCCGCAAATTGCTGCCGCACCATCCTGAAACCCGTCGGCACCCGCGAACCGCCAGTCCCGAATTCGACGATCCAGAAATAGTCGTAGGTCTGACCGGGCCACGTGTCGGGCACATCCGGCAGCTTGTCGAGATTGAAGAGCTGGCGCAGCGTCACCTTCTGGTCCGGAAATTTAAGTTCCATCGCCTTGTCGGCGATGTGATGATGCTCCCACACCATCACGACGGTCTTGCCGTCATAGCGCGGATCGTCCATCATCGCGCCGACTGCCTGCTGGGTCCGCAGGTTGAGCTGCGGAATGGGGTCAACGCCCGGCAGTGGGACCGCCGAGAATGTCGTGACCGGCATCTCCCAGGTCGCCGCGGCGGGCGACGCGAGTTCAAGCGTATGCAGGGTGATGGCGAGGATCGCCGCAGGCTTGTCGCCCGAGGCGAACAACGATTGCCTGGCGCCCTGCCCGAGATACTGCGCAGCCAATGCCAGCGAACGATCGACACCGATCTTGCAGAGCGCGAAATCGTTTTCCTTTTCCCCGTGCCGAAGAATGATGACCGTCTTCGGCAAGGCCAGGACCGGGAGCGTCAGCCCACCCAGGATCGCGAAAGCGAACAGAAAAATCTGAACTCGCCGAATCATGGCAAGCGCCCTCCGACATTTGCGTCGGGCCAAGTCTAGCGCCGCTTCAAGCCAAGTCCACCACACCCGCGGTGCGATCCTCGCAGGCGAACGCGAGCCGCAACCCGTCCGCGCTCCAGGCCAAAGCCGTGACCGGGGTATCCAGATCTGACGAATGGACAAGCACCTCCGCGCCATCGTCGAGCCGCACCAGCAAGACGAGCCCGTCCTCATATCCGGCGGCCACCACCGGCTGTTTCGGGTGGCAGGCGACGACCGCAAGCCTTTTTGCATGGGGCGCAAGAATGGTGGGCTGCTTTCCCATGGGCCCGTCCTTGCTCGAGAACGGCCAGAGGATCAGCTGGTCCGAACCGCCGGTGGCGAGGAACGCGCCGTCCGCAGTCCAGCTCATCGATCGCACACGCGTCGCGTAGCCCGACATCCGCATGTGCTTGCTGTCGACCAGCCGCCAGCCATGCAGCATCGGCTCCTGCATCGTGGTGACGAGGAAACGGCCGTCAGGGCTGACCGTGACGCCGAGATGCGAGCCTTTCCATTCGAGAGACTCGGGCTTTGCCTGCGCATTCGGAAACCAGAGCGAGGCGCCATTGTAATGAGCGATCGCGAGACGAAAGCCCTTCGGCAAGAACGCAAGGCCGCCCGCGGTCGAGGGAAGATCGAGCGACCTCACCTCGCCCTTCCGGTTGATGGTCTGGACAGTCTTGCCGGTCGACCATGCCACCGCGCCGTCTGGCCCGAGCGCGACCTGATCGATCCACCGTTTTTTCGGATCGGCGACAACCGTGCGAAGGGTGCCGTCGCGGTCAACTTCCGCCACCTTGCCATCGTCACCGCCGGTCACGATGCGCGCGCCGTCGCTGGTCGACGAAAGAATGCCTCCATCGTGCAAAGGCACGCGCTGGCTCGTGCCATCGGCCTTGACCAGCATCGCCGCTTCTTCCGACAGGACGAAGGCGGCAGTATCGCCAAGGAAATGAGCGGCGATCGCGGAGCCGCCGGTCGCAACCGGTTGCGTACGGTCGGCAACCGACGGGGTGTTTGGGCGCACGTCAGACATCGGACGACTTGCAATGTCAGGCAACGCAATCCGCAAAGCCGGTGCGGATCTTGTCTTCAGGGAGATGCTTGCCGATGAACACGATCCGGCTCTCGCGCTTTTCGTCCGCTTTCCACGGCCGCTGGTGATCGCCGTCAAGGATCATGTGCACGCCCTGGAAGACGAAGCGATCCGGATCATCCTTGAACGAGAGGATGCCCTTGGAGCGCAGGATCGCCGGACCGTCCTCGGCGACCAGCTTCTGGATCCACGGGAAGAATTTGTCCGGATCGAGCGGCTTCTCGGTCTTCAGCGAGAGGGATTGCATCTCCTCGTCGTGATAATGCTTCATGCCGTGGTGGTGATGACCATGGTCGTGATGATGATCGTGGTCGTGGTGATGGCCATGATCACGGTGGTGATCGTGGTCATGAGCATGATCGTCGCCATGCAGGAAATCCGGCTCGATATCGAGGATGCGGTCGAGATCGAAAGCCTTGCGATCGAGGACCTCGTCGAGCGCGATCTGCGAGCGCTGTGTTCGATGCAGCTTCGCGTATGGATTGATGCCGCGGATGCGCGCCTCGACCTCCTGCAGGTCGGGCTCCTCTACAAGATCGGTCTTGTTGAGGAGGATCACGTCGGCGAAGGCGATCTGGTTCTTGGCCTCGGGCGCGTCTTTCAGGCGATCCTTGAGCCACTTCGCGTCAGCGACCGTGACCACCGCATCGAGCCGGGTCTTCTTGCCGACCTCCTCGTCGACGAAGAAGGTCTGCGCCACGGGGGCGGGATCGGCGAGCCCCGTGGTCTCAACGATGATGGCGTCGAACTTGCCCTTGCGGCGCATCAGGCCTTCGATGATCCGGATCAGATCGCCTCGCACGGTGCAGCAGATGCACCCGTTGTTCATCTCGAACACTTCCTCGTCGGCATTCACGATCAGATCGTTGTCAATGCCGATCTCGCCGAACTCATTGACGATCACGGCGTATTTCTTGCCGTGCGGCTCCGAGAGAATGCGGTTGAGCAACGTGGTCTTGCCGGCGCCGAGATAGCCGGTCAGCACCGTGACGGGGATCTTGTCGGACATGAACGCTCCAGCCGAGTTTCCGGGCCGCCCGGGCGGGCGGAGCGCAGCGGCTAGGACTGCAGCGCCGCGCTGAGCGTCCTTATATTGTGCCGGATGAGGTCGATGTAAGTGGGGGCCGGGCCTTTTTCGTCGGTCAGAGCGTCCGAATAGAGCGTTCCGCCCACCTTCGCCCCGGTTTCGTCCGCGATCCGGGACAAAAGCCGCGCATCGCTGATATTTTCAAGGAACACCGCAGGAATTTTCTGCTTCCTGATCTGCGTAATGATGCGCGCCACGTCCCGCGCCGAGGCCTCCGAATCGGTCGATACACCCTGAGGTGCGATGAATTCGACGCCGTAGGCATCCCTGAAATAGCCGAAGGCATCGTGGGTCGTGATGATCTTTCTGCGTTCCGGCGGAATCCTGGAAATCGTTTCCTTCACATCGCGGTCCAGCGCATCGAGCTTTTCGAAATAGGCGGCGGCATTCGCCTCGAATGTCGCCTTGCCCGCCGGGTCCGCCGCGATCAGCCCGTCCCGGATGTTGGCGACGTAGGTCTTCACATTGGCGACGGATTGCCAGGCATGCGGATCGCCATCGGACTGTCCGTGGCCGTGGTCGTGGGAATGGGCACCCGCGAGCTTGCGCGGCTTGATGCCCTTGCTCGCCACGATAGTCGTCGCCCTGGTATTCGAGGACTTGATCAGCCGCGCGAGCCAGCCTTCGAAGCCGAGCCCGTTGGTCACGATGACCTTTGCATCGCTGAGCGTCTTCGCGTCGGCGGGCGACGGCGAATAGACATGCGCATCGCTGTTCGGCCCGACCAGATTCCTGACCGCCACGCGATCACCGCCGACATTGCTCGCGATATCACCGAGGATCGAGAAGGTCGCGACCACCGGCATCTTGTCCTGAGCCTGCGCGGCCGAGGCGATCGCGACCAGGGCCGCTGCGATGAGAACGCGTCTGGTCAGCATGACGACCTCCGTGACATCAGGCTTCGAGGTGACGTCCGGGAAACAACTTCCGAACGAGGCCGCCGACGCTGCCGAACAGCAGCGAGACGGCGTACAGGATCGCGGCCACGAGGATGACCGCCGGCCCGGCCGGCGCTGCCGTATGGAACGACAGCAGCAATCCGAGATAGCCGGACGCCATTCCCGCCAGCACCGCGACCACGATCATCGGCGTGACGTCACGCGCCCAGAACCGCCCGATCGCCGCCGGGACCATCATGATGCCGACAGCGAGCAACGTCCCGAGCGCATGGAAGCCGGACACGAGATTGATCACGAGCAAGGCAAGGAAGATCAGGTGCGCCGGCCCTCCGGCCTTGCTGACCGATCTCAGATAGAGCGGATCGACGCATTCCAGAACCAGCGGACGATAGATCAGCGCGAGCCCGAACAGCGTGACCGTGGCATTGATCGCGATCAGGATCAGCGTCTGATCGTCGAGCGCGAGCACC
>NZ_DATMRV010000195.1:0-2631 GCF_035565795.1 Pseudorhodoplanes sp.
CATTGACTTAAGCGGGCGTCGCCACCATAAACCCGACCGCGTCCGGCGCCGGCGTAAAAAGCTTGCGCCCGGGCGTTTTACATAAAGCCGATCCGGGTTAAACCTTTTGTCGGCTGGGTGCGACCAACGTGTGGTCGCACAGACTGATCCCGTGGAGGGGTGCCCGAGTGGCTAAAGGGGACGGACTGTAAATCCGTTGGCTATGCCTACGTTGGTTCGAATCCAACCCCCTCCACCAATTCTCCGAAATCGCCGCTGAAGCGCTGCTCAACGTCCGGTGTAAGGACGGCACGCACCGTTCTGCCACGTATAGCCGGGGACATTGCAGGAGATCGTGCCGCTGCGATCCCAGGTCGGGACGCCGTAATTCGGATTGCGGTAGGGGCGGCCGTATGGCCCGCCGTAGGGCCCGTGATAGTAACGGCCGCCGCGGTATTGCGGCACACAACGATATCCATCGAAAAAGTAGCCGCGACCGCAACCGTCGCGCGCCTCCGCAATGCTCCCGAAGCCGATCGTCGCCGCTCCGGCTATCATCGCCAGGAACAATGCCCGCATAGGTCTGCCCTCCAAGATTTGTGGACGTAAAGACGCACAAACGTGCGGTCGGTTCCCGCCGCAAGCGTCGCGTCGGCCGGGACTGGTTCGCACGGTGGAAGCTTTCACGGACACCCGAAGCTGCCCGTCATCATCATCAGCAGCGCGCCGATGATGGTCGCGGCGAGGACGATGGCGAAGATCATCCCTGGCTCCTTCGTGTCCCCCGGCCTGATAACTACGAAGCCGAGGCGTGGTTTCGCGTGCTGCACCGCGAAAGTAACAGTGGTCCGGTCATGCTGGACCTGCATAATCCGGTGTACACTGCGCGTTGCATTATCAGAGGCCTCACCATGCGCCATGCGTCCCGCCGCGATGTTCTGACCGCCACTCTCGGACTGACCGCCATCAAGGCCATTTCCATTCTGCCATTCGGGACGCAGGCGTATGCGCAGACGCCGCCGCAGACCGCCGCCGGCATCGTCTCGGCCATCCGCGAGAAGCGCACGAGTGCGACCGATGTAGTGAAGGCGGCGCTCGCGCGTGCGGAGCAGATGAAGCATCTGAATGCGATCATCACCCTCAACACGGAGGGCGCGCTAGCCGCGGCAAAGAAGATCGACGACATGGTTGCCGGCGGGAAGCCGCTTCCGCCGCTCGCCGGCCTTCCTATCGTGGTCAAGGATAACATCAACACCGCAGACCTGCCGACGACGGGCGGCACCGAAGCGCTGCGCAACGCGCGTCCGAACGCCAACGCGCCCTCGCTGCAGAAGCTGATCGATGCTGGCGCCATCGTGGTCGGTAAGGCGAACATGCACGAGCTCGCCTTCGGCATCACCTCGACCAATGCCGCGTCCTTCGCCGGTCACGTGAAGAATCCGTACGACACGACGCGCATTCCCGGCGGCTCGTCAGGCGGCACATCGGCCTCGATTGCTGCCGGGATCGTGACGGCCGGGCTCGGCAGCGACACGGGCGGCTCGACGCGGATTCCGGCAGCGCTCACGGGCACGGTGGGACTGCGGCCCTCCGTCGGCAATGGAGGCGCGCAGCGCCGCTATCACGACGCGAACGCGGTCGTGCCGATCAGCCATACGCGCGACACGGTCGGCCCGATGGGGCGCACGGTCGCCGACGTCGCGCTTCTGGATTCGGTGATCACCGGAACGCCGCTCGCGACCCCCGCAGCGCTCAAGGGGAAGCGTATCGGCATTCCGACGTCGTTCTGGAACGGGCTCGATCCCGAACTGGAGGCGGTGGTCAAAACAGCGCGCGGCAAGCTCGAAACCGCAGGCGTGGTGTTCGTGGACGGCGACCTTCCGGGGCTCGCGGAACTCAACGCGAAGGTGTCGTTTCCGGTCGCCCTGCATGAGCCTGTGGAAGACATCCCGGCCTATCTGAAGGCGTCGGGCATCGACGGCGTGACGCTGGAGGATATCGCGGGAAAGATCAAAAGCCCGGACGTGCAGGGCGCCTTCGGCGCGATCCTGAAGGATGCGTTCGGCAAGGATTACCCGGACGCGATGAAAGTGCACCGGCCGGCGCTGCAGAAGCTCTATGCCGATTACTTCAAGGCCAACAACCTGGACGCCATGCTGTTTCCGACCACGCCCGCGCCGGCGGTGCCGATCGACGCGGAGAAGGGCTCCGGCGAGATGTCGATCGGCGGCGGCAAGCCGGCGCCGACCTTCTTCACGATGATCCGCAACACCGATCCGGGCAGCAATGCTGGTATACCCGGCCTCTCGCTTTTCGCGGGGATGACCAAGGGCGGCCTGCCGGTCGGAATCGAGATCGACGGGCCAGTCGGCAGCGATACCGCGCTGCTGGCGCTCGGGCTGGCCATGGAGGCGCTGCTTGGGACCGCGCCGGCGCCGGGAGCCAAATAGCGGCCTCAAGTAACGTCTCCGGCCACCGCGTCCGGCGTCTTCATGGGTGTCTTCATATATGTGCTGGTAAGGTCTTGTTTCCGGCGGCGTTTTATGAAACCAAGCAGGCCGCCGGACCGGCCGGATGCGGGTGTAGCTCAATGGTAGAGCAACAGCCTTCCAAGCTGATGACGAGGGTTCGATTCCCTTCACCCGCTCCAAT
>NZ_DATMRV010000196.1:0-8652 GCF_035565795.1 Pseudorhodoplanes sp.
GGCTTCTTCTTGAGGCCCGGGACCTCGCGGATCTCGTAAAACAGCTTGAGCGCTTCGGCGACCAGCCTCTGCTTGATGCCCGGAAAGTGCACATCGACAATCGCCCGCATCGTCTCGTTGTCGGGAAATCGGATGTAGTGAAAGAAACAGCGGCGCAGAAACGCGTCCGGCAGCTCCTTCTCGTTGTTCGAGGTGATGACTACGATCGGGCGCTGCTGCGCTTTGATGACCTCGCCGGTCTCGTAGACGAAGAACTCCATGCGATCGAGCTCCTGCAGGAGATCGTTCGGGAATTCGATATCGGCCTTGTCGATTTCGTCGATCAAGAGGACAGGGCGCTTCTCGCGGACGAAGGCTTCCCACAGCTTGCCGCGCTTGATGTAGTTGCGGATGTCCTTGACGCGCTCGTCGCCGAGCTGGCTGTCGCGCAGCCGCGACACCGCATCGTACTCGTACAGGCCCTGCTGCGCCTTGGTGGTGGACTTCACATGCCATTCCAGCAGCTCGGTGCCGACCGCCTTGGCGATCTCGTGCGCCAGCACGGTCTTGCCGGTGCCGGGCTCGCCCTTCACCAGAAGCGGCCGCTGCAGCGTGATTGCCGCATTCACCGCGACCTTGAGATCGTCGGTCGCGACGTAACCTTTGGTGCCTTCGAAACGCATGCA
This sequence comes from Pseudorhodoplanes sp., assembly GCF_035565795.1. GTDB lineage: Bacteria > Pseudomonadota > Alphaproteobacteria > Rhizobiales > Xanthobacteraceae > Pseudorhodoplanes. Next base: position 666 of record NZ_DATMRV010000196.1, read on the forward strand.
ACGTCCTTTGCTTCAGTCAGTCTGGCGAATTCGCGCGGACACTAGTGCCTGATCTCGCGGGTGCAAACCGCTCCCGGAAAAATTTGCCGGGGCCCGGCAAAGCTGGCCGTGTCCGGCAGCCTTGGTTTTACACCAAGATATTGATTTTACGTGAGTTTCTCCGTGGCACGGCACTTGCGATGCCTTGTGTCGCAACATTTGCGGTCGCCTGTCGAGCTGCCGCCCCGCTGTTCTGGAGGATCAAGTAATGGGTATCTTCGGCGCACTTAACACCGCGGTCACCGGCATGCGCGCGCAGTCTTACGCGCTTGAAAACGTGTCCGGCAACATCGCGAACTCGCAAACCACCGCCTTCAAGCGGGTCGATACCTCCTTCCAGGACCTGATCCCGGACAACATTCCCTCCAAGCAGCTCGCCGGCGGCGTGATCGCGAGCGCGCGGATGACCAATACGGTCCAGGGCGATATCCAGGGCTCCTCCGTCGGCACCTTCATGGCGATCAACGGAGACGGCTTCTTCGTCGTGCAGAAGCCTACGTCGGTTCAGGACAATTCGCCGATCTTCGGCGGCTCCGACTATTACACCCGCCGCGGCGACTTCCAGCCGGACAAGAACGGCTACCTCGTCAACGGCGCGGGCTATTACCTCATGGGCCTGCCGATCGATCCGGCAACGGGCAACCCGACCGGCAGCGTGCCGCAACTGCTGCAATTCCAGAACGACTTCCTCCCGGCGCAGCAGACCACCACGGTCGACTATCGCGCCAACCTCGCCGCGACGCCGAGGACCAACAACTACGACGCCGACATGCCGGGATCGGAGCTGCTCAACCCGGCGAACTTCTCGGCCAATCCGGTCTACGGACCGCCGGCGCCGGCGAAGATCCTCGGCTCGGGTGCACACCTGTCACCGGATGCCGTCGCTGTCGCGACCGGTACGGTCGATCTTTCCGCGCTGACATCGGCCGGTGGGACGCTGGAAATCAACGGCCAGTCGATCGCCATCGCCAGCGGTGACGACGCGACCGACGTTCTGGCCGCAATCAATGCCGAGACCGGCAATACCGGTGTGACCGCATCGCTGAACGGAGGCCGGCTGGTTCTGACCGGCGCAAATGCAGACACCCATATCGAGATCGGAGGCGCCTCGACAATTTCGCTGCTGGGTGAACTCGGGCTGAATGTCGGCACGACCAATGCGACCAACCTTCTGACGCAGAATGCGGTTGGCGCCGGCCAGACCATGACGATTCAGGTTGGCGGCAACCCGGCCCTGACCATCACCTTCGGTACGGGTGTAGGTGAGGTGTCGACGCTCGCTGAACTCTCCGCCGCGCTGGGCGGCCTCACCGGCGGCACGGCCAGCGTCGTTACCGGCGGCGCCAATGCCGGCAATATCACGGTGACGGCTGCGAGCATGACCAACACGATCGAGATGGGCGGCACCGTCACGCACTCGATCTTCGGCATCCAGACGCTGACCGGCCGGCCCTCGAACGGCACCGTGATCGGCAACGACGAGCGCGCCTTCCTCGATGCCTCGCTCGGCGGCGGCGCCATCACCGCCTACGACGTTTCGGGAACGGCCGTGAACATCCAGCTGCGCTGGGCGAAGGTCGCCTCCCAGCAGAACGGCGGAACCGACACCTGGAACCTGTTCTATCAGGTCGATTCGAACGCCACCGGCACCGACGTCGCCTGGATGAACGCGGGCGTGAACTACACCTTCGGCCCCAACGGCCAGATGAGTCCGCTGGTGTCGACGCTGCAGCTCAACAACGTGACGATCGACGGGATCAGCCTTGGCAATATCCAGGTCAATCACGGCGCGGGCGGCATCACCCAGTTCGCCGATCCGAACGGCAATGCGCAGGTCAATCTGCTCAAGCAGAACGGCTACGCAGCGGGCGAACTGCAGACCATCTCGATCAGCGAAAAGGGCCGCATCGTCGGTTCCTACTCGAACGGTCGGACCATCGATCTCGCGGAGATCACGCTCGCGAATTTCACCGGCGCGGATTTCCTCAAGCGCATCGACGGCGGCGCTTTCGAGGCGACCGACGAATCCGGCACGCCGACCTATGGCGCGAGCGGCACGATCATCGGCTCCGCGCTCGAGGGTTCGAACACCGACATCGCGGACGAGTTCACCAAGCTGATCGTCACCCAGCAGGCCTACTCGGCGAATACCCGCGTCATCTCGACTGCAAACGACATGACGCAGGAACTGCTGAACATGCTGCGCTGAGCGTGGCGGCGGGCATTAGGACGACGCAATGAGCCTGACACAGGCCCTCAACACTTCGACCTCCGGCTTGCGCACGGTGCAGGCCGGGCTGTCGCTGATCGCCTCGAATGTGGCGAATGCGGAGACACCCGGCTATGTGCGCAAGACGCTGGTGCAGACCACGACGTCGGCCGGCGGGGCCGGCGTCAGTGTGCGCATTGCCGCCGTCAACCGCGAACTCGACATCTATCTTCAGCGCCAGCTGCGTACCGAGGCCGCGGGTGGCAGCTACGCCAATCTGCGGGCCGAGTTCTATTCGCGGCTGCAGAGCATCTATGGCCAGCCCGGCGCCGACGCGACGCTCGAAGTCGCGTTCAACGATTTTGCCTCCGCCGTGCAGACGCTCGGAACGTCACCGGAATCGCCGGCGGCGCGCGCTGCGGTGATCAGTGCCGCGCAGGTACTGACGCAGCAGCTGAACGGCATGACCAACGACATCCAGGCGTTGCGCAGCGATGCCGAGCTTGGATTGAACGACGCGGTATCGCGCGCCAACAACGCGATGGAGCGTATCGCGGCGATCAACCGCCAGCTTGCCCTCAACACGACGCCTGACGCCGCTGCGGCGACGCTGCTCGATCAGCGCGACATGTATATCGACGAACTGTCGCAGTTGATGGATATCCGGGTCATCTCGACCGACAACAATCAGGTCACCGTCTTCACCAATTCCGGCATCCAGCTGGTCAGCACCGAAGCCTCGCGTCTCGATTTCGACGCGAAGGGCACGATCATGCCGACGTCGCAATGGACCGCCGATCCTGCGACCCGCAGCGTCGGCACCATTTCCCTTGTGACGCCGACCGGCAACCGCGTCGATCTCCTGGCCAGCAATGCGATCCGCTCCGGCGAGATCGCGGCCTTTGTCGAGATGCGCGACCACATCCTTCCGGAAGCGCAGGCGCAGCTCGATGCGATCGCGGCGGCCATGGCGTCCAGCCTGTCGGACGCGACCGTTGCCGGCAACGCGGTGACAACGGGTGCGTATGAGGGCTTTGACGTCGACACCGCCGCGCTCCTTCCCGGCAACAAGATCAACCTGACCTGGACCGACACGACCACTGGCCAGCAGCATCGCGTCACAATCGTGCGCGTCGATGATCCGGCCGCGCTGCCGCTGTCGAACGACTTCACTGCCGATGCGGGCGACACGGTAATCGGTGTCGATTTCTCCGGCGGGCTCTCGTCGGTGGTCGCCCAGCTGAACAACGCTCTCAACGGGCGCGTCAATTTCTCCAACCCGTCGGGGACCACGCTTCGCATTCTCGACGACGGCGCGGCCAACAATTCGACCGTCGATGCCGTGACCTCGACCGTCACCCGCACCGGTTTTGGCGGCGGCGACGCATATCTGCCGTTCTTTACCGATGCCGGTACCCCTTATACCGGCGCGGTGACCGCGAACGGCTCGCAGACCGTCGGACTTGCCGGACGACTGGTGGTCAATGGTCAGCTGATCGCCGATCCCGCAAAGCTCGTCGTGTTCCAGGCCGGTGGAGCTGCCGGCGATTCCACACGGCCGAATTTTATCCTGAGCCGGCTCATGGATACGCCGGTCACGTTCTCGTCGAAAACCGGTATCGGCTCCGCGGCCACACCCTATACAGGCTCGCTGTCGTCCTTCCTGCGCCAGGTGATCGGTGCGCAGGGCGAGGCGGCCGAGAACGCAGCCAACCTTGCAAGCGGCCAGGAGGTTGTCGTGAACGCGCTCAAGTCGCGCGTCTCGGAAGCGTCCACCGTCAATATCGATATCGAGATGGCCAACCTGCTGACCTTGCAGAGTGCCTACGGCGCCAATGCCAGGGTGCTGTCGGTGGTCAAGGAAATGATGGAACGGCTGTTGAGCATCTGAGGCCACGATGAGCGTCGTAAACGTCGGCACGCGATCCCTGCTCTTGACCCAGTCGCTGGTCGGCATGCGCACGCAGCTCGGCGACCTGCAGCGTCAGCTCGCCACCGGCAAGCGCGCGGACAACTATGCCGGCATCGGGATCGACCGCGGCCTGACGGTCGGCCTTCGCTCGCATCTGTCGTCGATCAGCTCCTACAACGACACCATCACCAGCGTGAAAGTCCGGCTGGAGCTTGCGCAAACGGTGTTGAGCCGGGTGTCCGCGGCCGGTCGCGAGACCAAGGCGGTTGCCGCCGAGATGACCTCTGTGGACGGCCGTGCGACCGCACAGGCGAGCGCGACGTCCGCGCTCGGCGAAATGCTCGGCCTGCTGAATACGCAGGCCGGCGACCGCTTTCTGTTTTCCGGTCTGGCGAGCGACAAACCCTCGGTCGATACGCTCTCGCATATCCTCGATGGCGATGGTGCGCGCGCCGGTCTCAAGCAGATCGTGGCCGAGCGGCTTCAGGCCGATCTTGGCGCGACCGGGCTTGGGCGTGTCGAAGTGACGTCGCCGTCCCCAACGTCGGTTGCAGTGGGCGAAGAGTCGCCTGCGACGGTGTTCGGTTTCAAGCTTGTGGGCATCTCGTCTTCGCTGTCGGGTTCGACGGTCATGAGCCCGGCCGGTGTGCCGCCGCAGCAGATGTCAGTCGATCTTGGCGCGACCAATCCCGTTGCCGGCGAGTCCGTGCGGCTCAGCTTCAGTCTGCCGGACGGATCGACGGAGACAATTACGCTCACAGCAACGTCGACGACACCTCCTGGCGTCGGCGAATTCCTGATCGGGGCGGACTCGACCGAAACGGCTGCCAATCTGCAGTCGGCTCTGAGCACAAAAATCGGCTCTCTGGCGCGAACGGCATTGTCCGCCGCTTCCGCACTGGCCGCTTCGGGCAACTTCTTCGCAGAGCCTCCGCAGCGCGTCGCCGGGCCTCCATTCGACACCGCTACCGGGCTCGTGGCCGGGACCGCAACCGACACGGTGATGTGGTACACGGGTGAATCCGGTAGCCAGCCGGCGCGTGCGACGGCAATGGCCAAGGTCGATCAGTCGATCAGCGTCCAGTACGGCACGCGCGCCAACGAGGAAGGCATCCGCTGGCAATTGCAGCAGGTTGCCGCGCTTGCGGCGATCTCGATGACCAGCACCGATCCGGACTCCAGCGGCCGCGGCGCGGCACTCAGCACGCGCCTGCGCGCCTTGCTCGATGTGCCGCTCGGGACGCAAAGCATCGAGCAGATCCAGTCCGAGCTCGCGGGCGCGCAGACCTCGCTTGGAGCCGCGGAGAAGCGGCATCAGCAGACCAAGGCGACGCTTGGCAATCTGCTGCAGGAGATCGAAGGCGTCTCCAATGAAGAAGTGGCGGCCCAGATCCTGGCGCTGCAGACGAGCCTGCAGGCTTCGCTGCAGACCACTGCCAAGCTGTTCCAGACCAGCATCCTGAACTATCTGTAGTCCGCGGCGGGCGGAGCATGGTTCGCGCGGCTTTTTGGCGGCGCGTCGTCGCCTGACCTTTGGCCTGCCCCCTCGCGGCGCAAAGAGAAATGGCCGGGCAATGCCCGGCCATCTCACGAAACCAGAGATGCGATGCGCGTCAGGCCGTGCAGATCAGGCCCTTCCGCTCAGGCCGGCCGCAAGCTGACGATTGATGTTGATCAGGCTGCGCAGGCGTTCCGGCTGCGGATTGCCCATCACGTTCAGCGTATGGTTCAGAACGAAGATGCCGATATTGGCGATGTTCTGACGAACTTCGGCAGGCAGCGGATTGTCCGTATTGGTCGCCGAGGTCAGGAAGACCGTCCAGAGCTTGCGATTGAACAGCAATGCGTGGTCAAGCGCGCTGCGCTTGCTGTCCCAGTCGTCATGCACCGATTGCAATCGCGATGCTGCGCGCAGCAACAGCTGTGCTTCAAGTTCACGCGGACTTGCGGTCTGTTGTGCCACTGTCCCGTAGGCTTTGGCCGCGCTTTGCATTCGATAGCAGCTCCTGCTCGTATTCGATCAATTTCTTGGCCGATTTCAATGCTTTATACAGATCGCCAGTTAAGATTTGATTGTTGATGTCGGCGATGTATTGCCACGCGCTTGGCGCGGCCTGGAGAATGTCTTTCATCAGCGCGAAATAGACTTCGTGCTGCTGAGCAGGATCGCGGCCGATATACATGAGCTGCACCGCAAGATAGATGCGCTTCGCCGGCGTGTCGGCGCGCTCGGCCGTCATGATGTCACGCTCGCGCAGAATCGGTGCGTTGCCGTCAACCAGAAAGCGCGTGCGCTGATCGCTGTTGGTGATCACGCAATCGCCGATCAGGATGCGTTCGCCGGGCTTCAGTTCAACCTTCAGCGCCATGACGGATCTCCTTCGGGAATCGGGCGCCATGGTCGGCCCCGCATGGTTAATGCGGCGTAAAGAAAAACGGCGGGGCTTGCGCCCCGCCGTTCGATTGTCGGGATTGCAGGGTTCGGTTTAGCCGAACAGGCGCAGCACCGCCTGATCGGCCTGCGCCGAGAGCGACAATGCTGTGGTGGAGAGCTGCTGCCGGGTCTGGAGAGCCAGCATGTTGGCGCCTTCCTCGTTGGTGTCGGCCAGCACCAGGTTGTCCGCGCCGGTTTCCAGCGTGTTGATCAACTGCTTGGTGAATTGCTGACGGGTCTGAACGGTGCTGAGCTTGGAGCCGAAGCTGGTCGCCTGCGAACGCAGGGTGCGCAGCGCGCTGTCCACCTGTCCAAGGATCGTGTCGATCGATGCATTCGTCTGGAACGCGCCACTGGTGAGGGTTGAGATGCCGAGACCTGCGGAATCGAAGTTGACGCCCGCAATGACCAGCGAACTGGTGCCGTCTTCGTTGAAGACCACCTTCAGTTCGTCGCCGTTCAGGAGATTGATGCCGTTGTAGGAGGCGTCCTTCGCCAGCTGATCGATCTGATCGAGGATTTCGTTGAACTGCGTTTCCAGATTGGCGCGGACCGTTCCTGGCGTGGCAACGGTCGCCGTCGGCACATAAGCGCCGCCGGGGCCGGTACCGGTGTCGAGGCCCAGCGCCGTCACGGCCGCACCGGTCCCGCTGATCGTGATGTTCTCGCTCGAGGTCGAGGTGATCTCGATTGCGCCGCCGGCATTGACGGTCGCGATAATGCCGGTTCCGAGCGCGAGACCGTCCAGCCATGCATCGAGATCGGCGCGCGTGGTCGTGGCCGTGATGTTGAACGTGACCGGCGTGCCCGATCCGACCGCGATGCTCAGCGAGGAACCGGCAAGCGCTGTGAGATCGGCGTTGCTCGCAGGCGTCGCACTGTGTGTACCGTTCAGTCCGAGATCAGTGCCGAGCTGGCCGCCGATGGTGACCGAGCCGGTGGCCTTTCCGACCTGCAGGTTGCCGCCCGAATCCGTCAGCGTCACGCCGGTGACGGACGAAGCGGCAAGGGCTGCCTGGAGGCTGGTCAGATCCGAGAACGTGCCGGCGGAGGCATTCGCGCCCGAAGCCACGTAACGGAACGTGCCGGTGTTGGTGCCGTCGTTGATGGTCAGCGTGTCGCCGTCAACGGCGGCCGTGTTGGTGCCGAGAAGGGCGTTGCCGGTGCCGGTGTAGGCGGTGGTGAAGCTGTTGGTGTAGCCGGTTCCGGAGATAGTGATCGTGCCGGCATTGTTCACAACATTGCCAGCACCGAAGACGGTTTCCAGAGCGGTCTGAAGGCTCGCTGCATCGGTGAACGCGACGTTGCTGCCGGAGACGCCGTTGCCGCCCTCGTCGGATTCGAACACCGTCGTCACACCGTTATAGGTGATCGAAATCGTGTCGCCGTCGGC
>NZ_DATMRV010000197.1:0-22267 GCF_035565795.1 Pseudorhodoplanes sp.
GATGGTGATCGCGGCGGGCGCCGTGCTGGAGCCGGGATGGGTCGCGGACGTCCAGCAATTCGTTGACCGCGCGTCCTCGGATATCGCGGCCTGTTTCAGCGAGGCCGCGCGTCCGCAGGGACACGAGTCGATGCTGCGCGCCGTGATCGCGCTGTGGCGAGCGCGCCGTGCGAGTCTCGATCCGGCGAAAGGTCTTGTCATCAGCAAGGCATTCCTGCGGAGGCTCGGCGGCTACCGGGACGGGCCGGATCCGGAGGGTGAATTGCTTCACCGCATCCGCAAGCGCCGGTTGGCGACATTGCGGACAGGGATCATGACGGCCGGCGAGCCCTGACAGTTGCTTGATCTTCGTTGACACACATCGATCCCGCCCGCGGAAGCGGGATTCGATGTGATGTTCGCCACCCGATATCGGGCGAGCGAAAACGACCTTACGCCGTGAACGGCTCTTCTTGAGTCGTCTGGGTCGTCTCTGTCGTCACGCTCGGCGCCGCCGGCTTCTGCTCCGGGTCGGCGGGCAATTGCAGCACGGTCGCTGTCTGTCCCTCGCGCAGCATCGTGACAAGCACGATCTGCCCGTCCGGAAATTCCAGCGCATCGTGATGCACGTTCGGCCGATGCATGTTGATCTGCCGGAAGCGCGCCACCCTGTGCGGGATCGTGGCATAGCCAAAGCGCGGCGGTAGCAGGCCGAACCCCTGCGAATAGACAACGTCGTTGTCAAACGCGATCTCGGTGCCGGGCCGCATGCAGATCGCCACATCCGGCTCGCTGGCGGTCGCAAAGCCGCCAGTGATCGAGGCTTCGAATGTCACGCTTCTGACCTTGTCGCCCACTTTTGCCGGGCGCGAGGCAACCTGGTGCAGACTATAGTCGCACATGGAAGACATCCTTCTTGCTGCGAACAGCCGATGCGGTTGTCCTACTGGATCGATGGTAACCGTCGAGCGCGGCAATCGTGTGATTGTGGAAGCCGCGCGAAGCGGTATCACCGCTTGTTGAAGTGCGGAGGGGCCGCGAAAGTTCGTGCGGCCGAAGCAAAATCCGAACGCGCGGCGGCGACGAAATTTGCCGCTTGTGAACCTGCGTTGTTGCCGTTCACGGCGCGTTGATGCGAAACGGGCTTTTATTTGTGCGATGCGATCCCCAATCAACCTGGCCGGGCTGAAACAGGAACCGTCTTATGAATATCGATCTGAGCGGCAAGCATGCGGTGGTGACCGGGTCGACCGGCGGAATTGGTTTTGCCATTGCGAAGGGTCTCGCGGGGAGCGGCGCCTCCGTCGTGATCAACGGGCGCGCCGATGCGAAAGTGCAACAGGCGGTCGAAACGCTGAAGAAACAGGTGCCGCAGGCAAAGGTCGAAGGTGTTGCGGCGGATCTTTCGAATGCGGACGGTGTCGCAGCCTTCACCAGGCGGGTTCCGCAGGCGGATATTCTCGTCAACAATCTCGGCATCTTCGAGCCGAAGGCCTTCGAGGACATTCCGGACGAAGACTGGATGCGCTTCTTCGAAACCAACGTGATGAGCGGAATCCGGATGTCGCGCGCCTACATTCCCGGCATGAAGAAAAAAGATTGGGGGCGGATCGTCTTCATTTCCTCGGAATCGGGCCTCAATATCCCGCTCGAGATGATCCACTACGGCATGACCAAGACCGCGCAGATCGCGGTCGCGCGCGGTCTTGCGGAATCACTCGCGGGAACGGGAGTCACGGTCAACTCGGTGCTTCCCGGACCGACGCGATCGGAGGGCGTGGTCGAATTCTTCGGCAAGATGGCGAAGGAGCAGGGCGTTTCGCACGAGCAGATGGAGAAGGACTTCATAGCGCAGCATCGTCCGACCTCGATCATCCGAAGACTCGCCACGGTCGACGAGGTCGCCAACATGGTAGTCTACGCGTGCTCGAAGGAGGCGTCGGCAACGACAGGCGCAGCGTTGCGCGTGGAGGGCGGATTGCTGCGAAGTATCGGGTGATGCGCCGCGCGTGCTGACTCAGAGGTGCCACGACCTCGTGGGTGCGAAGCGCTTCGCGGGTCCGGCAATGATGAGGGTTAGACCGTCGCCCCCTGTGCCTTCGGCCGGCGCAGATGCTCGTCGAGCCGCGGCATGATCTCGACGAAGTTGCACGGCCGGTAACGGTAATCGAGCTGATGCACGAGGATGCCGTCCCAGGCATCCTTGCAGGCTCCGGGCGAGCCGGGGACGCAGAAGATATAAGTCGCGCCCGCGACGCCGGCGGTTGCACGCGTCTGGATCGCCGATGTCCCGATCTTGGCGTGGCTGATCATCAGGAACAGGGTCGCGAAGCCGTCCATCCGCTTCTCGAACAGAGGCTCGAGCGCCTCCGGCGTCACATCGCGCCCGGTGAAGCCGGTGCCGCCGGTCGAAATCACGACATCGACGCCCGGATCGGCGATCCACGCCTTCACCTGGGCGCGAATCTTGTCCACGTCGTCGGTGACGATCGCGCGTGCGGCGAGCTTGTGGCCCGCCGCTTCGATCCGTTCGACGAGAGTCGTTCCGGATTTGTCGTCGGCAAGCTCGCGCGTATCGGAAACCGTGAGCACCGCAATATTGAGCGGGATGAAGCTTCGGGATTCGTCGATGCCGGGCATGCTATTTTTCCTTTTCCCTCCCCTGAAAGGGGAGGGTCGATTGTCATCGTGTTGCGATGACAATCGGGGAGGGGTCATTGGCGCAATCCCAGAATAGCTGATTGCCGTATTGACCCCCACCCGGTCCGCTTCGCGGACCGACCTCCCCCTTTCAGGGAGAGGTCAAGTTGAATTACAAAGTCGCCGTCCGGAAGGTGTCGCAATCCGAGACGCGGCCGCTCTCGAAGCCACGCTTGAACCAGCGCACGCGCTGTTCGGACGAACCGTGAGTGAAGGAATCCGGCACGACGCGCCCGGTCGCCTGCTTCTGCAGCCGGTCGTCGCCGATCGCCGACGCAATTCCGATCGCGCCTTCGATGTCGCCCGGATCGATGAAGTCCTTCTTGCGCCGCGCGTGATTGGCCCACACGCCGCCGAGGCAATCGGCTTGCAATTCGACACGTACCTGAATGTTGTTGGCTTGCGCCTTGCTGCCGGCCGCCTGCTGCATCTGCTGTGCGCGCGGCAGGATGCCGAGCAGGTTCTGCACGTGATGCCCGACCTCGTGCGCGATCACGTAAGCCTGAGCAAATTCGCACTGCTTGCCTCTGCAGGCGCGAAATTTCTGCTCCATCTCGCGGAAGAACGCGGTGTCGAGGAAGATGCGCTTGTCCGGCGGGCAGTAGAACGGCCCCATTGCCGATTGCGCCATGCCGCATGCGCCGCCCGGGGTCGCTCCGGAATAAAGGCGAAGTCGCGCCGGCCGGTAGGTCTGCCCGTTGGCGCGGAAGATGTCGGACCACACGTCTTCGGTTGAGCCGATGACGGCAGCGACGAAATCGCCCTGCTGATCCGAAGGCACACCCTTCTTCGCAGCTGGCGCCTGGCGTTGGGTTTGCTGGCTCGGTCCCTGGAAGACTTCGGCGCCGCCGATCAGGATTCGCGGATCGATTCCGAGAAACCATCCGATCAGGCCGAGGACGATGATGGTGCCGATACCAAGACCGCCGCCACCACCCGGGATCGGGAAGCCACCACCGCCGCCAAAGCCACCTTCGCCACGCACATCTTCGATGTTGTCGCTGCGGCGGAAATCATCCCAACGCATCCGTCCCTCCTGAGACCGGCAGTGTTGCCGATCGAATCGCGTTCGTCCACGGCTCTGAACGCCGGAGGCGCTCACATGTTTCGTTACCAAATGGTTGTTGCCGGAGGTAAAAGCTAGCCTCTCAAAGTCATTGCAATTTAAGGAGATTTTTACTTTGGGCCATCAGTATCCGGAACGTCGGTTGTAGGTCCCGCGTCACCGACAGCGTCGCCAGGGTCAGAGTTCTGTATCATGGTAGAGTCGCGTCGCGGGGCGTCCAAGCGGACGCCCCGTATGACTCCAGAAGTTGAAAAAGGTCCACGTGTGCTCGTGGGCGATTGCGTTGCACAACTTGCGACGCTGCCGGCCGAGTGCGTCGACCTCGTCTTCGCCGATCCGCCTTATAATCTGCAGCTGCAGAGCGATCTGAAGCGTCCCGATGACTCGAAGGTCGACGCCGTCACCGACGACTGGGACAAGTTCTCCTCGTTCAAGGAATACGATGAGTTCACGCGCGCATGGCTGACCGCCTGCAAGCGCGTGATGAAGCCGTCCGCCACGCTCTGGGTGATCGGCTCCTATCACAACATTTTCCGCGTTGGCTCGATCCTTCAGGACCTCGGCTTCTGGATCCTGAACGATGTGGTGTGGCGCAAGTCCAATCCGATGCCGAATTTCCGCGGCCGGCGATTCACCAACGCGCATGAGACCATGATCTGGGCCGCGCGCGATCCGGGCGGCAAAGGCTACACGTTCAACTATGAGGCGCTGAAGGCCGGCAACGACGACGTGCAGATGCGCTCCGACTGGACGCTGCCGCTCTGCACCGGAGAAGAGCGGCTGAAGGGTAACGACGGCAAGAAGCTGCATCCGACCCAGAAGCCGGAAGCATTGCTGGCGCGCGTGATTCTCTCGGCGTCGCGGCCGGACGATCTGGTGCTCGATCCATTCACCGGTACCGGTACGACAGGTGCCGTGGCGACCAAGCTCGGCCGTCGGTTCGTAGGCACCGAGCGCGATCCCACCTATGCGAAAGCCGCAATGAAGCGGATCGCTGCCGTCACGCCGCTGGAGGCGCCCTCGATCGCTCCGTTCGTGACCGCGCGCGAAGCCCCGCGGGTGCCGTTCACCGCACTGATCGAACGCGGACTTATCACGCCCGGTGTCAGCCTCGTCGACTCCAAGAAGCGTCACAAGGCGCTGGTGCGGGCCGACGGCGCGGTGATGCTCGGTGAAAAGGTCGGCTCGATCCATCGCATCGGCGCGCTCGCGCAGGGACTCGAAGCCTGCAACGGCTGGACCTTCTGGCACGTCGAGACGCGCGGCGGGCTCACCCCGATCGACAATCTGCGCGCCAAGGTGCGGGCGGAGATGGACGCTTAGCCGGCCTCTGACCGGCTTATTGCGTCGCGTCGTTTCGCTGCTCGACGTGTCTCAGGCTGCTGAGGGCGAACGATCTGCTTTGCGGCTCCTGGTCGTCGCGGAACCATTCGCAAAAGGCCGTCTGTCCATCGACCATGGCAATGGTCATGAGAGGACCGCCGGACCGCAGGCTGACGATATCGCCCGGCTTGAATTGCGTGTCTGCCACTAAGGTCCACTCCGAAATCGAATCGTTGCTGCCGGTATTGCACAAAGCCTCGCATCGCGTCGGCTCGCTTGTCTATCGCCGGCGGACCTACGAGGCGCCCCTTTGAGTGGCGGCGGACGCTCACCCTATCGGGTATCTTTGCCGGTCCCCATGACCGCCCTCTTGCGGTGTTTGTCTCCATGCCCATTAATCGCTAGGTTCCCAGGCCATTAGACGCTAGTATGTCGCGCCTTTCACCGGGAAGGGCAGCGAAATGGAAAGCGGTATCGCCATGGAAAAGCTGTCACGCCGTGCCTTGTTGCGCACCCTGGCAGGGGGCGCCGCTACCACAGTGGGTACTGTTGTCATCGCCCGCACCGCGCTCGCCAGTATTCCCGACGCGCCGGTCGAAGGTGCCCTTCCGGCTGATATCGATGTCCAGGCGCGCGCTGCGGAACTGGAGGCGGCTGACGTCGTTGGCCCGGCCGGTCAGGCGCATGCTCAATTTGTGAACCTCCCTGGCGTTGGAGGCTTCGGCAACGGCGGTGGTTTCCGTAACGGCGGCTTCCTCAACGCGCCGTTCGGTAATGGCGGTTTCCGGAATGGCTTCCGCAATGGCGGCTTCGGTAATGGTGGCGGCTTCCGCAATGGCGGTTTCCGCAACGGCGGCGGCGGTCACGGCGGCTTCCGCAACGCATTCCGCAACCACTAGAGCATGATTGCTGCCGACCACGTCGGTCCACTGGAACTGCTCGTTATTCAGCCGACGCCGTTCTGCAATCTTGACTGCTCCTATTGCTATCTTCCGAACCGGCTGGACAAGCGGAAGATCACGCTTGAGACGCTGGAAAAGACTTATGACTGGGTCTTTTCCTCCGGTCTGATCCGACAACCCTTCACATTACTGTGGCATGCCGGCGAGCCGATGGTTCTGCCGGCGTCGTTCTATGAACAGGCAACCGTCCTGCTCGAAAGCCGCAACACCAGCGGGTTCGAGATCACCCAGTCCTTTCAGACCAACGCCACCCTGGTGAACAAGGACTGGTGCGACTTCATCCGTCGCCGCAATGTCCAGGTCGGCGTCAGCGTCGACGGCCCCGAGTTCCTGAACGACCGCAATCGTACCACCCGAAACGGTGGTGGGACGCTCGATCGCGTGCTGCGCGGCATGCAGGTGCTGCGCGAGCACGATATCTTCTTCGATGTCATTACGGTGCTGACGTCGGCGTCGCTGGACTATCCCGACGAACTTTTCGATTTCTATATCGAGCACGGCATCACGGACGTCGCGTTCAACGTGGAGGAGATCGAGGGGCCGCACGTCACTTCCTCGCTCGCGGGCACCGGGATGGAGCCGCGCTTCCGCCGCTTCTATTCGCGCTTCATGGACCTTGCACTCGCGTCGGACCCGCCGCTGCGGGTGCGCGAATTCGAGACGTCGCGCAGTTCGATCGCGTGCCGCGAACAGCTCGATGACCGGCGAACGCAGGAATGCAGACCCTTCGGCATCCTCAATGTCGACTGCGAGGGCAATTTCTCGACTTATTCGCCCGAGTTGCTGGGCCTTAGCAGCCCGCGGCTCGGCAGCTTCGCGCTCGGCAATGTAGCGCGGGATTCTCTGGAATCGATCCTGACGATGCCGCGCTTCCTTGCCCTCGATGACGAGATCCGCCGTGGCGTGGATCTGTGCAGGGAAAGCTGCCGCTATTTTCCGTTCTGCGGCGGCGGTCCGCCCGGCAACAAGTATTTCGAGAATGGCGACTTCGCGACGACGGAAACGCTGTCCTGTCGGATGCACAAGAAGGCGACCTTCGACGTTGCACTCGACAAGTTCGAACGACTTAGGGCGATGACGTGACGGTGTCGTTTGCGGTCGCGCCGAATTTCCAATTGAAGGGCTCATGGACGGATCGGTTGCTCGTCGCCGAGGGAGACGGCTGGCGGGCTGCGAACGCGGATGAAGTGACGGCCCTGACGTTGAGCGAACCGCCCGAAGGCGGCGACGCATGCGCCTGTCTGTTCACAGTTCCGATGCACCTGCGCGGCCGCTTCTGGATGATGCTGGACCAGGAAGCAGTGGAAGGAAGCGGCGACTTCGTAAGCTTTTCCTACGATCTGGCAGAATTCCTGAGATTCAAGCAGTTGCCGCTACCGAACGACTCGGTGTGCGAACTTCTTCTTCAGGACGCTGCCGGACAGCTGACCACGGACGACGTCTGGGCTCTCGTCAATTTTGGCGAAGACCCCGTCGAGCTGGCATGGCCTCAACTCAGGCTTCGCCTGAACTCCGGAGAAGGAGTTCGGATGGCTTCCGGATCGACCGCGGACGTCGTGCCGCCCGCGAACGACGATTTGAATGTGCTGCTGGCGATCTGTCTCGCCACCGCGTAGCGCTTTGCGCGCACGGCCACGCGCCTTGCCCCATTAGCGCGCTTTGCGCCGCTCGATATTGCCGCTGCGCTGCGGCACGCCGAATTCCTTCCGGCAGATATCGGCAAGGATTGCGATCCCCTCACGGATTTCCGTTTCGGTCGGGCTCGCGAAGCACAGCCGCATCCGGCTCCCGGAATGCGCGGCGTCGGTCGACCATTCCGGTCCCGGATTGATCGCCACGCCTGCGGCGAGCGCGGACTGATACAGCTTCATTGTATCGACCTGGTCGGGAAGCTTCACCCAAAGGAAGATCCCGCCGGGCGGATCGTCGAACTCGGCTGCGGTGCCGAACTGCTCCTCGAGAGCGTCCATCAATGCCTCGAGCTTCTTACGCAGGCCGCGCCGCAGGTCCGGCACGTGGGTCTCAAAGTGAGGCGTGCAATATTCCGCGAGGACCATCTGCTCCAGCGCGCCCGAACCGGCATCGACTTTCAGCGCGATCATGCGCGAAAGAATTTGCCAGGGTGCAACGATGAAGCCGACGCGCAGGGCCGGTGCGACCGATTTCGAGAACGAGCCGATATGGATGACGTTGCCGGACTTGGTCATTGAATAGAGCGCGGGTGCGCGCCCGCCGCTCCAGATCAGGTCGGAGTAACAATCGTCCTCGAAGATCGGTACTCCGAATTTTTCCGAAAGAGCCAGCAGTCTTTCGCGGCGATCCATCGGCATGATTGTGCCAGTCGGATTCTGGACAGTCGGAATCGTGTAGATGTATTTCGCGCGAATGTCCTTTGCGGCAAGCGCGGTCAGCGTCTCTTCGAGCGCATCCATCCGCATGCCGTCCTTGTCGAGCGGCACGCCGACAGCTTTGATGCCCGCGCGCGCGTAGCGGTTCAGCATGCCGCCATAGGTGTCGCGCTCGACGATCACGGTTTCACCCGGTGCGACCAGCGCCCCGTTGATCAGATCGAAAGCCTGCAGCGAGCCGGACACCAGCAGGATGTCGTCGGCGGTGCAGGCAATCGCCGCATCGCGTCTCAGCTTCGCCGCAAGAAAGTCCCGCAACGGCTTGTAGCCCTGCGGGCCGTTGGCAACACCGTAATAGGCGAGGCTTTGTCCTTCGCGCCGCAGCACGGCGTCGGCCGCGGCCATAAGGCCATCGACCGGCACCTGCGCAGGATCGTTGTTGCCGCCGGTGAAATTGTATTTGGGAGACCCCGTCCATTTCGCTGCGGGCGGGGGGGATCCGGGTGGCAGCAGCGGCGTGAAGTCGAAAGCGGACATCTCGATTCGTTCTCCCGGTGGCGAGGGCGCGACGGTAGAAGGAGGATCGAGATGCCGCAATATCGCGCTCAGCTCCGTTTGGGGCCGTTGCCCGCGCCGCCGGTATAGCGCGACAGGATGGACACCAGCATCAGTGCGCCGATGACGGTGATGTGCTCGGTCGCGGTGTGAAACGCCTGAATCGAGCGCGGCTCCGGCAGCGACCAGAAGTGATGGACCAGCGGGATCGTCAGCAATGTGAACACCGCGAGCGCGCCGGCACCGAGCCAGGTCCAGCGA
Organism: Pseudorhodoplanes sp.; assembly: GCF_035565795.1. Taxonomy (GTDB): domain Bacteria; phylum Pseudomonadota; class Alphaproteobacteria; order Rhizobiales; family Xanthobacteraceae; genus Pseudorhodoplanes. Next base: position 9,195 of record NZ_DATMRV010000197.1, read on the forward strand.
TTGAGAATGATCAGAAGCGATCCGCCAAGTTGGGTGACGATCGTCAGGATATTCATCAGTTCGGGATGCGGCAGGTTGAACATCGCCATTTCGGCGACGCCGCCCTTGAAGTCGATGAGCTTCGCTAGTCCGCTGCCCCAGAACGCGAAGGTCAGGATGATGCGGGCAAGCAGAAAGAACCAGCCCTGGTCGAGCAGGCGTACGAACATTGTCGGCATTTCAGAGTCCCCGAAAAGAAAAGCGCGCGCAAAACGATTTCGCGCGCGCCGTTAGAACGGAAAATATTGCGACCAAATGGAGGCGGGTCATTCACCGTTCGTTGATCGAAGATCCGACTTCGATCGTGAATTAGTTCTTACTTCGCCGCCGTGACCATGATCTCGACGGTGAATTGCGGAGCGGCGAGTCGCGCCTGAACGGTGGCGCGCGCAGGCGTGTTGCCGGGCGACACCCAGGTGTCCCATACCGCATTCATTTCGGCGAAGGTGTCCATGTCCGCGAGCCAGATATTGGCCGTCAGCAGCTTCGACTTGTCGGTGCCGGCCTTTGCCAGATAGCCGTCGATGGTGGCGAGAATTTCCTTGGTCTGCTCGGTGACGCTCTTGCCCGCGTTCTTCTCCGCGACGACGCCCGCGAGATAGACCCGGTCGCCATGAATGACGATTTGGCTCATCCGCGGTCCGACTTCGTGACGTTCAATTTTCATGGGATTCCTCGTATCTCATCTCGCATTGCGGCAGATCTCCTTGCGAGAGGTCTCCCGTTGACGGGTCTTCCTGCGGCAGCGGCGGAGGAATTGCAACAGATCACGTCGTCGCCGGTCATCCTTTGTTAAAAAGCTTCGCAGGCTTGCCTTGCCGGCATGTGTCGGGACAGGCCGAATGCTGCTAGCATGAGGCGACATTCAATGGCGACGGAGGCGACAATGCCAGTAGCTTTTTCGGTAGATCCCGAGACCCTGCGCAAGTTCAAGCTGTGGTTCAAGATCTACGGTGTGATCCTCATCCTGCTGGGCGCCGCGTCCATCATCCTGCCCGGTATCGCGACGCTCGCGACCGCCATCACGGTCGGCTGGCTGCTCATCGCCGGCGGAATTTTCGGGCTGATATCGGTCTTCCAGTCCGGCCCGAGTTCGCCGGGCTTCTGGTGGAATCTGATCACCGCCATCCTGTGCGTGCTGGCGGGCGGCGTGATCCTGTTCAATCCGGTGAAGGGCGTCCTCACCCTGACGATCATCCTCGTGGCCTATCTGCTCGCAACCGGAGTGAGCAAGGGCGTCATGGCCTTCCACTATCGCAACGTGATCCCGAAGGCCTGGGGCTGGGTTCTGTTTTCCGCGCTGGTCGATTTCGCGCTTGGCGTGATCATCCTCGCCGGTCTGCCGGGCAGCGCGATCTGGGTGCTCGGCCTTCTGGTCGGCATCAATCTGCTGTTTACCGGCGTCGCGCTTATCACCGCGGCGATCCATTGTGAGAGCGCCAACACGCCGCCGCAGCCGTCCGCTACCGCGAAAGCCTGACGGTGCAGTTCAGATACCGGCGCGGCTCACGGTCGCGCCGGGCACCTGAAGACCGATGCACTCCTTATGGATCTCGAAGACACGGACTTGAAGGAGCCTCCGCGATGGGCTGGTTTTCCGACGACATCGAGACGATGGAGCATCTGTTCGTCCATTCGTTGCAGGACATTTATTATGCCGAGCAGCAGATCGAGCGCGCGCTGCCGACCATGATCGAAAAGGCCTCCGACGCCGAGTTGAAGCGTGCCTTCCAGACGCACCTTCGCCAGACCAGGGCTCAGATCAAGCGGCTCGACCGCGTCTTCAAGAAGATCAAGCGCACGCCACAGGCTCACAAATGCCCGGCGATCGATGGCATTCTCGATGAGGCGAACGAAATCGCGGGTGACGTCGGCGATCAGGTCGTGCTGAATGCGGCGTTGATTGCGGCGGCGCAGGCGGTCGAGCATTACGAGATCACGCGCTATGGTACGCTGACGTCGTGGGCCAAGCTGCTCGGTCACACCGAAGTATCGAAGCTGCTCTTCGACAATCTCAAGGAAGAGAAGGCGACCGACAAGAAGCTCAACGACATCGCCAAGCGCAAGATCAACAAGAAGGCGCTGGCGCGTCAGCCGAAGCCGCTGACGGTCGAAGAGAAGCTGGAAGAAGCGATGATCGGCATACCGGTGATCGGCTAGCGCCGTTTACAAAGGCTGCGTCGCGAGGGGGAGTTACGCCGAATGTTCGGACTGGCAAAGAGCGGCCTGTTGATGGCCGCGCTCATGACCGTTGCAGTAGTGGCGCTTCCCGATCCCGCGGAGGCGGCGAGGGCGCGTCCCCAGACGAAATGGTGTTTGCGCGGCCCGACCGGCGGCCAAGCGTGCCTATACCATACATTCGAGCAATGCCGGAAAGCCGCCCATGGAACGGGTGGCGTCTGTCGGCGCAATCCGCGCTACGGGCGGTGATGAGTTGGGGTGTCAGGCCAGCGGCCGGTTTTTTTCAGCTGGCAGCAGGCCCGCGTTTCTTTGACCGGATGTGAGACCGCTCACAGTCGGCCCGGCGTGCGTAGTTTAAAGAGGTGGCGAGACGCAACGCTTCGGGTGACGCGTCATGCCGTACCGCCGATTGCGATATCGATTTCTGGTCTTTGTCATCGCCGCGCTGATGTGCAGTCCGGCAAACGGCGATGGTCTGGCTGACGTCGACTCAGCAGAACGGCCGCACGCAAATTCCGGGCGGTTCGTTGCCGCGACGGCTTTCGCGATCGGCGCCCGGATCGGCGACCATGCAGTCGGCGCGGTGGGCTTCAATTTCGAGAGATATTTCTATCCTCTTGTCGAGGTCGATGATCGCCGGCCTCCGGTTGATACATGGACGCTCGGGCGGTCAACCGACGATGCGACGTTGATTGCGATGATCGGCGGTGAAGACAGGATCGCCATGTCGCTGTCAACGATACACGGTCTCATCGCGCTCGGACGGCAGGGCGACAGTCACACGGACGGACGCAGCAACTTCGCTTACGCGCGATCGTCGGTAGACGGCCGGTTATGGGCGATACACTGGACCTTGAACGCGCCCGGCGAGTGGCTGATCGGCGCCGTGTTCGTTCCACATCCGGATCTGGATTGGCTGGCGGGAGCGCGATTGTTCGCGCCGCGCATCGGCAGCGAGGCGCATAAGCCGCAACAATGCGCCGCCCGCTTTCAGGTGGCCTGCGTCGCGCGGCCGTGATGCGCGCGTGCAGCGCAGATCATATCGTATCGCAGGTGGGAATTTTGCCAGCGGCGCCTAGCTGTTCGCATGCGCAATCACCTTGCGCATCACGTTGGGGAAAGCTTCGCCCTCAATCTCGTCGGCTGTGATCCATCGCATGCTCTTGGGAGCGCGCGCAGTGTTTGCAACGCGGGCTCGGAAAACCGCGAGTTCGAGCGGGAAATGCGTGAAGACGTGGGAGACGACGCCGGCGACGCGATGCCATTTCGCTTTCAGTGGCGCATCCGTGAGCGCCAGCGCGTCATCAAAGTCGTGCGTCCATGCCGTGGTCGGTACTTCGGTCATCCTGGCCAGCAGCCCCTTGTCCGGCCGCGTGCGCACCAGTAGCGCGCCATCGGCGCGGGTGACTACAAAGGCCGCGCCGCGCCGAAGCTTGCCTTCGGCTTTCGGTGTCTTGCGCGGGAAGGTTTCCTGATCGCCGCGCTTGCGCGCCACGCATGGTTCGCTCCAGGGGCAGAGGCTGCAGGCCGGCTTTTTGGGCGTGCAGATGGTGGCGCCGAGATCCATCATCGCCTGCGCGAAGTCGCCCGGCCGCTGGTCCGGCGTCAGCGTCGCGGCGTGCGCGCGAATGCGCGGCTTCGATCCGGGCAGCGGCTCCTCGATGGCATAGAGGCGCGCGATGACCCGCTCGATGTTGCCATCGACCGGCGTCGCCTTGCGGTCGAAGGCGATCGCGGCGATGGCAGCGGCGGTATAGGCGCCGATTCCCGGCAGGGTGAGGAGGTCCGTCTCGGTCTGCGGGAAAATGCCGCCGTGATTTTGTACGACCGCGCGAGCACAGGCGTGAAGATTGCGAGCACGGGCGTAATATCCTAGGCCCGCCCAGAGCTTCAGCACTTCTTCGAGCCTTTCCGCGGCGAGATCGGTCACTGTCGGCCAGCGCTGAAGGAAACGACCAAAATAGGGTCCGACCGCTTTGACGGTGGTCTGCTGCAGCATGATTTCGGACAGCCAGACGCGATACGGGTCCGGCCTTTCTCCGTTTTCCACGCGCCAGGGGAGCCTGCGCCGGTGCCGGTCATACCAGGCGAGCAGCGCCGCGGCCGATGCCAAAGGCCTCGCGCAATCGGCTGATTCTTCGGCCTTTTTCCGCGCCCCGCGCTTTGCTAGCGTCATACCCTTCGTGTGACAGAGGCGCCCCGTTTGAACAAGCCACGACGATCCGCCCGTCCACTGCCGGACATTGCCGGGGCGCTGCTTGCCGATGCTTTCCGCAAGCAGGGCTTCTCGTCGTCCGAGCTTGTGGTCCGCTGGTCCGCCATCGTCGGCGACGATGTCGCGGCGCATGCCGAACCGTTGAAAATCCAGTGGCAGAAGGTTCCAGACGGCCAGCCCTCCCAGCCCGGAACGCTGGTGCTGCGCGTCGACGGACCCGCTGCGATCGAGATCCAGCACATGTCGCACGTGATTCTGGAGCGGGTGAACCGCTATTTCGGCTTTGCCGCGATCGGCAAGATCGCCATCCGGCAGGCGCCGCTGCGCCGTGTCCCGCCCAGGCCGGACCGGCGGCTCGATCCGCACGCCGTTCAATCCATTGCCGAAACGCTGCCGGGCGAGACCGATCCCGCGCTCAAGGATGCGCTTGCGCGGCTCGGCGCCGCCATCAAGCGAAAGTGACGCCAAAGGCCGAGGTGGCGGAATGGCCGCGCCATTGCCACATCGGCCATGACAGGATAGCCCAGACGCCGAATTTGCCGGATCAGCCGCAGGAGTTTTCAGTGCTCATCACCCGCCGTCAGTTCGTCACAGCGGCCGCCGCATTGTCGGCCATGCTCGCGCTGCCATTCGGCAGAGATTTTGCGTTGGTCGGCGATGCTCTGGCCCAGCAGGCTGTCAGCCCGGCCGATCTGGCCCAGGCAGGTCCCCTCGGTGATGTCGTGGTCGGCAAGGACGACGCGCCGGTGACGATCATCGAATACGCCTCGATGACATGCAGTCACTGCGCAAACTTCCACAACACCACCTATCCGGAGATGAAGAAGAAATACATCGATACCGGCAAGGTGAAGTACATCCTGCGTGAATTCCCGCTCGATCCGCTTGCGGCCGCAGGCTTCATGCTGGCGCGCTGCGCAGGCAACGACAAATACCACGCCATGGTAGAAATGCTGTTCAGCAAGCAGAAGGAATGGGTGGTGCAGAACCCGATCCCGCCGCTGCTCGCGCTCGCCCAGCAAGCGGGCTTCACCAAGGACAGCTTCGAGTCCTGCCTGAAGGATCAGAAGGTCCTGGAAGCCATCGAAAGCGTACGCACCCACGGCGCCGAGAAGCTCGGCGTCAACTCGACGCCGACCTTCTTCATCAACGGCAAGCTGTTCCGCGGCACGCTCACGATCGACGAACTCGACAAGCAACTTGAGCCGTTGCTGAAGAGCTGACGCGGAAAATTTTCTTCCGGAAAAAAGCGCGACCGCTCTGCGGTCGCGCTTTTTGTTTGCGTGCCGAATTCGCCCGGCGCGGTCGCTCAGGTTCCGCGGGCCTACATGGGCGTGGCAACAGGCACCTTGAAAAAGCCTCTGCAAGCCCCAATTTTCGCCGTCAACACTGATTTTTTCGCGATTCCAGTGGCTTGGGGGAAACCCGGATTTCGGCTTGCCCTTCGGGGGTGCCTTCCTCATTCTCCCGGCCAATTTGGGGCGTTTTGACGATTCGCTCTTTGAACCGAAAAGGGCGCCGGCGACACCGGCAAGGAAAGAAGAAGTCCAGCAAATGAAGCTGACGCGACTGCGGCTGATTGGCTTTAAGTCTTTCGTTGAGCCCACAGATTTCCTGATCGAACCCGGTCTTACTGGCGTTGTCGGGCCGAACGGCTGCGGCAAGTCGAACCTTGTCGAAGCGCTCCGCTGGGTGATGGGCGAGAATTCCTACAAGTCCATGCGCGCGACCGATATGGACCAGGTGATTTTCGCCGGCTCGACCAATCGGCCGGCCCGGAACCACGCCGAAGTGTCGATGGCGATCGACAATTCGGAACGCAAGGCGCCGCAGGTCTATGCCGACGTCGATACCCTCGAAGTAGCGCGCCGGATCGAGCGCGAGCAGGGCTCGACCTATCGCATCAACGGACGCGAAGTGCGTGCGCGCGACGTGCAGATTCTGTTTGCCGACGCGTCCACAGGCGCACGCTCTCCCGCGCTCGTGCATCAGGGCCGTATCGGCGAGATCATTCAGGCCAAGCCGGAACAGCGCCGTCGCGTGCTGGAAGAGGCGGCCGGCATTTCCGGTCTGCATGCGCGTCGTCATGAAGCCGAGTTGCGGCTGCGCGCCGCCGAGCAAAACCTGCAGCGCCTTGAAGACGTGATCGGGCAATTGGCCTCGCAGATGGATGCGCTGAAGCGTCAGGCCCGTCAGGCCGTGCGCTACCGCACCGTGTCCGCGCAGATCCGCAAGCAGGAAGCGACCTTGTTCCACCTGCGCTGGATGAATGCGAATACCGAGGCTGCTGCGGCCGAGCAGGCGCGCGATGCCGGTTTGCGCGAGGTCGCTGCGGCCACGCTGGCACAGACCGAAGCTGCCAGGGTTCAGGACGAAGCGGCGGCGGCGTTGCCGCCGCTGCGCGAGGCCGAAGCGCGCGCTGGCGCTGCCTTGCAGCGACTTGTCGTTGCGCGTGAGGCGCTCGACCGCGAGGAAGCGCGTGCCAAGGAGCGTATCGCGGAACTGGCGCAGCGGCTCGTGCAATTCAACGAGGACATTGCGCGCGAACGGCAGCTTGCAACGGATTCAGAGGCTGCGCTTGCGCGTCTGGCCGAGGAATCCGCCGTGCTGCGGCGCGATCTGGAGGCCGGCGAAAGCAAGCGGACGAATGCGAATGAGCGGGTAGCCGAAGCCGATATGCTGCTCGCCGAATCCGAACGGAATTTCAGCGAGGTCACGGGTGCGCTCGCCGATCTGACGGCACGTCGCAATACACTGGAGCGCGCCGCGCGCGAACAGACTGACAGGCTGACGCGTCTTGAGCGCGATATCGCCGATGTCGTCGCCGAGTTCGCGAAGATCGACGCCGAAAACGAAGGCGGGCCCGATCTGGAGGCGCTTCTGCAGGCGGTCGAGACTGCGCAGGAAGCGGTGAGTGAAGGCGAGGCGGCGGCGCTGCGCGCCGAGGCCGCGCATTCCGCCGCGCGTCAGGCGCTCGACGTCGAGCGCAAGCCGCTGGCCGAAGCCGAGCGTCGCGCGGGCCGTCTCGAGACCGAGGCGCGCACGCTGCGCAAGGTGCTGCATGTGGATTCCGGCAGCCTGTGGCCGTCGGTGATCGATAATCTCACCGTCGCAAAGGGCTATGAGACTGCGCTTGGCGCAGCGCTCGGTGACGATCTCGAAGCGCCCGCCGATCCTCGTGCGCCGATGCGCTGGGCGGGAGCCGCGGTCGATCCGACCGATCCGATGCTGCCGGAAGGCGTCGAGCCGTTGACCAATCACGTGAACGCGCCGGCCGAGCTGGACCGGCGCCTGCGCCAGATCGGGCTCGTCGAGCGCGCGGATGCAGACCGTTTCGTCCCGCTGCTCAAGCCCGGTCAGCGACTGGTATCGCGCGAAGGCGATCTCTGGCGCTGGGACGGATTCGCGGTTGCCGCGAACGCCCCGACCGGTGCGGCGCGCCGGCTCGCCGAACGCAATCGTCTCGCCGAAATCGAGGCCGAGCTTGAATCGGCACGCGCGCATGCCGAAGCCAAGCGCGAGATCGTGAACAAGGCGGAAGCTGAAGTTAAGGCCGCAAGTGCTGCGGAAGCGGAAGCCCGCAATCGCGGACGTGAGCTGCAACGTGCGGCCAATGAGGCGCGTGAACGTCACGCCGCGGCCGAGCGCAAACTCACTCACATCACCACGCGCCGTGCGGCCTTGACCGAAGCGCAGACCCGCCTCGGTGCGAACCGCGACGAGGCTGCCGCCGCACTTGCCGAGGCGCAGCACGCCTTGTCCGAACTGCAGCCCACGGCCGAGCTCGAGGCGCGTCTCGAAGAGGTTCGCAACGAGATTTCCGCGCGCCGCGTTCAGGTCGCGGAGGTGCGTGCAGAGGCGCAGGCGCTGACGCGCGAAGCCGAACTCGCCAAGAAGCGGCTCGAAGCGATCGCGGGCGAGCAGCAATCCTGGATCGATACGCAGGAGCGGACCGCCAAGCAGATTGCAGCCCTGGAGGCGCGGCTCACGGAAGCAACGACCGAGCGCGACAGCCTGGTCGATGCGCCGCAGCTGTTCGAGGACAGGCGGATTGCGTTGCTCGAAGAGGTCCAGAACGCGGAAGAAGCCAAGCGCGAGGCAAGCGACAGGCTTGCCGAGGGTGAGCGCGCGTCGTCGGCAGCGAACAGTGCCGCGCGTGCTGCGCTCGAAGCATTCAGCGCCGCCCGCGAGCAACTGGGCCGCGCGGAAGAGCGCGGCGAAGGCGCGCGCCGTCGCGTCGCCGATATCGAGCACGAAATCCGCGAGATGCTGGAAGTCGAGCCGCAGGGCGTTGCGGCCCTGGCCGAGATCACCGAAGGCACGACGCTGCCGGATGTCGCGGAGGTCGAGGCCGATCTCGAAAAGCTCCGGCGTGAGCGTGAGCGGCTTGGCGCCGTCAACCTGCGTGCGGAAGAGGAATTGACCGAGGTCGAGACTCAGCACACTTCGCTGGTGACCGAACGCGATGATCTCGTGGAAGCGATCAAGCGGCTGCGCCAGGGCATCCAGAACCTGAACCGCGAAGCGCGCGAGCGGCTTCTGGCATCGTTCGAAGTGGTGAATTCCCACTTCAAGGAACTGTTCACGCGTTTGTTCGGTGGCGGCGAAGCCGAATTGCAGCTCATCGAAAGCGATGATCCGCTCGAGGCCGGGCTGGAGATCATGGCGAAGCCTCCGGGCAAGAAGCTCCAGTCGCTCTCGCTCCTTTCGGGCGGTGAGCAGGCGCTGACGGCGATGGCCCTGATCTTCGCGGTGTTCCGCACCAATCCTGCGCCGATCTGTGTGCTGGACGAAGTGGACGCGCCGCTGGACGACCACAACGTCGAGCGGTACTGCGACCTGCTTGAAGAGATGACCCGCATTACCGACACGCGCTTCGTCATCATCACGCACAATCCGATCACCATGGCGCGGATGAACCGGCTCTATGGTGTGACCATGGCCGAGCGCGGCGTCTCCCAGCTCGTGTCGGTCGACCTGGAAGCCGCGGTCGCCATTCGCGACCAGCAGGCCGGGGCGGCCTAGTCCGTCACGGACGCAGACCTCTCTCTTTTCCCTCCCACCGCGAAGCGGGGGGAGGGGCGATCGACTGAGCGTTAGCGAAGGAGATCGGGGGAGGGGCCGGATTTGGCAAAGTGCCCTCCACCCGCGACCCCTCCCCGCCGTTTCGCGGGGGGAGGGGAATAGAGCCGTCGCGCCATTACAGCGATTCTGTTGACGCGCCCGGTTCCGCGCGTCATCACGACGATATGCCAATCCGTCTCGACAGCCGCAGCGCCGATTTCGCCTCGCGATTTGAGGAGTTCCTCGCCACCAAGCGGGAAGTCTCAGCCGACGTCGAGACAGCCGTCCGCGGCATCGTGGCCGATGTGATCGCGCGGGGCGACGAGGCTCTGATCGACCTGTCCCGGAAGTTCGACCGGGTGGACCTCGGCAAGCTTGGCCTGCGCGTGACCGCGGCCGAGATCGATGCCGCCGAAAAGGCGTGCGACCCGCAGGCGCTGGATGCGCTGAAGCTCGCGCGCGACCGGATCGAGGCCTTCCATATCCGCCAGAAGCCGAAGGACGACCGCTTCACCGACGCGCTCGGCGTCGAACTGGGTCATCGCTGGACGGCGATCGAGGCGGTCGGGCTCTACGTGCCGGGCGGCACGGCGGCTTACCCGTCGTCCGTGCTCATGAACGCCGTGCCGGCGAAGGTCGCGGGCGTACCGCGCATTGTGATGGTGGTGCCGACGCCGGACGGCGTCATCAATCCGCTGGTGCTGGCGGCCGCGAAGCTCGGTGGGGTCGATGAGATCTACCGGGTCGGCGGCGCACAGGCTGTCGCGGCGCTGGCCTATGGCACCCGGACGATAAAGCCGGTGTCCAAGATCGTGGGGCCGGGCAACGCCTATGTCGCCGCGGCCAAGCGGCAGGTGTTCGGCAAGGTCGGCATCGACATGATTGCGGGACCTTCCGAAGTGCTGGTTCTGGCGGATGGTACGGGCAATCCGGACTGGATCGCGGCGGACCTTCTCGCGCAGGCCGAGCACGACGAGGCCGCGCAGTCGATCCTGATCACGAACGATGTGCGGCTTGCCGACGATGTCGAAGCCGCCGTGATGTCGCAGCTCAAGACGCTGCCGCGTGCGCCGATCGCCGGCGCTTCGTGGCGCGATTTCGGTGCGACCATTCTCACGCGCGATCTCGACGAGGCGATCCCGCTGGTCGATGCGCTGGCGCCCGAGCATCTCGAACTGATTTCGGCCGATCCAGAAAGCCTGATCGGCAAGATCCGCAATGCCGGGGCGATCTTCGTCGGGGGATATACGCCGGAAGCCATCGGCGACTATGTCGGGGGCTCCAACCACGTGCTGCCAACGGCGCGTTCGGCACGGTTTTCCTCGGGCCTCGGCGTGCTGGATTTCGTCAAGCGCACCTCGATCCTGAAATGCGGTCCGGATCAGCTCGCCGCGCTCGGTCCCGCTGCGATCGCCCTTGGCGAAGCAGAAGGGCTCGGAGCGCATGCACGTTCGGTCGCGATCCGGTTGAACAGGCGATGAGATGACGGACGCGCCCTCCGCATCGAAGCTCGTGGCAGTGACGCTCGATGAGGAGTCGATCGGGCGGTCCGGTCCGGACGTCGAGCACGAGCGGGCGGTCGCGATCTATGACCTGATCGAGGAGAATTCCTTTCAGCCGGTCGGCCAGGATGTCGGCAAATACGCGCTGCATCTGAGCATGGCGGACAATCGCCTTGTGTTCGACATCCGGACGCCGGACGGCGCTCCGGTGGTGGCGCATCTGCTTTCGCTGTCGCCGCTACGCAAGATCGTGCGGGACTATTTCATGATCTGCGACAGCTATTATGCCGCGATCCGCACGGCGACGCCGGACCGGATCGAGGCGATCGATATGGGGCGTCGCGGTCTGCATGACGAAGGCTCGAACCTGCTGCAGGAGCGGCTGAACGGCAAGGTAGACATGGACTTTGCCACCGCGCGACGCCTGTTCACCCTGATCTGCGTCTTGCACTGGAAGGGCTGAACGCGCGATGCAGCCCGGTTCACGGCCGCAGTCCGTCCTATTCGCCTGCGGTATGAATTCGATCCGATCGCCGATGGCCATGGCCTTGTTCCGCCATCTGTTCGGCAAGCGAATCTATACGGGCTCAGCCGGCGTGAAGACGGGGGAGCCGGATCTGTTCGCGGCCGCGGTGATGGACGAAATCGGGCTCGATATCTCCAAACACAAGCCGCAGACCTTCGAGGAGCTTGAGGACTGGGAAGGGCTGAATTTCGACCTGATCGTCACGCTGTCGCCGGAGGCGCATCACAAGGCGCTGGACCTGACACGCACCCTCGCGGCCGAGGTCGAATACTGGCCGACCCCGGACCCGAGCGATGTCGGAGACACCCGGGAGCAGAAGCTGGAGGCTTATCGGGCCGTGCGGGATCAGCTGATGGACAAGATCCTGGAGCGGTTCGGCGGGCCGGGGCGGATGGCGGATTGACGTTCAGTACGGTTGTTAAAAGCGCCCGATTCCGATAGGTCTTGCGCCCCATTCGCGGCGTTTCCCGCGTCCGCCGGGCTTTCCCTAACCGCGCACCATCCCATGATCGGCCGGCCCAAACTCGTCCTTGCTTCCGGTTCGCCCCGCAGGCTCACGCTCCTCAACCAGGCCGGGATTGAGCCCGACGCCCTGCAGCCCGCGGACGTCGATGAGATGCCCTACAAGGGTGAGCTGCCGCGCGCCTGCGCGACGCGTCTCGCCCGGGCCAAGGCGGAAGCCGCGCTGGAAGCTGTGCGGTTGAACGAGGAACTGCGCGGCTCTTTCATCGTCGCCGCCGACACGGTCGTGGCGGTCGGCCGGCGCATCCTGCCCAAGGCGGAACTTCTCGACGAAGCCGGGCAGTGCCTGCGGCTTCTGTCGGGGCGCAATCATCGCGTCCATACCTCGGTCTGCATGGTGACTCCCAAGGAGAGCTTCCGGCAGCGGATGGTGGAGACGCGGGTCCGCTTCAAGCGGCTCTCCAGCGAGGATATCGAAGCTTATCTCGCCTCGGGCGAATGGCGCGGCAAGGCTGGCGGTTACGCCATCCAGGGGCTCGCCGGCACTTTCGTGGTGAAGCTCGTCGGCTCCTACACCAACGTCGTCGGGTTGCCGCTCTATGAGACCCTCGCGCTGCTTCAGGGCGAGGGCTTTCCGGTCCATTTCGGCTGGTTAAACGCCTGAGTGCGAGCTGCGTTGCGGCGATGCTAGTGCGCCTCGCCGACCGGATTCGAACTCACCAGCACCGCGGCCAGGACGCAGGGTTCGTTGTCGCGCACGCTCCATGAGTGGTTCGTGCCGCGCTCGGTGAGAGCGAGCCCCGGCATCGATTCCATCTCTTTGATGTTGGTTGCGTGCCCGTCCATCACGAAGCACGACGTTGGCGCTGGTTCTGCCGATGGTGCGGCTCGCCTCGTCGACGAGCAAGCCCGCTTCGGCCGTTTGATGGCGCGTGAGGCGAGCGACCCCGAATGCGTTCGAACGCGGGATCTACCCCGGCGAGTTCCTTGGATCCGGCACGTCGGCAACGGCTGCGGGCTGCAACAGATGAGATTCCTGGAGCCTAACGATACCGTCGAACTGGAGGTGGAAGGACTCGGAGTT
>NZ_DATMRV010000198.1:0-11153 GCF_035565795.1 Pseudorhodoplanes sp.
TTGCGGCGGTGCGTTGGTTCGTCCGCCGGCGATACCACGCAGTTTCCTGAGCGCCCGGAACGCCAGCCACAGCAACAGCAACACGATTCCGACCGCGATCAGCGGAGCGACAAGCGCCAGCAGCGGCAGAACGAAAGCGCCACCGAGTTCGGCTGTTGCGAGGGTCGAGTTGCCCAGCCCCCCGGTGAAGATCGTGGACTTGGCCCGCACCATGGTCGTGACGACCTGGGTGAGGCTCGCAGCGCCGCCGCCTGCGACGATGGCCGCTGTCCATTTCACGGCGGGCGGCAGATCGGTCATGACCGCCGCCGACAGCACGGTTCCCGCGACGAGTGCCGCAGGGGCGGCCAATGTGTCGAGCAGGTTGTCGATGCCGGGGACGTAATAGGCGATGATCTCGACGAGTGCTGCTACGCCGAGCATCGTGAGGGCTAGGGGCGTCGCGAGCCATGCGAAACTCTCGTCCAGCGGCAGGTAGCCGGTATAGGCGGCGGCACCGGCAATCAGCATCGGCAGGAAGACGCGGAAGCCGGTCGATGCGGCCAGCGCGATACCGAGTGCGACGGACAAGGCGAGATCGAAGCTCGACATTGGAACGACCCGTGGGGGACCGCACGGATGGTAACAGCTTTGCGCGCGCGTCAAACTCAAAAGCCGGTCAGACGCGGCAGGCGGCCCGATGCAAGAGCGGCTTAACACGAGCAGGCACAGGTCTGCCCGATATGTTATAGGCAGCGCCCGTGTTGCAGGTGATGTTGAATATGCGCGCTCTCGTTTTTGGTCTCATGCTGTCCGCCGTCCCGCATATCGCGGCGGCGCAATATTGCGCGTCGTATTACGACGGGACCAGGACCTGCGGTATCGCGACCCTGCAGGCCTGCGAACAGTCCGTGCTCGGAGTCGGCGGGACCTGCGTCACGGACGACACACCCCGGCGTCTGCCGCTGATCAGGATGCCACTCGATCAGATGATCGAGGGCGCAGAGCCGTCCCAGGACTATCAGAAGCCATCCTCGCCCGAACTCGACGACGTGCCGCCGCCGCCGAACAACTGCGCGAACTGTTAGCGCCGCAGGTTCTTGGGCGGACGAACCGTCACATAGGCGCGGCGTTTGACATACGTGGTGGCGAGTATGACGACGCAGCACAGCGCGTTTCCGCCGAAGCAGATCGCCATCCACATGTCAGCCTGATCGTTCGACGGGCGACGATGATGCCCGTCGTGCTCATTTGCGCGTGAACGCGCCCAGCCCTTCTTCGTTCAGATATTCGATCGTGAGCTCGCGAAAGCGTCCGTTCGAGGCGGTTTTGAACGTCGCGAGCGAGATCGAGCCATCCGTCGCGTTTTCACTCGATGGCTTGAAGGTGAACGCATTTCCGTCCCAATGCCGGAGCGGAAATTCCCTGCCGGCCGGCCCGAGCTTCAGGACGAGGCCGCCCGCGCGCTGCAGCACTTGCGCTGGTCCGAAATAGTCGCTCGCATAGGTGCCGGCATAAGCGGACAGCGCCGCGGCCGGTGCGGGCTTCGCCGGTGCCTGCTTGCCGACAAGGCTTCCGACCGGTGCGTTGAACCTCGACATCATCGCGTGATAGGGCGGGTACCAGTCGCGCTCGATCTTTCCGAACTCGACGAGGTCCATGAACTCCGCTGCGAGCGCCTCGGGCGCGCCTGTCGGCCACGCATTGGTCAGCACGATAATTGCGACATTCGCCGACGGCAGAATGACAAGATTGGTGCCCGCGCCCAGCGAGAACGCACCCGAATGGCTGAACCTCATTCGCCCGGCCGGCGTGACGCCGACATTGAAGCCGTATCCGTAGAAGCCCGGCCGCGCGGTGAAGGTCGCTGCGGGACTCGAGAACGATTGCGCCGACATCGCCGGCAGCAACGCCTTCTTTTCAATGAAGGTGCGACCATCAGCCATCCCGCCTTGCGTCACCATCGCGAGCCAGCGCGCGAGATCGTTGACTGATGAACTGACGCCGCCGGCGGGCGCCTGTGCGTCGGGTTTGCGCTGATACTTGTGCTGGAAGGTGTCGCCGACCTTGATGTGGCCGAGGGCGCGGTTGCTGCGCTTTTCGAAATCTGCAAAGCGCGTGCTGGTCGATGTCATGCCGAGCGGCTTGAACAGTACGTCGGCGGCCAGTGAAGCCCAATCTTTTTTCGAAGCGACCGCTACGGATTCCGCGGCTGCCGTGTATCCAAAATTTGTATAGGCGTAGCTGATCCGGAACGGCGCGAGCGGCAGCAGGCGCAGCCGCTCGAGCACCTGACGCCGGTTGAAGCCCAGATCTTCAAGAGCGTCGCCGCCGTGGTCCGGCAGACCGGAGCGGTGGCTGAGCAGGTCGCCGATCGTGACATGCGCGGTGACCCATGGGTCCTTCAGCCTGAACCATGGCAGATGCTTCACGACCGGCGTGTCCCACCCGACGACGCCTGCCTGCACCTGACGCGCGACCACTGTCGCGGTGACAGGCTTCGACAGCGAGGCGATCTGGAAGACGGTATCGGCATCGACCGTTTCCGGTGCTCCGACCTTGCGAACGCCGAAGCCCTTCGCGTAGACCATGCGCCCGTCGCGCACGACCGCGACCGCCATGCCCGGAATGCCGCTTCGCTGCATGATCGTCGCCGCGAGCCTGTCAAGTTCGCCGATCGCGCGATCGATCTGACCGTCCGGGATCGGAATGCCTGCGACTTCGGGAGGAGGCGGCAAATCCTGCGCGCGGGCATTGGCACAGCAGAAGAGTGCAAGCGTTACGACGGCCACAATTGCGGCGGGGCGTGGCGTAGCGTCAGTCGCGTTCGGCAAGGCGGGTGTATTCCTTTTCGATGAGTTCTTTTCCGTAAACACGTTCCAGGCGGCGGACAGTGAAGTGGCCGCGCGCCACATCCTGGAAGTGTTCGAGGAAGGCATAATTGACCGCAGCGCCGCCAAGCGCTCCGATCACCGGCAGGGCTTGCGCCGCGACTTTCTGCGTCACGACCACACCGAAACGGGATGCCACATCGGCGATGAAGCGGACAAGCACCGGTGCGCCCTCTGCGACAACGCCGCGCTGTGCGACATAGCGGGCCGCTTCCGTCACCGATTTCGCCAGCAGTCCACGCAAGGCGAAATAGCCGCTTTCCGATGCGTCATCGGAGCCCGATCGCCCGCCCAGCGCGAACACCTCGACGCAGGACAGGGCGGCTTCAGGGTCCGACAGGTCTTCGCCTTCGCTGCGCGCGATATCGGCAATCGATCGCAGCATGATGATCGTCGATATCGGCAGTTCGATCGGAAGTGTCGCAAGCCCAAACGCACCTCCGGCAGCGCCGGACGCGCTGACGAGCGCGCGATGAAGCAATTGGGAGCCGGCCAGCGGATCACGGCGCATGGTCTTGATCGCCACCTTCAGCGCCATCTCCAGCGCCTTGGAGGTCGCGGTCGAGATCGCCCTTGATGCGGGAGCCGGGAGTGCATAGCCGATCAGTTCGATCGGCTTTCCGACCATGGCGGTCAGGCGCGCCGCAAGGCTCGGATGTTCGAGCGCATGCACGGCGCGTCGCAGCGCATCCAGATCGTCAGGTGTGAGATCGACGACGTCAGAGTGTTGCCCGGGTGCAGTCATCATGGCCCTTATAACAGATAGGCGCGATGATGCGGCCATCGGGCGGCGCGCATCGCCAGAGATTACCTGTGGTCCGCGCAGATCCGTTTCAAGGCCTGCCATTGCGCCGCATCGAGCAGAGGCTGGCCGTCTCGCCGGGCGGGCGACATCGCGA
Organism: Pseudorhodoplanes sp.; assembly: GCF_035565795.1. Taxonomy (GTDB): domain Bacteria; phylum Pseudomonadota; class Alphaproteobacteria; order Rhizobiales; family Xanthobacteraceae; genus Pseudorhodoplanes. The sequence continues at coordinate 3,770 of NZ_DATMRV010000198.1, forward strand.
TGATCCGCGCCACCCGCTCGGGGACAGAGGGATGGCCGAGAAAGATCGACATGCCGTTCTGGCCCGGATGCCGCGCGACGCGATCGAGGAAGTTCGCGAGCGCGTGCGGGTCGGCGTTCAGCTCCTGCAGCGTCAGCACCGCGAAATCGTCGGCGGCAGTTTCCTGATTGCGTGAAAACCGCGCCTGCAGCAGCGATTGCGCCGCCGCAACCACCGCGACGCCACCGACGAAATCGCCCAGCAGCATGCCGAAGATCAGCGAGACGCCTGCGGATTGCACGATGCCGCGCGTGCCGTCCCGATTGGCAACATGTCCGAGCTCATGCGCAATGATAGCGGCGACTTCGTCGACATCCTTTGCGGCTTCGATCAGTCCGCGCAGAACATAGACGTGGCCGCCGGCCAGTGCGAAGGCATTGGGTTCCTCGCGCCGGACTACGGAGGCATGGACGGGGGTCGCAAGGCCGGCGCCTTTCACCAGCTTCGCCATCAGTGCGTCGAACGCCGCCTTGCCCTCGATCTCGTTCGGGCCGTCGCCGCATTCGAATGGGCGCTGTTTGGGAGCTGTGTCGAAACTTGTCCGGAAGCGGATATCGGCGGCGCGGCCCAGATGCTGTTCAATCTGATACGGAAGTCCGCGCGCAATCTGATCGGCGATCTGCGGCACACCATAGAAGGCAACCAGCAACAGCGACGCGACCGCGGCAAGACTTAAGACGACCGCACCGCGGCGCGCCGACCGGTCCGCGGCATCGGTCCGGTCGATATTCGGACAGGCCTGGTCGATGGTCTCTGCGAGTGCATTATCGGCAATCTCCAGCCGCTCCAGCCTGTCGCTGTCGCGCAGGCCAAGCCGGAACAGATGCGCTGGCGCGTTGAGATGGGTGAGCCGGCTGTAGGGCCATTGCGCAATCACCAATCCGCCGGCGTCGCTGATGTCGATTGCGCTCTGGCCGCATGTCACCGTCACGTCATGCCGCGCGGCCGTGACGCCATCGAAATAGACGGCGGGTCCGGTGCGCGTTGCGACATCTGACATGCTGCTGGATTGTCCGTTGTCGACCGGGCGTTACGGCTATTTCTGCCGCTTCCAGGCGTAACAGGCCACGACCTTCGATTTGGCATTGTGGTGGCTGTAACAGGCATCGATCGTATCGAGATCGCGGATCGTGATGAGGTATTGTCCGTCGTCGTCGAGCACGATTCCGGTCCTGTTGTCGGTCGAAATGGCGCCGATGAGCTGTTCCTTACGCTTGCCTTCGGTCGATTCGCCGCTGAACCGGTTGTCGTGCTGCTCCTTGATGACGAATGTGAATTCGCGCACGTCCTTCGAGAAGTTCGGCCCCTTGTTTTCCGTCTTCCGGTAGGGATTCGCGCCAAGGAATACCGCCTGTGCCTGGCCCTTCCAGGTGCCGACCAGATTGGGGGCCGATTGCGCCTGCGCCTCATGCGAGGACATCGCGCCCATCGCAGCCAGCACGATTGCCAGCCCGGTGGCGCGGCGCGGCGGAACATCATTCAGATTGAGGCTCATGACGAATCTCTCTCAACATGTTGGGTCAGAAAGCAAATTGAGTGTTGACCTGTTGAGCATATCTCAAGCTAAGGAAGTGTTGTGGGGGACGCTCGGATTGTGACGGCGCTTTCCCCGGGAACCGAACAGACATGGAACGCAGGCTCGCCGCCATCTTCGCCGCAGACGTTGCGGGCTATTCGCGTCTGGTCGGCGTCGACGAGGAGGGGACGCTCGAGCGTTTCCTCGCGCACCGGCGTGAGCTTATCGATCCGAAAATCGCAGAGCATCAGGGCCGGATCGTCAAGACGACCGGCGACGGGTTCCTTGCCGAGTTCGCAAGCCCGGTTCGGGCGGTCCGCTGCGCCATCGAGGTCCAGCAGGGGATGGCGGATCGCAACGCCGATGAGCCGCAAGACCGCCGGATCGAGTTCCGCATCGGTATCAATCTCGGCGATGTGGTGGTGGAGGAGGGCGACATCTACGGCGATGGCGTCAATGTCGCCGCCCGGCTCGAAGGCATTGCCGAGCCCGGCACGCTCTATATCTCCCGCGCCGTTCGCGATTTCGTGCATGACCGGCCGGACATTGTGGTGGAGGATCTCGGCGACCAGTCGCTGAAGAACATCGCGACGGCGGTCCATGTCTACCGCATCGCGCCGCTGGGATTATCCGCGCGCATATCGAAAACGGAGCCTCCGGTGCTTCCGGACAAGCCCTCGATCGCCGTGCTGCCATTCATGAACATGAGCAGCGACATCGAGCAGGAATTCTTCAGCGACGGCATCACCGAGGATCTGATCACCGATCTTTCCAAGGTCTCCGGCCTGTTCGTGATCGCGCGCAATTCGTCGTTCGCATACAAGGGCCGGTCGGCGAAGGTGCAGGACATCGCACACGATCTTGGTGTGCGATTTGTGCTCGAAGGCTCGATCCGCAAGGTCGGCAATCGCGTGCGCATCACCGCACAGCTGATCGACGCCACGAATGGTGGCCACCTCTGGGCCGAACGATTTGATCGCGACCTTACTGACATTTTCGAGACGCAGGACGAGGTCGTGGAGAAGATCGTCAACGTGCTGGCGGTCAGATTGACCCGGAAAGAAGGAGAGCGTCTGACGCGGCGCGCTACCTCGAATGTCCAGGCCTACGAGTTCTGGCTACGGGCCCGCCAGATGCTCGGCCGCGGGACCCGCGAAGCGGTTGAGCAAGCCAAGGCGCTGCATCGGCGAGCAATTGAGATCGATTCACGCTTCGCCGCTCCGCATGCGGGCCTCTCGCTCGCCGGCATATCGGAATATTCGAGCGGTTGGGCGACAGATCCCGCGCAGGCACTGGACGATGCCGAGCGCTGGGCGCGCCGCGCGGTCGAGCTGGATGCACAAGAGCCGGTGTGCCGCATGGCGCTTGCGAGCGTGCTGCTATGGCGTCGCGATCATGCCGGCGCTCTCGCCGAATGCCGTGAGATGATTGCCATCGATCCGAACTTCGCCCAGGGCCACACGGCGATGGGACTTGCGCTGACTTATGCGGGACAGGCGGCCGAGGCGCTGGAAGAATTCGCGATGGCCATGCGTCTTGATCCGCATTATCCGCCGATCGCGCTGCATTTCGTGGCGCAGGCGCATTTCGCGCTCGGAGATTACGAGGCTGCGGCCGAGCATCTCCTTAAACGGATCACGCGCACGCCCGGCACCGATGCCAGCCGCATGCTGCTCGCCGCCTGCTATGGCCATCTCGGCCGCATCGATGGCGCGCGCGAGGTCTGGGCAGAGCTGCTCAAGGTCAATCCCGATTTCTCGCTCGCGCAGCGCGAGCGCGTGCTGCCGTATCGGGACGCGCGCGACTTCCAGCGCATCGTGGAGGGGCTGAGGAAAGCGGGACTGCCCTAGACCCGGTTACGCGAGTTCCCGTTCCGTCAGCCATTGGCGCGTGATCGCCAAAGCTTCGGCGAGCTTGTCAGGCTGCCCCGCATAATAATGCGTCGCGCCCTTGATCACATGCATCGTTTTATCGGCGCTGCCCGCCGCCTTGAAGATCGCTGCCGTGTGCGGCTGCGGCACGGCGTCATCGGCCGAATTCTCGATCGCCAGCAAGGGCACCGAAATCTGCGCCGCACAACGCAAGCCATCGGCATTTGAGTCATCGATCGACCATTGCGACAGCCATGCCCGGAGCGTCGAGAAGCGTGCGAGCCCGACCGGGCCGGTATTGGCTGTCTCCGGATTGCCGAGATAGCACCAGTTCGGCCTGCGATCGTTTGGGTCGAGCGAGGGATCGAGAAAGCGCGGTTCGGCCAGCGTGCGGTGGGTGATGAAGCCGCGCTCCAGCTCGGCGGTATTGCGCGCCTTCAATGTCGCCAGCGTATCCTTCACCCATGCGGTGATCCTTCGCATGCGCGCGAGCTGCGCCGCTCGATACACCGCGATGAAGTCCGCCGAATAAGGCGGCTGGTTCGGATTGCTCTTGTCGTAGATATCGAGCGCGCGATCGCGATTGTCAGGATCGCGCTCGTCCCTGACCGAGGGGTCGAGCATGTCGCGCAGCATCGTCGCGCGCGAGATGTGCGCCGCCTGGACGATGACCGCATCAGCCGGGATCAGCCCTGCGCTCGCGATGCCGACCGGATCACCCGCCGGCGTGTGCGTGATGGTGGGACGCTCGGCCTGCGACTGATAGAACAGGGCGAGCGATCCGCCGCCGCTCCAGCCGGCGAGCACGATCTTCCTGTAGCCCCATTGCTCTTTCGCATGGCGGATATAGGCACCGAGATCGAGCAGCACCTTTTCGAGGATCAGCGCGGTGTCGTTCTTCGCGTAGCGGCTCGCCGCGCACAGCACATGCCATCCGGCCTTCACGGTCGCCTGCGGAACTGGAAGAAGCTGCAGCGTCGAGGCCGGATGCATGAAGATCAGCAGGGTGTCGGAGGGCACGCCCTTCGGCGTCATCAGCAGGCCTTCAAGATTGACCGCGCCCTGATTGCCGGAGAAGCCGTAGGTTTCGACGAAGGCCGCGTCTTCCTTGTACTGGACGTGGACCCAGCGGTGTTCGATGTCGTAGGCGGCGTCCGGCATATATCCCCCTGAGCGCGATCGCGTCCCGTGGTTACAACATCCGCGCAGAATAACGAAACGTGGAGCTTGTCTATTGCGGAATAATACGGAGGGCAGGGTGCGTTGCGCGCCTTGAATGCCCCATCGCGCCAGATATGATCTCCCGAAAAATAAGACATGGCTGGGAGGACAAGATGAGACGGCGCGACTTTCTGGGAGTCATGGGCGGCGCGGCACTGGCATGGCCACATCGAGCGCAGGCACAGTCGGCGGCGCAATGGCCCGATCGACCGGTGCGGCTGCTGGTGACGGTGGGTGCGGGCGGGGCGGCCGACACGCTGTCGCGCAATCTGTCGAACGGCTTTTCGCAATTCGCAAATGGCCAGCCATTGATCGTCGAAAACCGGCCGGGCGCCGGCGGCACCATTGCAGCGGCGGCGGTCGTGCGTGAAAAGCCGGACGGCTACAATCTGTTCCTGGCCGAGGTCGGGCCGAATGCAGTCTCGCATGTGCTGGGCGCCAAGCTTCCCTACGATCCGCACACAGCCTTCACGCCGATCGTGCACGTCGCCAATCTGCCGGCGGTGGTGCTGATCCGGCCGGACCTGCCCTACACCACGCTCGCGGATTTCATCGCCGCGGCGAAGAAGCAGCCGGGCAAGTTCAATTACGCATCCGCGGGCGTGGGCAACTGGACGCATCTGTTCATGGCTTACCTCAACACGCAGGCCGGCATCGATCTGGTCAATGTGGTCTACCGGTCCGGTTCTGAAATGCTGACGGCGTTGCTGCGCGGCGAAGCCGACACCGCCGTCATCACCGTGTCGACCGCGCTCGGTCAGATCAAGGAGGGCAAGGTTCGCGCGCTCGCCGGCCTTGCGAAGGCGCCGATGCAGCAATTGCCCGATACACCGCCGGTCGCGAAGACCATACCGGGCTTCGACGTGGCGGTCTGGCACGGCATCGCAGGCCCTGCGGGCATGGACCCTGCACTCGTTCAGCGCATCAACGGCATCTTCAATCAGGTGCTGCAGACGCCGACCGCGCGCACCGCGATTTCCGGTGCACAAGCCGCCGACATCGTTGGCGGTTCGGCGCAGCAATTCGATGCCTTCATCAAGAGTGAGCTGAAGCGCTGGCCGGAGGTGGTGAAGGCCGTCGGTATCAAGCAGCAATAGGGCGCGGCTAGCCGCGTCGCGCCTTCTCGATGGCGGCGACGTCGATCTTCGTCATCGTCATCATCGCCTCGAATGCGCGCCTGGCTTCATCGCCGCCGGCCGCGAGCGCGTCGGTGAGGACCCGTGGCGTGATCTGCCAGGACAGGCCCCATTTGTCCTTGCACCAGCCGCAGGCGCTTTCCTGCCCGCCATTGCCCACGATGGCGTTCCAGTAGCGGTCGGTTTCGTCCTGGTCGTCGGTCGCGACCTGGAACGAGAAGGCTTCCGAATGCTTGAACACCGGGCCGCCGTTGAGGCCGATACAGGGGATACCGAGAACCGTGAATTCCACGGTCAGCACGTCGCCCTTCTTGCCGCCGGGAAAGTCGCTCGGCGCCTTGAAAACGGCGCGTACGGCGCTGTCGGGAAAGGTCGTGGCATAGAAGCGCGCCGCATCCTCGGCATCCTTGTCGAACCAAAGACAGATGGTGTTGTTCGGCGTCACACTGTCACCTCAATTTGCAGGGGCTCCAGTAGTTTACAGTAGTTGACTGGACCTCCAAACGCGAGCAAGTGAAGCCGCGAAAGTCCCGCGAAGGCATGCTGCGGAACCTTTCGCAATTCACCCCGCCCAACGACCTCCTTCATGACATCCATGGCCGCAAAGAGCGCGACGCGCGAGGAATGGCGTGTCGGTATCGCCCTCGTTCTCCTGTCGACGATTGCGTTTGCCATCGGGCCGATCGCTGCGAAAATTGCCCTCGATAACGGCAGCAATGTCCTCACGGTCGTGACCTTGCGCGGCGTGATCGGAGCGACATTGCTGGCCGTTCTGGTTGTCGTGTTCCGCCAGCACTTTCGCATCAGCCGTGCGGCCCTGCGCTGGTGTCTCGCCTGCGGCGTCTTCTCCGCCGTGATGGTCTACGGATTCATCGGCGCGGTCGCGTATATTCCTGTCAGCGTCGCGGTTCTGATTTTCTTCGTTCATCCGATCCTTATCGCCGTGATCGCCCATTGGCGCGGCGGCGAACGGTTGACCGGTGGCAAGCTCCTGCTGGCGCTGGGGGCGCTTGCCGGTCTCGCGCTGGCGCTCGCGCCGACCTTCGATACGCTCGGGATGACCGGGGTTGCGCTGGCGGCGCTAGCGGCCGTCACCATTTGTGGCTCCATCCTTTGCGCAGCGCAGGCTCAACGCTACGCGACCAGCACGCAGGTCAACCTGTATGTGACTGGGCTTGCGGGCGCGTCCTTTGCCGTGATCACGTCACTCCTCGATGCATGGTCCCTGCCGTCGAACACGCTCGGATGGCTCGGCATCGTCGGAGCCGGCGTGGGTATCGCTGTCGGACTTCTGTGCTTCTTTGCGTCGTTTCGCTATCTCAGCCCGGTGCGCGCCACCATGCTGAGCAATGTCGAGCCGCTGCTCAGCATCCTGTTTGCTGCCGTGATCCTCGGGCAGTGGTTGAGTCCGATCCAGTGGCTTGGTGCCGCGATGATGATCGGTGCGATCGCGCTGTTCGAAGCGGCGGGTCGGCGCGATCGAAGCGATGAAAGCGACCCTGCGTCTCGTGACGGTCGATAACGAGTCGCGTGCTCAGAGAAATCTTTCTGGTCCCGTCGAACCGATATCCAATTCAAACGGCAACACAATTGTACCGGAT
>NZ_DATMRV010000199.1:0-11168 GCF_035565795.1 Pseudorhodoplanes sp.
GATCGGGGACACGCCGGCGCTCCTTCTCGGCCCGCTCACGATCGAGCCGCCATTCCGCGACCGTGGTATCGGGCTCGCCCTGATGCAGCGGGCACTGGCTGACGCCAGGGAGCGGGGCCACAAGCTGATGATCCTGGTCGGCGACGAGCCCTATTACGCGCGGGTCGGATTCAAGCGGGTGCCGCGCGGCCGCGTGAAAATGCCGGGCCCGGTCGATCCGGCCCGCCTGCTTGTCGCGGAACTGGTGGACGGCGCTTTCGAGGGCGTCAAAGGCGCGGTACGTCCGGACTGGCCGGACGCGTCGTAGTTGTCTGCTGCGCCGAGACGATCCAGCGGCCTTCGCGTGCCATCGAAGGCTGATTTATCGGCCTTCGCGTGCCCACGTCGCGGCGAGCGAGCCGATCAGCAACAACAATCCCAGCACGCCTGCAAAGATCGGCAGCACGCCGATGCCGCGCAGCACGCTGGCATCGCGCAACTTCAATCCCATCCAGTCCTCGCCGTGGAAGGTTTCGCTCGAACGCACGCCGACGATCCGCGGCACGTTCACGCTGCCGCCGTCGTCGAGACGCCGCGCGTCGCCACCGGTGGCATTGGCGAGCGGACGCAGCGTATCGGTGGTCGAGGTGACTTCCGCGAATTCGCGCGGATTGATCGGCCCGACATTGACGAGCGTCGTGAGCTTGCCGTCGCTGGCGCGCCAGAGCCCGAGTTCGTTCGCAGGCGTCGAGCCGCGCCACAATCCGGGCTCGGCCTGCTGCAGGGTCACACTGCGGGTCTCGCCGGAGGGCGTCGTGACGATCACCGGATCAACGGTCTCCGCCATGGTCTGGCGATCGATTGCGAGGTCGCGGCCGCGCGCAGCGACACGCAATGCCTCTTCCTCGAGGTCGGGCTGCTTCATCAGCCAATGTGAAAGCCGCCGCAACAGATCGAGATGCGGCCCGCCGCCTTCGAAGCCGCGGGCCCATAGCCAGATGTGATCCGAGAGGAGGAGCGCAACCCGGCCTTCGCCCTCACGCGACAACACCAGCAGCGGCTTGCCGTCCGGACCTTCCATGACGGAGGAGCCCTCACCGACCTTCGCATCGACGAGACGGAACCAGCGGCTCCAGTGCGGGGGCTCGTTCGCTGCGCCTTCGAGCGCACGCGTGACGGGATGACGCTTACCGAGGTCGCTCAGCCGCGCGTGGTAGGGCGTCTCGATCATCTTGCCGCTCGGCTCGGCCGGCAGCACGACATCGAGCGGCGTACGCCAGAGCGAGGTCGGGCTCGCGTAGTCGGGGCCGGCGGCAATCATCACCGCGCCGCCTTCGCGCACGTAGCGGGCGATGTTGTCGAAATACACGATCGGCAACACGCCCTGTCGCGCATAGCGATCGAAGATGATCAGGTGAAACTCGCCGATCTTCTGCTGGAACAGCTCGCGGGTCGGGAAGGCGATCAGCGACAACTCGTTGATGGGCGTGCCGTCCTGCTTTTCCGGTGGACGCAGGATGGTGAAGTGGACGAGATCGACGGCCGCGTCTGACTTCAGGAGGTTTCGCCAGGTGCGTTCGCCGGCATGCGGTTCGCCGGAGACGAGAAGCACGCGCAGCTTGTCGCGGACGCCGTCGATCGAAACCACGGCGCGGTTATTCACCGGCGTCAGTTCGTTTTCGAGCGGGGAGGCTTCGATCTCGACGATATTGGGTCCGGCATGCGGAATCTGGATCTGCACGCGCACATTGGTGTTGGTTGCAACATTGCGCGTTTCGATCTGCTCGCCGTCGCGTCGGATGGTGACACGCGCGGTCGAGGGGCCGACGCCCTGATCCTGTACGCGGAACGCAATGGTCTGCGACTGGCCGACGATGCCAAAGCGCGGCGCGGTGGTCAGCACCACGCGGCGGTCGCGCTCGTTGGCTTCGCCGGTGACCAGCGCATGGAGCGGCGCCGCAAAGCCGAGCTGCGAAGCATCGGGCGGCACGTCGTGCACCCGCCCGTCCGTAATAATGAAAGCGCCGGCGATCCGGTCCGGCGGCACGTCCGACAAGGCCGCGCCGAGAGCGCTGAACAGGCGCGTGCCGTCTGTTTCGCCATCTGCTGCGCCGGCCTCGACCGTGCGCACGTCCAGATTGGGAATGCGCGCTAGTCGCTCGATCAGGTCCGCGCGCGCCTGTTCGGTCTGCTTCGCACGGTCGCCGAAATTCTGGCTTGGGCTCTTGTCGATCACGACCGCAACGACCGACGGGATCGGCTCGCGATCCTCGCGGGTGAAGGACGGATTGGCGAGCGCGAAGATCAAAAGCGCCATCGCGGTCGCACGGAACAATGCGCCGCGGCTGCGGATGAACAGCAGCAGCGCAGAAATCACGATGGCGATCGCCGCCGCAGCAAACAGGACGTAGGCGGGAACGAGGGGCGCGAAGGAGATGCCGAAATTCATTGCCCGAGCCTTTCGAGCAACGCGGGGACATGCACCTGGTCGGCCTTGTAGTTACCGGTCAGCGTGTACATCACGATGTTGACGCCCGAGCGGTAAGCCATTTCGCGCTGGCGCGGCTCGTTCGAGACCATCGGCAGCATCTGCTGGCCGTCCGGCCGCATCGCCCAGGCGCCGGCGAGATCGTTTGACGTGATGAGGATCGAGGACACGCCGTCGCCGGCGCGCGCCGGCCTGCGGTTTTCGGTTTCGCCATCGAGGTCTTCCTGCGACGGCAGGGCTTCGACCCAGAGCTGGCCGGTATTGAAGCGGCCTGGGAAGTCGCGCAGCAGGAAGAAAGTCTTGGTGAGAACGTGATCCTTCGACACCGGCTCAAGCTCCGGAATGTCGAGCGAGGACAGGATTTCACGCAGCGCCAGCATGCCGGGGCTACGCGCCTCACCGCCGGGGCCGGGCGGCGCCATGATCGCGTCGCGGGTATCGAACAGCACCGTGCCGCCCTGTTTCATGTAGGCGTCGATGCGCGCGAGTGCTTCGGGCGATGGCTTGGCGGCGCTTGGCACGATCGGCCAGTAGATCAGCGGAAAGAAGTTGAGTTCGTCGCGTGTGATGTCCAGCCCGATCGGCTCGCCGGCTTCAAGCGCGGTGCGCTGCGCGAGGAAGATCGTCAGCCCGCTCAGTCCCGCCTTGCTGATGGCGTCGGTTTCTGAGTCACCGGTGATGACATAGGCGAGCTTGGTTTCGTTTGCCGCCTTCATCGCGAAGTCGTCGGTCGTGGCGGGCGGCGTGACCGCAGCGCGCTGCTGCGGCGTAACGGTCTGCGCGAAAGCGCGTCCGTCGACACCAAAGCCTGACAGCGCAATCGCAAGCGCGAGACTGGTCGCGACCGCGCGACGGCGCTGCCGGGTCAGCCGGCTCAGTCCGCCCGCGAGCCAGAACACCACCAACGCATCGAGCAGAAGGAGCAGAAGGCCGGCGAGGAAGATCGGGCCCCGCAGATCGGCCGGTTCGCTTACCCGATAGACGTCGCGGCGGGCATTCAGGGGGGACACGTCGATCACGTCCGGTTTGTCAGTGGCAATAAGTGTGTTCACGGCAAGCAGGCCTTCTGGAGGCCCGTAGAAGCCGGGCGGATGATCACCGCTCGCGCGGCTGGTGTAATTGGCGGGGACGGGCTTTGCGCTGCCGGGCGGCGCGCTCAGCACACCGAAACCGTCCAGCGTACGGGCAGGGGCAAGCGTCTCGCGGTCGCGCTCAGCGCTGGCCTGTTCGGCAGTGGCGGTCGAGCCCGCAAGTGCGACGATGCGCTTGAGCATTTCGACGAATGCGCCCGACAGCGGCAGGTCGGACCAGCGCGTATCGGCCGTCACATGGAACAGGATGATCATCCCCTTGCCGCGACGCGTGCCGGTCACGAGCGGGGTGCCATCGTTGAGTGTCGCCCAGCTGCGTTCGGCAAGGCCGGCCTCCGGCTCCGCGAGAACCTGCCGGTTCACGGTCACGTCGCCGGGCACGGACATGCCGCCGAACGGGCTTTCGCGCGAGAACGCGGCGAGCGGTTGCGGCTTCTCCCATGACAGCGAACCGCCGAGCGTGCGGCCGCCCCGGCGCAGCCGCACCGGGACGAGTTCGTCGTCGGACGCGGCAAGGCGCGGTCCTGCGAAACGCACCAGCACGCCGCCGTCCTCGACCCACTTGGCAAGGCGCTCGCGCGCCGCGCCGACCACGTTGCCGACATCGGCTAGGATCAGCATCGGCACATTCTGGTCGATGAAGCGCACCACCATGTCGGATGGCGACACGCGTTCACCCATGCGGACATCGGCGAACGGCGCCAGTGCGCGTTGCAGATAGAAGGTGGACGCGAGCAGGGGCTGCGCGGTGTCGGCCGTGGCGCCGGTGATGACGCCGACGCTTCTACGGCGCCAGCGCTTGTCGAGCAACTGCACGGCTCCGGCGGAGCGCTCACCTGCGATTTCGAGGCGCGCGATGTCGTTGCGCAGTTCGACGGGAAGATCGAGCATGGCTTCGGTTTCGCGCTCGGCAGCCTTCAGCGTGAAGGGCGTCTCGGCGAGCAGCAGGCCCTTGAGGTCGTAGGCGCGAACGCTGCCGGCATGATCGTTGCCCGTTGTCGCGCGCGAAACCTTGACGGTCAGCGCGCCGGCATTGTTGTCGGCCGCGCTGAGCGCCAGCGCGTGTGCGACGCCGCCGTCGACGATGGTCAGCGTGCGACCTTCGAGAAGGCGGGCCAGACCGGTCACGAATTCGCCGGCACGGCCCAGTTGCACGCCATCCGACAGCCAGACCAGTTCTGCATTCGGCGCGATGGCGAGGAAGCGCGTCAGCGCGGGCAGCGCATCGGCCCGCTCGACGGCATGTGGCTTTGGCGACATCTGCTGAAGCTGAACACGTGCGGCCGCAGCAGTCTGCAGCGTCGCAGCGCGGCCGGTTTCGGACAGCGGAACGATCGCTGCAGCGCGCCCATCCGCTTCGGCGCGGGCCAGCATGTCGTCACCGGTGCGGATGCGGATGTCCCAGGTCGAGGCAGCGGCCCAGCCGTCGTCGATCAGCAGCACAAGGGGTCCCGAGCCGCCCGAGGTCGCAACCGAAGGATTCCATGTTGGGCCCGCGGCCGCCATGATCAGAAGCGCGGCAAGCGTCAGACGCAGCAACGTCAACCACCACGGCGTGCGCGACGGCGTTTCTTCCTTCGGGGTGATGTCGAACAGAAGACGCGCCGGTGGAAACTCGATGCGGCGCGGGCGCGGCGGGATCAGCCGCAGCAGCCACCACAGCACGGGAAGGCTGAGCAGGCCGAGCAGCACCAGCGGTTGTGCGAAACCGAGCGGTAATCCGCCGATCATGCGCTGGCCTCCGCTTGTGCGGAGCGCGCCGGTGCCGAGACCGGAATGTTTCCGCCTTCGCCCATGCGCGCGTGCAGCGCCAGCACGAGTTCGCTCGCCGGACGATCCGTGCGATGAATGATGAGGCTTGCATGCGCGCGGTCGGCTTCCTCGCGCATGGCGGCGCGGTGCGCGGATAGCTTTTCTAGATAATCGCTGCGCCAGGTCTCGGCGCGGCCGGCGGTGATGCTTCCGGCGCCTTCGGGCTCGAGAAATTCAACGCGCCCGGAATAGGGGAAGCTCTCTTCGGCCGGATCGACGATTTGCACGACATGGATACGTGCATGCGCTCCGGACAATTGCGCGAGCGCACGACGAAAATCCGGAATCGGACTCCAGAAGTCGGAAAGCAGCACGACTTCCGACAGCGGCGCGGGCGCAAAGCCCGGCGGCAGACTGGTCCGCTGTGCGGTGTCGTGGATGATGCCCTGACCGATCTTGTCGATTACGTTGCGGCTCGCGGTCGGACGCAGCAAGCCGGGAACGCCGACACGTTCGCCGCCCTCGACGAGAATCTCGGCAAGCGCGAACGCGATCACCAATGTGCGCTCGAGCTTCGTTTCGGATGCGAGCGAGGACACGAAATTCATCGACGGCGAGCGATCCGGCCAGATCCAGACCGTGTGCGCGGCTTCCCATTCCTGCTCGCGCACATAAAGATTGTCGTCGCGCGCAGACCGCCGCCAGTCGACGCGGCGTGCGGGCTCGCCGGACAGGAAGCGGCGATACTGCCAGAAATTCTCGCCGGAGCCGGAGCGCCGGCGCCCGTGCAGGCCGTGGATGACCGTCGCAGCGATCCGGCGCGACTCAAGCATCAGCCGCGGCAGACTCGAAGCGAGCGAGCGGGATTCACCGCTCGCATGTCGAACCGCATCGGCTTCAAGCTTGAGGGCGTTCGGCTCGATCGCCATCGATCAACCAAGACGCGATTTCAATTGGCCGATCACGGCATCGACCGTCTCGCCTTCCGCGCGCGCCTGGAAAGTGAGGGCCATGCGGTGCTTCAGCACGGGCTCGGCAAGCGCAATCACATCGTCGATCGACGGCGCGAGCCGTCCGTCGAGCAGAGCGCGTGCGCGAACCGCGAGCATCAGTGCCTGGCTGGCGCGAGGGCCCGGACCCCATGCGATCTTCTGACGGGTGGGATCCTGGTCGTCCTTTTCGGGACGCGCCGAACGCACCAGCGCGAGGATCGCTTCGACCACCGACTCGCCGACCGGCAGGCGCCGCACCAGACGCTGCGCCGCGATCAGGTCCTCGGCGCTCATCGCCGCTTTCGGCTTCGATTCGTCCGCACCCGTGGTGTCGAACAGCATGCGGCGTTCGGCATCGCGGTCCGGATAGTCGACGTCGATCTGCATCAGGAAGCGGTCGAGCTGTGCTTCGGGAAGCGGATAGGTGCCTTCCTGCTCCAGCGGGTTCTGCGTCGCGAGCACGTGGAACGGTTTCGGCACATCGTGGCGCTGTCCCGCCACCGTGACATGCAGTTCTTGCATCGCCTGCAGGAGCGCGGATTGGGTGCGCGGGCTGGCACGGTTGATTTCGTCCGCCATCAGCAGTTGCGCGAAGATCGGACCGGGAAGGAAGCGGAAGTTGCGCTTGCCGCCGGGGGCTTCCTCCAGAACTTCCGAGCCCAGAATGTCGGACGGCATCAGGTCAGGCGTGAACTGGATGCGGCGGGCATCGAGGCCGAGCACCACACCCATGGTTTCCACAAGCTTTGTCTTGGCGAGCCCGGGGACGCCGACCAGAAGACCGTGGCCGCCTGACAGGATCGTGATCAGCGCCTGTTCGACCACGCGCTCCTGACCGAAGATGACGGTGCCGATCGCATCCTTTGCGGCGCGTGCGTGGGTCGCGGTCGATTCCGCGGCGCGAACGATCATGTCTTCCAGCTTTTCGATGCTTTCGCCGCCTGCCGGCATTTTTTCGTTCCTTCTGTCATCCGCCCGCAGGCGGCCGGTATTCTCGCGGGGCCCATTTCTCGCACAGGCTTTGGGCCATATATCTATCGAAAGCGATGCAACAACTGCGCCAATGGGTCGAAAAGCGCACCATGATCGAGCATGCGAATCGAGGACAGCCGATGCCGAAACCGCTGTAGCTTACGCTATTTTCGGGGGGTGTCAGGCTATGGTGCGTCGATCACTTTTGCGCGCGGGCGCCCCGCTTCTTGAGGACAATCCACAGGCTTAAGTCAAACCATGGCGAAGCAAAGGCAGAACGATACCGTGGGTCTGGATGGCATTGCCGCAGCCGTCCGGGAGAGTGCGGACAGGGGGCTGCCGCCGGTCCATCTGTGGGATCCGCCCTTTTGCGGCGACCTCGATATCCGGATCGCCTCCGACGGAACCTGGTTCTATCTGGGAACTCCGATCGGCCGTGCGCCGCTGGTCAGGCTTTTCGCCTCCGTCCTCAAGCGCGAGGGTGACAGGTATTTTCTGGTCACCCCGGTGGAGAAGATCGGGATCGTGGTCGAGGACGCGCCCTTCTTGGCGGTCGAGATGCGGCAGGACGACACTGCGTCCCGACCGCGCTTGCTTTTCCGGACCAATGTTGATGATTGGATCTCTTGCGACGACGCGCACGCATTGCGCTTCGAACGCGAGGACGGCACCGGCGGACTGAAGCCGTATCTGCACGTGCGCCGCAATCTGTGGGCGAAGGTCACGCGCGCGTTGTTCTACGATCTGGTCGAACTCGGCGAGGAGCGCGAAATCGATGGTGAGCGGATGTTTGGTGTTGCATCCGGCGATGCGTTCTTTCCAATGACGCGCGCCGACGCGCTCGAGGACCTGAGCGAGACAAGATGACGGACGTTGCTTCTGCCGCGCTGACCCGTACCGATTTCTTTGATCGCGCCCGCGCGCGGCTGACGCTCGATCCGCCCCCAGGGCTGACCGATCCGGATGCGATCCCGCTGCGTGGCGATCACGATGCCGATCCGGTGGCCAAGGCGATGGCGGCCGTGCGTCCGATCAAGCCGGCCGCTGTCCTCATCCCGGTGATCGATCGCGACGAGCCGATGGTTCTGCTGACGCAGCGCACGGCGCATCTGCCGCAACATGCCGGACAGATCGCATTCCCGGGCGGAAAGATCGATGCGACCGACGCCTCTCCGCTTGCGGCCGCATTGCGCGAGGCGGACGAGGAGGTCGGTCTTGCCGGCAGTGCGGTAGAGCCGATCGGCTATCTCGATGTGTACATGACGACGCTCGGCTACCGGATCGTCCCGGTGGTCGCGCGCGTGCGGCCGCCATTCACGCTCACCCTCAATCCCGGCGAGGTCGAGAGCACGTTCGAAGTGCCGCTGTCGTTCATGATGGAAGTTTCGAACCATCAGACCCACAGCCGTGAATGGCAGGGGCTGACGCGGACATTTTATGCGATACCGTTCGGCGAGCGTTATATCTGGGGCGTGACCGCGGGCATTTTCCGCAACCTTCAGCAGAAGATTTACGGCACATGATCCGGCCGATCCTGACCGAAGTCCTGCTGTTTCTGACGCCCTTCGGGGTCTATGCGCTGTTCCTCTATGCGACGCGCTCCGGTGTGTTGAACGTCGAATCGTGGCCGGTAAAGACCGTCGGCTGGCTCACCGCAGCGGCCGTCGTGTTCATGATTGCGGGCTTTGTCGTGCTCGGGCAGATCGACTATCAGCCGGCCGGTTCGAGCTACGTGCCGCCGCATATGGAAGACGGCAAGCTGATCCCCGGACATTTCAAATGAGCGGTCTGCCGGCGCACCTGCGTGACGCCGCATGGCTCGTCAACGGACCGGTGGCGCAGATTCTGGACCTGCTTGATCGCGATGGCGAGGAGGCCCGCGTCGTGGGCGGCGCGGTGCGCAACGCCCTGATCGGCCAGCCGGTGCACGAAATCGATATCGCGACCACCGCGCAGCCGGACGAGGTTCTGCGCCGCGCCCAGAACGCGGGGCTGCGCGCGGTTCCGACCGGCATCGATCACGGCACCATTACGCTTCTGTCCGGCGACACGCCGTTCGAAGTGACCACGCTGCGAGAGGATGTCGAGACTTACGGCCGCAAGGCCAAGGTCGCATTCGGCCGCGATTGGCGGCGTGATGCCGAGCGGCGCGACTTCACCATGAATGCACTCTCGGTGTCGCGTGATGGGGTCGTGCATGATTACGTCGGCGGGCTCGCCGATCTCGATGCGCGGCATGTGCGCTTTATCGGCGATGCCACCCAGCGCATTGCCGAGGATTATCTGCGTATCCTGCGCTTCTTCCGCTTTCATGCGGCCTATGGAGAAGGCGAGCCGGATCCGGCCGCGCTCCATGCCTGCATTGCGGGACGCGAGGGGCTGGGCGCGTTGTCGCGCGAACGCGTGCGAACGGAGCTCATGAAGCTTCTCGTGGCCCGCGGCGCCGCAGCGGCCATTCAGGCGATGGCCGAGTCCGGCCTGCTGGTGACGATCCTCGGCGGCGTGCCGTATCTCGCTTCATTCACAAGGATGATCGCGATCGAAGCCGCGGCTGGCGCTGCGCCCGATGCGGTTCGTAGGCTCGGCGCGCTCGCGGTCTTCGTTGGGGAGGATGCCGATCGTCTGTTCGAGCGGTTGCGGCTGTCCAACGCCGAATTTGACCGGCTTCGGAGCATGGCCGATGGCTGGCGGCGCGTCAGTGCTGGTCTGTCCGCTCCAGATGCCCGCGCATTGCTTTATCGGCTCGGGCCGACCGCGTTCTCAGATCGCCTGCTGCTGGCCTGGAGCCGATCGCAGGACGCCGCCGACGATTCGCGCTGGCGCACTTTCCTGGAACTGCCCGCACGTTGGCAGGTGCCGTCATGCCCGATTGGGGCCGCCGATCTGATGGAGCGGGGGATTCCCAAGGGTCCGGCGCTCGGTGCTGCCTTGCGCGAGGCGGAGGCTGCATGGATCGCCGCTGATTTCCCCTCGGATGCGGCGGTCATTGCCGCCATCGCCGATCGTGCAACTGCAAATCGGACCAGCTGAACTGTCGGTGGTGAAATGAAAAAAGCCCCGGCTTTCGCCGGGGCTTTCGAGGTCAGAAGAGAGCTCAGGCTCTATCAGTACTTAGCAACAACCGGGTTCTTGCTGTAGCCGAAGCGGTAGTTCAGGCCGACCTTCACGGTGTGTGCGGTCAGGTCGACGTCGAAGCCGCCAGCGCCCACGCCACCGAAATAGGCCTCGTTGCCGAGGTCGAGATACAGGTACTCAACCTTTGCCGACCAGTTGTCGAGCAGCGCCCACTCGACGCCAGCGCCGGCCGTCCAGCCGACATGGGTGCTCGAGGCCGTCAGAGAACCGACCAGCGCCGGACCGAAGGCAGCGCTGGCACCGACTTCGTTGCTGCCCCAAGCGAGACCGCCGGTGACGTAGAACATCGCACGATCCCAGGCCGCATAGCCGAGGCGCAGACGCGCGGTGCCGAAGTAGTTAAGATCGCTGAAGAGATTAACAACCGCGCCGCCGCCAGCAAAAGTGGCGTCGTCCTTCATGTTGGCCCACTGCGAGTCGACCTCGACACCCCAAACCCACTGCGAGCCGGGAGCCTGCCAGTTCCAGCCGATCTGGCCGCCAGCGAAGAAACCATCCTGATTCCAGGACAGACCGCCGAAATTGTCGAATTCGCCCTGGCCCCAGCCGTAGCCGACGTTGCCGCCGATGTAGAAGCCGCTCCAGTTGAAAGCAGCGATGACCGGGGCTGCCTTGTAGACCGGACGGGCAATGTCAGCAGCCGAAGCGGACTGAACCGCGCCGAGCGCGAGACCAGCAGCCGCCACTGCAGCGATTGTGAAGTTACGCATGAGCTCCCCCATTTCCTTACGGGTGTGTGTGTGGACACGAAGACAGTAC
>NZ_DATMRV010000200.1:0-65531 GCF_035565795.1 Pseudorhodoplanes sp.
TCCCGCACGAGCGCAAGCGCCGCCACGGTCGCGAAAATCAGCGTGAACATGTGGTCGAGGAAATGCCCGATGTTCAGGAACAGGAAGTGGCGGCTGTCGCGAGTCATGGCGGTCCCGGTGTGTTCGGGACCAGAGGTACACTTGGCCGTAACGCGACGCCATGCCAGTTTTCGTCGGGATTGGGCCAGGGGCTCGTTTCAGGAAATGCAGCATCCAAACGAGCGGCGTCGGTCCCGACCGGACACAATCATTCCGCGGACAAGTGGACGAAGTGCGTCCCAGCCGTGTCGATGACGGCGATGCCCTCCGGAGGTATCGGATCTTCGGTCCTTTCCCCGCAAAGAAATTGCACTGATTTCAGCGAGCAAGTGGGCCGCTTCAAACGCTGGCGGAAGAAGAATCACCAGCCGCCAAAACGCAGAGTCAAGCGGATTTGGGTCAGATAAACGCGGGCTCGAACGAGTGCGGCGAATCCCGACCGCCAATGGTATATTTGGCGAATCGGCGGCAAAAACCGACGGCAATCTTCCCGGACAAACCAACGCGCTAGACACGGGGCGCAATGGTGCGGCCCGGAGCAGCGAGGCTCAGTCCTTGCCGGAGATCAGGCCAATGGTTCTGAGTTGTCCGATCCACATGCCCGTTTCGGTCAGCGCCTACCAGCGCTTCCGTTTCGGAAAGTGGGAAGACGTAAGGGCGCATTGTCGGGGGCTGCCAAACCGTTACACGGTTCAGCAGCTTCCCCTTTTCCAAGTGCTCTAGCGCGAACGGAGACGGCGGCGGCAACCGCCGTCTCCACTCTTCCTAAGCCTCGCGGCCCGGAACTGGTTGCAACTTTGGTTGCGAATTTCGTTGGTAAATCACCGCGTCGTCACCCCCATGATTCGCGGTAGCAAAACAGTAGGCGCAGGACTCCTAGTTCTCAAGCTTTCTTACGTTTTTTGATTTCTTCGGCGCAGCCTTGCGTTTAGCGCCCGCTATCCGCGCCCCTCGCAGCGCCGCCTCAAAACGCTTCTGCGCTTCTTCGAGACTGAAATGTTCGTCTGATTTCATATTCATCGCGGCCCGCCAATGTCTAAAGAATATATCATCTATTGCGATGAGTCAGAAGATAAGGGCACCCACTTTTCCAATTTCTATGGTGGAGCACTCGTCACGTCCGATCATATCATGACGGTGACGGCATCCTTGCGCGCCTGCAAAGCAGAGCAGAACTTGCACAAGGAAACCAAGTGGACACGGATCACAGCGAATTACGAAAGCAAATATATTGCGTTGATTGATTGTTTTTTTGATCACGTCAAAGCCGATCGCGTCAAAATACGCATCATGTTCACTCAGAATACAGTTGTTGCTCGCGGGCTAACGCGGAAGCATGTCGATGAAAAATATTTCATCCTCTATTACATGTTCATAAAACACGCGTTTGGACTTCACTGTTCCCCCGTCATTCCGGGCGGGGTGCGACTGCGCGTTTATCCAGATCAAATCCCCGACACCCGCGAACGTGTTGAACAGTTTCGTGGTTTCATCGCGGGCCTTGCTCGTTCGCCCGCATTCCGCCACCGAAGGATTGCAATCGCGCGTGACGACATCGCGGATGTCGACTCCAAAGAACACGAGATTCTGCAGTGCCTGGATATAGTTCTTGGCGCGATGCATTTCAGGCTGAATGACAAGCATCTTGAAAAGACTGCCCGCAATGGGACGCGCCGCGGAAGCCGCACAAAGGCAAAGGAGCGCGTCTATCGCCATATCCTCACGCGCATTCAGGACATCTATCCGAATTTCAATATCGGGCGCTCAACCGGACAGCCGGACGATGATTGCCGCTGGACTCATCCGTACCGACATTGGCTCTTTACGCCCGCACGGCGCGTCGTGATCCCCGGTAGCAAGAGAGCGAAACGGCGAAGCCGGGAGGCCCCGTAGCCACTACCTTAGCCTCCCTATCGGGAGGAATATCCCGCGTGGAACGCAGGACTTCGCGGCGTACAGGGCCCCCACCTTGCCTCGCGGCCGGTGTAACCCGACCGCGAATTCCCATCGCCTTACCCCAATATATAGCGCTTGGTCGGGATTCGTTCCACTAGCCAAATGGTCTCATCCCGGCATTTTGAACGAGATTGCAGAGACGCGCTCCAGCGCCGAAACTGCAAACCGCGCCACAAATAAAGCATTTCGGGCTTGTGGTCTCACCCGGATAATTGGGACTAAATTCCTTATTTCCGCCACCTTCCCCTGCTCTACTCCGTCCTGTCCCGTCCCTGCTGCAAGGGGCGTTTCATGAGCGTCGCGAGACGCGGGGCGGGATGCGGTGGCCGTGTTGCGCGAAGGACGTATCGCGCGGCGCGGAGGCCCAAGCTGCGGATGACCCGGCTGCCATGGCAGGCAGTCACTGGGCGAGGCGCACGCGTCGGCAAGGGTTCGTCCCTCCTGATGCCTGCAAGGCGTCCGAGTGGTGGCTAAAAATGTCACGCCACCAGGGGATTCGCGGAGCAAGCCTCAAACACCGCGCGCGGAACGCCGACGCAATCGGCGGTCCGTGGTGACTGCAATCTCGTGTGCTTTCACACTTGCACACGAGGCCATGGGCTGGCTGAAAGCCCGGCGTTCCGCGCGCCCTTGCGATTTGCAGGGCAAGGAATGCGAGAGGGACTATGGGCGCGCCCGCGCCGTCACAACAACAGGGCCGGCGGAGCTTTGCCTTCCGACGTTTGCCCTTCCAGCGTCCGGTGTCCCTTGCCCCTCCCCGCCCGGCAACGCATAGTCCGCGCCATTCACGCGGGGCCAGACATAGCTGGCAGCCGGATTTGCGTCCGGCCCCGTACATTCAGACGACATTCCCAGGGGGAGACATGAAGCTCGTGCGTTATGGCCCGGCGGGCCGCGAGAAGCCCGGTATCATCGACAAGGACGGCAAGATCCGCGATCTGTCGCGCGTCGTCACCGACATCGATGGCGCGATGCTGGCGTCGGGCGGTCTCGCCAAGATCAAGGCCGCCAATCTGAACCGCCTGAAGGTCGTGCCCGGCAAGCCCCGGCTCGGCGCCTGCATCGGCAATGTGCGCAACTTCATCGCCATCGGCCTGAACTATTCGGACCACGCCGCGGAAGCCGGCATGCCGATCCCCAAGGAGCCGATTATCTTCAACAAGGCGCCGACCTCGATCTGCGGGCCGAACGACAACACCATCATCCCGAAGGACTCCGAGAAGCTCGATTACGAGGTCGAGCTTGGCATCGTGATCGGCAAGCGCGCGCGCTATCTCGACCGGAGCAAGGCGATGAGCGCGGTCGCCGGCTATTTCACCGCGAACGATGTGTCGGAGCGCGCCTTCCAGATCGACCGCTCGGGCGGCCAGTGGAACAAGGGCAAGGGCTGCGAGACATTCGGTCCGATCGGGCCGTGGTTCGTCACCAAGGACGAGATAAAGGATCCGCAAAATCTCGACATGTGGCTCGACGTGAACGGCGAGAAGCGCCAGCGTGGCAACACGCGCACCATGATCTTCGGTGTCGAACACCTCGTCTGGTATTGCTCGCAGTTCTTCGTGATGGAGCCCGGCGACATCATCGTCACCGGCACGCCTCCCGGCGTGGGCCTCGGCATGAAGCCGCCGAAATTCCTGAAGGCGGGCGATGTCGTGACCCTCGGTATCCAGGGACTGGGCGAACAGACCCAGAAGATCGTCGCACTGAAGAAGTAGGCCGTTTTCACGGCCGTTCTGCGGACGCAGACAGCCGGTCGCCTGTCGGCATGACGGGCGATCGGCGCCTCCGAAAGATAATGGAACTTCGGGGCGGCAGCGGGCTTGTCGCGGGGACGGGGCACCCCGGGAACCATGCATGCCCGATTTGAAGATAATTCAACGCACCGATACAGCCCGCGCGACCAAAGGCGGCCGCGTCGATGTCGTAACAGGCGCCGAACTTGCCCGTGTGAAGCACTGGCGCCGCGCCTTTTCCCGCCAGCGCAAGGATCACCGTTATTACGAGCTGATCGAGCGGACGCTCTGCCCGGATTTCACATACCGATACTTCATCATCAGGGACGACCGGGACAACGTACGCGCGATCCAGCCCTTCTTTCTGCTCGACCAGGATCTGCTTGCGGGGGTGCCCGCCCTGTCACGCGCGGCAGAGCGCTTCGTGCGCGGCTGGTGGCCACGCTTCCTGCGGATGCGCACGCTGATGGTCGGATGCTCCGCCGGCGAAGGCCATCTCGATTTTGCACAGGATGGATCGGATCAACATCATATCGACCGGTTTGCACGCGCGCTTCGCGAATGCGCGTTCGAAGCCGGCGCACAGCTGATCGTGATGAAAGAGTTTCCGGCGGAATATCGGGCGCCGCTGAACTGCTTCCTCGATCACGGCTTCGCCCGGATGCCGAGCTTCCCGATGGCGAGCCTCGATCTGCCGTATTGCGATTTCGAGAATTATCTGCAACGCGGCGTGAGCGCGAAATTGCGTTCGGAGTTGCGCCGGAAGTTTCGTGCGGCGGATCGATCGGCGCCCGTCGAGATGAGCGTTACGCGCGATATCACGCCGGTCATCGACGAAGTTTATCCGCTCTATCTGCAGGTCTTCGAACGCTCGTCGCTGCATTTCGAGAAACTGACGAAGGACTATCTCTGCGAACTCGGGCGCGCGATGCCGGACAAGGTTCGGTTCTTCGTCTGGCGCCAGTCGGGAAAGGCCGTCGCGTTCAGCGTGTCGATGATCCATGGCGACACGCTCTATAACGAATATCTCGGCCTCGACTATTCGGTGGCTCTCAAGCAGCACCTTTACTATTGCGCCTTCCGCGACACCACATCATGGGCCATCGCAAACGGCTACAAGCGTTCGGTCAGCACCGGCTTGAGCTATGAGCCGAAACTGCAACTGCGTTTCCGGCTCATGCCTCTCGATCTTTACATCCGCCACACGTCGCCGGTGTTCAACCGCGTGCTGCGCTGGCTCCTGCCATTGATCGAGCCGACGCGCCACGACAAGACGCTGCGCAAATTTCCGAACTACGCGGAGATGTGGCCGTCCCGCACGCCTGCGAAAGCGGAAACCTCAGGCGGCAGGCCGGACTATCCCCTCGCCTCCAGCACGGCGCGCAGCGAAATCCTGGACCATGCCGACGCCCGCTCGCGGAAGGCGAGATAGGAATCGTGTATCTTGCGCGCCGTTGCGCCACGGCTCGCGAGATCGGCCAGCACCCCGACCGATTCCTTGGAGGCTGCCGCGACAAGGTCGGACGGGAAACTCATCAGTTTGACGTTGTGCTGGGTCACCAGCGCATTCAGCGCCTCGATGTTGAGCCGCTCCATTTCGGAAAGCGCGAATGCAGCTTCCGCGGCGCATGCATGCGAGATGATCGCCTTCATCTCGGCATCGAGCGAGTTCCAGGCCTTGAGCGACACAATGCACTCGCCGGTCCCGTTCGGCTTGTTGAAGCCCGGCGCGTAATACATCGGCGCCACGCGATAGAGGCCGAGCGCAATATCCGACCCCGGGCCGGTGAACTCCGCAGCATCGAGAACGCCGGATTGCAGGCTGGTCAGGATTTCCGCGGGCGGCGTGGTCTGCGGCGTCGCACCGAGCCGGCGATAGACTTCCCCGCCGAGACCAAGCGAGCGGATCTTCACGCCCCGCATGTCCTCACGGCTCCTGATCTCGCGGCGGAACCAGCCGCCCATACAGACGCCGGTATTGCCGCCCATGAACGGCTTCACCCCGAACGGCGCATAAAGCTCGTCCCACAGCGCCTGACCGCCGCCTGCATCCACCCAGGCTACATGCTCGTTCGGCGTCAGTCCGAAAGGCACGGTGGTGAAGAAGACGGAGGCCGGCTCCTTGCCCTGCCAGAAGAACGACGCCGTGTGCCCCATTTCGGCGACACCGCCGCCGACGGCATCCAGCACCTCGAAGGCCGGCACGACTTCGCCTGCGGCCGAAACCGTGATCTCGAAGCGGCCGCCGGACAGCGCCTTGATGCGCTCGGCGACGCGCTCGGCCGACATCCCCGGTCCCGGCAAGCGCTTTGGCCAGGACGTGATCATGCGCCAGCGTTTGGTCTGCGCGCGCGCTACATTCGGCGCGGCGACAACGCCTGCGACGGCAGCGCCAGCGACAAGATTACGACGTGAAATGCTCATGTATTCTGGCCCCACAAGTTATGGAAGTGATGCACCGGGCCATGGCCGTGGCCGATGCTGAGTTGATCCGACGCCCTGATCGCGGCGGTGACGTAAGCTTTGCCCTCGCGCACGGCTTCGGCGAGCGGCATGCCTTTCGCGAGACCGGCGGCAATCGCCGACGACAGCGTGCAGCCGGTGCCGTGTGTGTTCTGCGTGTCGATGCGTTCGGCGGCGAGCCTCGCGACGGCATTCGGCTCGATCAGAAGGTCCACGCTTTCGGCGCCCGAGCCGTGTCCGCCTTTCATCAGGACGGCCTTCGCGCCGAGCGCGAGCAGCTTCTCGCCCTGCTCCCGCATCTCGCGTTCGGTCTGCGCCATCGCGGTTTCAAGGAGAGCCGCAGCCTCCGGAAGGTTCGGCGTGATCAGCATGGCCTTCGGGATCAGCACGCTGCGCAACACCTCGATCGCTTCCGGCACGAGGAGCCGGTCGCCGGATGCGGCAACCATGACCGGATCGAGCACGACCTTTTTCTGCTTGAACCGGTCGAGACCGTCGGCAACTGCGGCAATCACGTCCGGGTGCGAGAGCATGCCGATTTTCACCGCGTTGACGGCAAGATCGGAGAACACGGCGTCGATCTGGGCTGTGACGAATGACGGCGGCACATCGTGGATGCCGGTGACGCCCCTGGTGTTCTGCGCGGTCAGCGCAGCGATTACCGAGGCTCCATAGACGCCCAGCGCGGAGAACGTCTTCAGGTCGGCCTGGATGCCGGCACCGCCGCCGGAATCGGAGCCCGCGATGGTAACGGCAATCGCAGTCATGCCGCACCCCGCATCGCGAGACCGCGATCCACAATGGCACGCAGCCGCGATGCAGCCTGCGCCGGATCGGATGCGAGCGACAACGCAGAGATGACGGCGATGCCATCGGCACCGGCCGCGACCACATCCGCGGCGTTGCTTTCGTCGATGCCGGCAATCGCGCCGACCGGCATGTTCGGCGCTTTCGAGCGCGCATAGGCCGCCAATGCTGCGAAGCCCTCCGGCCGCACCGGCGGCTCCTTGTTGTCCTTCGACGAGGTTTCGAACACGCCGCCGATACAGACATAATCGAGGAGATCGAACGGCGCGGCGTCGATCTGCGCACGGGTCTTGATCGACAGACCGATGATGGCCTCTCGCCCGAGCAGGCGCCGCGCATCGGCAACCGGCATGTCGTCCCAGCCGATATGGACGCCATCGGCGCCGGCGGCGAGCGCAACATCGACACGATCGTTGATCAGCAGCGGCACGAAGCTGCCTGCAAGGGCGGCCTTGATCGCGCGGGCCTCCTCGATCATGCGCCTTGTGGAACCGGTCTTGTCGCGCAATTGCACGAGCGTGGCTCCGCCCTGCACGAGCATTCCCGAAAGCACACCGAGATCATGCCCGCCATTCCGGTCCGGATCGACAAGCGCATAGAGACGTAGATCGACACTCATGATGAAACCCTTGCGCGTGCCCTCAGCGCCGCGCGATCGAGATTGAACAACGCATCGAGAATGTGAACGCCGAAAGACCCGGGTCCGTTCGCGGCTTCACCGGCGATATTGCCCGCGACTCCGACAATCAGGACAGCGGCTGCGACCGCCTTCAGCGGATCGGGCTCGAGCGCGAGCGCAGCGGCAACAAGTGCCGATTCCGAGCAACCCATTGCAGTCACGCGGCCCATCAACGGATGGCCATTGGCAATGCTGAAGGTCCGCGAGCCGTCGCTGACAATGTCGGTTTCACCGGTGATCGCAACGATGGTCCCCCAGGATGCCGCGAAATCCTGCGGCAACCCGCCGCCTGACAGCGTTGCGAACTCCTCCGCATTCATCCGGATCGCGGCCGGCCGGTGTGCAAGCAGCGAACGCGCGTAATCGGCCCGCGGCGGGGACCGGTCGATCAGCACGGGATCAAGTACCCACGGTTTGCCGTCCTTCGTGACCTGCGCGAGCGCCATCTCGGTCGCCGCGCGCCGCCCCGCGTCGAAGGTACCGAGATTGACCAGGAGCGCATCGGCGCGCGCGGAAAACGCTGCAACCTCGTCGGGCGAAACCGTCATCGACGGTATCGCGCCGGCGGCGAGCAGGACGTTGGGCGTGAAGGTCTGAGCGACGGCGTTGGTGATGCAATGGACACGCGGCTGGCGCGCGCGCAGGCGCTCCAGCAAATCGGCAGCGTGTTCGGCAAGATCGCCCTCTGGCGCGCGCATCTCTCACTCCCTCCGCCGGCATGACCCGGATCAGGTTCGATGGGTTGGCGACAGGCGCCTCTCAGCACGACGGCCGATCCGCCGCGCACCCCATGAGATTGCTCGCTATCTAGGACGGCTTTGCGGGCGATGCAAGCGAACCGACCGGGTCCGCAGCGCGTGTGAAAAACGCGGACCCGGAACAGTCGATGCACGCCCTGGTTTCAGGTCCTAGTTCGACGCCTTGATGCCGGCCTTCTTGATGACGTCCGCCCATTTCTTCGTTTCGGCCTTGATGAAGGCATCGAACTGCGACGGCGTCATCGGCGACGGCTCGGCCCCGACACTGCGGATGCGCGCCGCCACCTCGGGCTCCTTCAGCGTCTCGACGAAAACCTCGTTCAGCTTCTTGACGATGTCCGGCGGCGTACCGGCCGGCGCAAGCACACCGTACCAGCCAATGGAGAGATAACCTTTCAGTCCGAGTTCGTCGAAGGTCGGCACATCCGGCAGGCTCGATTCGCGCTTGAGCGAGGAGACGGCAAGCGGTCTCACCGCGCCGCCCTTGATCTGCCCCATCGCAGAGGGTCCATCGGTGATGCCGAGGGGAATATGCCCGGCGACGACATCCGCAGTCGTCGGTCCGCTGCCGCGATACGGCACGAGCGTCGTCGTAATGCCGCCCATCTGGTTGAGGAGCGCCGCCGTGAGATGCATCGCGGTGCCATTACCGCCATGACCGATGCTCAGTTCTCCGGGCTTGGCCTTGGCGAGGGCAATGACATCCGCCAACGTCTTCGGCTCGAATTTCGGCGATGCGATCAGGATGAAAGGCGAAGTGCCGACCAGCGTGATCGGGATCAGATCCTTCTCCACATTGTACGGCATCTTCTCGATCAGGCTCGGATTGACCGTTAGCGAGCCGGCTGCAGAGAAACCGATGGTGTAGCCATCAGGCGCCGATTTGGCGACCGCGTCAGTTCCGAGATTGCCGCCAGCGCCGCCACGGTTTTCGATGACCACCGGCTGGCCAAGCCGCTTCTCCAGGCTCGGCAGCATGGCGCGAGCGACCACATCGGTCGAACCACCAGGCGGGAAACTGACGATCCACTTGATGGGGCGGTTGGGATAGCCCTGCGCGGCGGCAACCGCCGTCATGGACAACAAGGCCGCAATACCCGCGACCAAAACCCGCGCGAAAATGGGCATTCTGAACTCCTCCCCGGGGCTTATCTTTGTTCCCGTATCGGACGATGATATGCGATCCGCTTCCGTGATAGAAGCGCAGCTTCGATGATAGACGCGCGGCCTCCAATTGCGACATAGTGACATGAGACAGGAAAAGACCAGTGTTCTGATCGTGGGCGGCGGCCCAGTGGGGCTCACGCTGGCGATGGACCTCGCCTGGCGGGGGATCGATGTACTCGTTGCCGAAACGAGATATCCCGGCGAGCCGCCAAGCGTGAAATGCAACCACGTCTCGGCCCGCACGATGGAAACCTTCCGCCGCCTCGGTCTGGCGCAGAAGGTCCGCGACACCGGGCTCCCGGCCGATTATCCGAACGATGCATCCTATCGCACGACGTCGACCGGCATCGAACTCGCCCGTATTCCGATCCCGGCCAGGAACGAGCGCTACACGGCGACCGGCGGTCCCGATACCTGGTGGCCGACACCAGAACCGCCGCACCGCATCAACCAGACATTTCTCGAGCCCGTGATGTTTGCGCATGCGGCAGCAATGCCCGGCGTGCGCATCCTCAACCGCACGATGATCGAGGACTTCACGCAGGGCGATCACAGCGTCACCGCGACCGCGCGCGATCTCGACACCGGCGAGACTTTCCAGATCGAGGCCAAATATCTGGCCGGGTGCGACGGCAGCCGCTCAATGGTCCGCCGCAGGATCGGCGCGACGCTGTCGGGGACGCCGGTGATCCAGCGCGTGCAATCGACCTACATTCGCGCGCCGCAACTGCTCGGCATGATGCCGGGCAAGAGGGCCTGGATGTACCTGTCGCTCAATCCGCGCCGCTGCGGCACCGTGATCGCGATCGACGGGAAAGAGACCTGGCTCATCCACAACCATCTTTACGACGGCGAGCCTGATTTCGACTCGATCGACCGCGACTGGGCGCTTCGAACCATCCTCGGCGTTCCCGACGACTTCACCTACGAAGTTCTGTCCAAGGAAGACTGGACCGGCCGCAGGCTCGTCGCAGACCGCTTCCGCGACCGCCGCGCATTCATTGCGGGCGACGCCGCGCATTTGTGGATCCCGTATGCCGGCTACGGCATGAATGCCGGGATTGCCGACGCGATGGACATGTCGTGGATGCTGGCTGCCGTGCTGAACGGCTGGGCGCCCGCTTCGCTGCTCGACGCGTACGAGCGCGAGCGCCAGCCGATCACCGAGCAGGTGTCGAAATTCGCCATGGAGATGGCGCTCAACAACATGCGCCAGCGCAAGGCAACGCCGCCCGAAGTCGAACTCCCCGGACCGGAAGGCGACGCCGTGCGCGCCCGCGTCGGCAAGGAAGCCTACGACCTCAACGTCAATCAGTATTGCTGCGGCGGCCTGAACTTCGGCTATTTCTACGCTCAGTCGCCGATCATCGCCTATGACGGCGGCGAGCATCCGACCTACACGATGTCGGAGTTCACGCCGTCCACCGTGCCGGGCTGCCGCGCACCGCACTTCTTCCTGCCGGACGGGCGCTCTCTTTACGATCTGCTCGGTCCGGATTACTCGCTGTTGCGCTTCGATCCTTCCGTGCATGTGGAGGGCCTTGTGCAAGCGGCAGCGCATCGCGGCGTGCCCCTCGTCGTGGTCGATCTGCCGGCGGAGAGCGCAGGCGAACTCTACCCGCACAAGCTTGCGCTGGTCCGGCCGGACCAGCACATCGCATGGCGCGGCGATACCGAGCCGTCCGATCCTCTCGCCTTGGTGGATCTGATCCGCGGAGCGGTCGCGGCTGCGGCACGGCAGGCAGCCTGACGATGAAGCGCCTCGCGACCATCATCGTTGCGGCGCTGACATCGGCATCGCCTGCCTTTGCGCATACGGCGGACGGACTGGCCGGCGGTTTTGCGGGCGGGTTCATGCATCCCCTGCTCGGCCCGGACCACATCGCAGCAATGCTCGCGGTCGGCCTATGGGGAGCGTTCCTCGGGGCACCGGCAATTGTCCTCCTGCCGGTCGTGTTTCCGCTGGTCATGGCGCTTGGCGCCGTGCTCGGCATTCTCGGACTGCCCTTGCCGGGTATCGAGATCGGGATCGCCGTGTCTGCGGTGGTGCTGGGGCTGATGGTTGCGCTCGCGGCAAAGCCGCATCTTGCAATCACCGCGGTGATCGTCGGCGCTTTCGCAATCTTCCATGGTCATGCTCATGGCACCGAACTGCCCGATGGCGCCAACGCCCTCGCCTACGCGCTGGGCTTTGTGGTTGCGACCGGGCTGCTGCATCTCGCCGGCATCGGATTTGGATTGCTCACCCAATTTCCCCGCGGGCGCATGGCGGTCCGTGCTGCCGGCGGCGCGATCGCGATGGCCGGACTTGTGTTGCTCGGCCGGCTGATATGAGGCGAGCGGCCCATGCCGCAGCCCTGTTGCTTCTTATGCCGGACGCCACATGGGCGCACACCGTCATTCCCGGCATCGAAGGGTTTCCCGGCGGCCTGCTGCATCCCTTGCTGGTTCCGGCGCATGCGCTGACCCTGATTGGACTCGGCCTGATGGCCGGTACGCTCGCGCGGAGGACCGAGCTTCTACTGCTCGCCATTTTCGCCGCGGGAACGCTTGCAGCCTTCGCACTGGTCGCGCTCGCCTGCAGCGCAATGCAGGCGGAAAACCTCGTTCTGTGCCTGGGAGCTGCGATCGGCGTTTTGCTTGCCTCGAACCTGGCGCCGCCCGCGCCGGTCGCGATCGTCGTTACCATCGCGGTCGCCATCGCCGTGATCTTCGATTCGGTGCCGCCGGTGCTCACGATATCCGGGACCGCGCTGGCATTGACCGGTAGCGCCCTCGCTGCGACCGCTCTCGTCGCCGCCGCGGCACGGATCTCGCGAACGCTACCCGCGTCTGTCAGGACGCTCGGCATCCGCATTGCCGGATCGTGGATCGCAGCCAGCGCGATCATGGCGCTCGCGCTCAGGATGGGGGCCTAAGCCGCCCTCGCTTGCCAAGCCTTGCTCGCTTGCCAAGGCTTGCTCGCTTGCCAAGGCTTGGGGTTTTTGCTGGATTGGCCTGACGTGCTTCACGGAGACGCTCGATGGTCCCCTTCTTCGTCCAGATCAAGTGCCACATGGGCAAGTCCTATGAGGTGGCCAACGCGATTGCCGATGCCGAAATCGCATCGGAGGTCTATTCGACCGCGGGTCACTACGACCTTCTGGTGAAGTTCTATGTCGACCCGTCGGTCGATATCGGCCATTTCGTCAACGAGAAGGTGCAGGTCATTCCCGGCATCCAGGACACGCTGACCATCATCACCTTCAAGGCGTTCTGAGCCTCACGGTGCCGGCGGCGGAGCGTCGATCTCGCGCTTGCCGAGCTGCCGCTCGCGGAACACCACGATAAGTCCGGCCGCCGCGATGATGCTCGCGCCCACCAGAACGATCGGCACCGGAATTTCATCAAAGAACACGTAGCCGAAGATGAGCGCCCACAGCATCGTCGTGTAGTTGAACGGGGCAACGATCGATTGCGGCGCGAGTCGATAGCTCTCGGTCAGAAAGATGTGCGAAAGGCCGCCGATCAGGCCGGTCGCGATCAAGGCCACGAGTTGCATCGGCGAGGGCCATATCCAGCCGAATGGCAAGGTTGCCAGGCTCACCAGCGCACAGAACAGCGAGAAATAGAACACGATAGACGATGTCGTCTCGGTGTCGGTGAGGCGGCGCGTCTGGATCACCGCACCGGCGTTGATGATCGCGCCCGCCAGCCCGCAGAGCGCGCCGATCGCGGTCGCCGTTGTTGCGAGCCCCACATATCGCGAGGGATCGAAATGCGGCCACAGCATCACAAGCACGCCGATAAATCCGAGAACGACAGCCGACCAGCGATAGATCCGGATTCGCTCCTTCAGGAAGATTGCCGACAGCACCACGGTCACGAGCGGCGACGCGAACGAAAACGCCGTGGCATCGATGATCGGCAGGCGCGCGAGCGACGCAAAATTCAGGAACATGCCGCACACGCTGAAAGCGCCGCGGCCCGCATGTCCGCGCAGGCGATTCGTGCGAATCATCTGCATCAGTTCGCCGCGAAAAAGGACGAACAACGTAATCGGGATGATGCCGAATGCGGCGCGGAAAAAGACCGTCTGCCCGACTGGCGCCACTTCCCCCGAAAAACGCACAAGCGCCGACATCGCCGCAAAAAGAAGCGACGAGATCAGCGTGAACAGAATCGCCTTGTAAACATTCATGGGAACGGAAGATCGCGCCACGCGGCGCACCCGGCAGGCACAATCAGCCAGACCCCGTGTCGCCGATAGATGCGGCACGCGCAAGGCGGCGCGCCGCATGACGCCAATGCAGGCGGGTCACGACTTGCCAGGATCACTTGCCGGGGCGCTTCGGCCCTTCCACCGGCGGCAGCGATTTCAGATAGACGGCCATGGCGGCCCGGTCTTCCTTCGATAGCTGCGAGGTGTTGCGGATGACGGGCCCCATGTTGGAGCCAACCGTATCGCCCGATGGCGTTGTGCCGGTTTCGAGCAGATACTCGATCTCGTCCTCCGCCCAGTCCTTCAGACCCGCTTGCGTGATGTTAGGGACCCAGCCCTTGCCTTCCGGATTCGGCCCCCCAGCGAATCTTTGACCCGACACGATGCCGCCCAGCAGATTCCGCGGCGAGTGGCATTCCGCACAATGGCCCGGGCCGTTCACCAGATAGGCGCCGCGGTTCCATTGGGCTGACTTGGTGGGATCCGGCTTGAACGCGGTATCGTCGAAGAACAGAAGCTTCCAGCCGCCAAGCGGCAGCCGCAGGCTGAACGGGAACGGCACATCATGCGACTTCGATGCGTCCTGCACCGGCGGCAGTGTCTTCATGAATGCGAATAGATCGCGGACATCGGCAATCGGCATCATCCGGTAGGACGTGAACGGAAAGGCCGGGAAATAGTGCGACCCGTTGGGCGTCGTGCCCTTCAGCATCGCATTCACGAAGTGCTGCTCGGTCCAAGCCCCAATGCCGGCCTTCGGATCGGGAGAGATATTCGGAGCGTAGAATGTCCCAAACGGCGAATGCAGCGGGTGGCCTCCACCGAGCTTCAGCTTGTCGTTCTGACCTTCCGTCGCGTGACAGGATGCGCAACCGCCCGCGTAGAACATCAGCTTTCCGTTCTCGAGATTGGGCTGATGCGCCGCAAGCGCGCTCGCCGACACGGTCGCTGGCCTCGTGACAAACCAGAACGCAGCGAATCCTACGAGCCCGGCAACGACCGCCAGAAGAACGAGCTTGCGCAACATGCGGTTCTCCCTGTTTCCCGAAAGCGATGTTAGGCGGTCGGACGCGCCCGGAAAAGACTGGGGCGGCTCACCCGAATGGATGGCCGCCCCATGATTTCACAATCTGGGGAATCCCTATTTCGAGACCCGGTAAACCTCGTGGCAGCCACCGCACATCTTGCCCATCGCGCCGAAGGCGGTCTTGAAGCTGTCGATATCCTTCACCGATCCCTGAGCCGCCTTGGCCTCCGCTCCCCACTTCGCCATCGCGGCCTTGAAGCCGTTCATGTCTTCCCAGATCTTCGGAGACGCCGTGGTCTCGCCACCGGTCTTGGAATCGTCAGGGAACAGTCCCGGCATCTTTTCCGCCGCATTGGCGTAAACCACGAAAATCTCGACCGCCTTGGCGTTGTCGTACGGCGCAGAACCGCGCGCCATGGCAGCGCCGGACTTCGCGGCTGCGCCGACACCCTTCATGATTTCCTTGCGCTCTGCGATCGCCTTGGACTGGGCGATAACCGCAGAGGCACTGAGAGCAACGGCAAGCGCGGCACAGACGGCAGTGCGGACGATCATGGGAACTCCCCGTGGTTTTCGAAAGACGGAAGGCAGGAAAGCAAGGCTGGTGACCGGCAAACCCGGACGAAAGATTGTTATTCCTAAAAAGTCACGCGACCGCCATTCCCCACGCCGATCAAAGCGCATCACGAAGGCGTGATGGGACGATGGGACAGAGACGATGAGCGTTCGCGTGAGGCGAACGCAAGCTCTCGGCATATCAGCCGCCGGACGGTGGAAGCGGACGCGCAGCGGCCCAGGCCGCGAACGGCGGATCGCCCTCTTTGCGAACGCCCGCCGTCCGGGACGAACCTTACCAGCGAGGTCCGTCAGCCTTTCTGTTCGACCGGCACATTGCTTGCTTTTCGCCGGCTGAACTTGTCCTCGATCCAGCGCACCAGCACATAGAACGCCGGCGTGAACAGAAGGCCAAAAATCGTGACGCCGATCATGCCGGACACCACGGATGTTCCGAGCGCCCTGCGCAGTTCGGCGCCCGCGCCAATGGCAATCGCCAGCGGCATGACGCCGAGGATGAAGGCCAGGGACGTCATCAGGATCGGGCGCAATCGCAGTTCGGCGGCTTCCTTGGCCGCATCCCAACGGCTGCGCCCCTGCTCTTCGAGCTGTTTGGCGAACTCGACGATCAGGATCGCGTTCTTGGCCGCAAGACCGATCAGGACGATGAAGCCAACCTGGGTTAGGATGTTGTTATCCATCCCTCGCAAAACCACGCCGGTGATCGACGCGATCAGGCACATCGGCACGATCATGATGACTGCCAGCGGGAGCGTCAGACTTTCATACTGCGCGGCCAACACCAGGAACACGAACACCACCGCAAGAACGAAAGCGAACATCGCGGTGTTGCCGGCGCGGATCTGCTGGAAGGCGAGCGTCGTCCATTCATAGGCGAAGCCGGCCGGCAGCGTCTCCGCGGCAAGCTTTTCCATGATCTGGATCGCCTGTCCCTGCGAGTAGCCAGGCGCGGCGCTGCCATCGAGTTCGGCCGCCGGATAGAGGTTGTAGCGCGGCACCCGGTACGGGCCAGTAATGTCGCGAATGGTGGTGAACGAACCGATCGGCACGGTGTTGCCGTCCGAATTGCGGACCCGCAGATTCAGGATGTCCCTCGGCTCCAGCCGGAACGGCGCCGCGGCCTGAGCCTGGACGCGGAACGTCCGCCCGAACAGGTTGAAGTCGTTGACGTAGGCGGAGCCGATATTGACCTGCAGCGCGTTGAACACGTCCGGCATGCTGACGCCGAGGAGCTGCGCCTTGGTCCGGTCGATATCCAGGAACAGCTGCGGCGTCGACACTTCGAACAGCGAATAGACCTGCATGAGGCCCGGTGTGGTCGCCGCGCGGCCCATCATGGCCCCGACGGCCTGCTGCAACGCCTCCGGCCCGCGTCCGGCCCGATCCTCCACCATCATGCGGAAACCGCCGGCATTGCCGATGCCCTGCACCGGTGGCGGCTGCACAACGAGCATCAAGCCTTCCTTGATCGCCGCATATTGTCCGAACAGCGCGCCCTGGATGCCGGCCGCCGACTGGCGCGGATCCTTCGCCCGCTGCTCGAAGGGATCGAGGATGACGAAGATCGCGCCCGCGTTGGGAGCATTGGTGAAGGTCGCGCCAGAAAAACCGACAATGTTGATCACGTTCTTCACGCCCGGCGTCTTGAGCGCAAGATCCGCCGCACGCCGCATCACCTTGTCGGTGCGCTCCAGCGAAGCGCCCGGCGGCAATTGCGCGGCGACGATCAGATAGCCGAGATCCTGCTGCGGAATGAATCCGGTCGGCGCCTTGCGGAATTCATTGAGACCAAGCCCGATGATGACCGCATAAAGCACCAGAACGAGGCCGGAAAACCGCACGGTCTTGCCGGCCAGCCAGCCATAGCGTGAGGACAGCCAGCCGAAGCCCCGGTTGAAGCCGCGAAAGAACATTCCGAAAGGCTTCTGCCACCACGCCTCCTGGTGCCCCGTACGATGCGGCTTGAGCAGCAGCGCGCACATGGCCGGCGACAAGGTCAGCGACACGATCAGGGAGATCACGGTCGCGCCTGCGATGGTGAGCGCGAATTGCCGGTAGAACTGGCCCGAAATGCCGGTGATGAAGGCGGCGGGAATGAACACCGCGCACAGCACCAGTGCGATCGCGATCAGCGCCCCGCCGACCTCGTCCATGGATCTGATCGCGGCCTCGCGGGGAGACAGACCGTTCGCGATGTTGCGCTCGACGTTCTCGACAACGACGATCGCGTCGTCGACCACGATACCGATCGCCAGCACGAGGCCGAACAGCGACAGATTGTTGATGGTGAAGCCGAAGACGCTCATCAGGAAGAACGTGCCGATCAGCGAGATCGGAATCGCCACGATCGGGATCACCGCTGCCCGCCATGTCTGCAGGAACAGAACGATCACGAGCACGACGAGGATCACCGCCTCGAAGATGGTCTCGATCACCGCATCCACCGACTGGCTGATGAACTGCGTCGGATCGTAGATGATCGTGTATGTCATCCCCTCGGGGAAGCTCTTTGCGAGCTCCGCTGTCGTCTTGCGGATGCGCTCACCGGTCGCCAGCGCATTCGAACCGGGCCGCTGGAAAACGGCCAGGGCGACCGACGGATCGCGACCGAGATAGGATGAGGAAGAATAATCCTGTCCGGTGAGTTCGACTCGCGCCACATCCTTGATGCGGACGACCGCGTTCGGACTCTGCTTTACGACGATATTGCCGAATTCAACCGGATCGGAAAGTCGGCCGAGGGTCCGGACCGCAACCTGGAAGGCGAGCTGGTTCTCGACCGGAGGCTGGTTCAGGACACCGGATGCCACCTGGATGTTCTGGCCCTGCAACGCGGCCGTGACATCCTGCGCGGTCAGGTTCAGCGACTGCAACCGGTTGGGATCGAGCCAGATCTGCATCGCGAAATCGCGAGCACCGAACACAGTGATTGAGCCAACACCGTCAAGGCGGGTCAGCACGTCCTTGATCTGCAGGTTGGCGTAATTCGTCAGGAAGATCGGATCGCGCGACTGGTCCGGTGAAAACAGGTTCACCACCATCAGGATGTCGGGCGAACTTTTCGCGACGGTCACACCGATCTGCTGCACGGCCTGTGGCAGTCTTGGCGTCGCCGTCGATACGCGGTTCTGAACCTGCACCTGCGCGATATCGAGGTTGGTCCCGAGCTCGAACGTTACAGAGATCGAAAAGCGGCCGTCCGCGGTCGAGTTCGAGGAGATATAGAGCATCCCCTCGACGCCGTTGACCTGCTGTTCGATTGGAGCAGCAACGGTGTCGGCAACCGTCTCGGCGCTGGCGCCGGGATATTGTCCGGTGATGTTGATGACCGGCGGAGCGATTTCCGGGTATTGCGCGATCGGCAGACGCAGGAAGGCGACGCCGCCCAGAATAATGAATACTGTCGAGAGAACGGCCGCGAAGATCGGCCGATCGATGAAGAAGTGCGATATCTTCATGGCCGCGGCCTACTTCTGCGCCGTACCGGAAGCAGCAGCCGCGGCCGGCACGGAAGCCGGCGCTCCCTGCGGCGTGACCTTCATGCCGGGCCTCACGCGCATCAGGCCTTCAATGATGACCCGATCTGTCGGCTCGATGCCGCTCTTGATGACGCGGTCGCCATCGGACAACTGGCCAAGCTGCACGTATCTCTGCGCGACGGTATCGTCCGGCCGCACGACATAGACGAACTTGCGCGCCTGTTCGCTGCCGATGGCCGTGTCCGGAACCACCAATGCGGTGTATGGCGCCGAGCCCGGGACCTGGATGCGAGCGAACATGCCGGGTGTGAAAATGC
This sequence comes from Pseudorhodoplanes sp., assembly GCF_035565795.1. Lineage (GTDB taxonomy): Bacteria > Pseudomonadota > Alphaproteobacteria > Rhizobiales > Xanthobacteraceae > Pseudorhodoplanes. The sequence goes on from NZ_DATMRV010000200.1 coordinate 19,203, forward strand.
CCTGGGCATTCGCGAACACCGCACGTCCGCGAATTGTACCGGTCGAGCGGTCGATCACGTTATCGACGAAGTCCATCCGCCCAATGTGGTTGTAATCCTTCTCGTCGATCAGCTTCAGACGAACGAGCGTCGAACCGCCGCGCGCGGCGATGTCGTCGCGCCTCGCATTCACATTGCCGCCGGCGGCAAGGCGCTCGTAGCGCAGGTAGGACGCTTCATCGAACGTGAACTCGAAGCGGATCGGATCGGTGGAGACGATGGTGGCAAGGAGCGTCGTGTTGCCGGTGGTCCCGCCGGTGACGAGATTACCAACGGAGACGCGACGGTCGCCGATCCGTCCACTGACCGGCGCACGCAGATCGGTGAACTGGAGATCGAGTTCGGCCTGACGCACAGCCGCTTCCTGCGCGGCGACATTGGCTTCGGCGACGCGCTTCACCTGCGTGCGCTGATCGAATGTCTGCTGCGTGATTGTCTTGTCGCGCACCAACTGCGCGGCGCGCTCAAGGTCCCCTTCCGCAAAGGCCAGCTCTGCCTTGGCCCGCTGCAGATTGGCTTTCGCTTGGTCGAGGGCCGTCTGGAACGGCCGCTTGTCGATCGTGAAGAGAAGGTCGCCCTCTTTCACCATCTGCCCATCTTTGAAATCAATCTTGTCCAGGTAGCCGGACACGCGCGCTCGGATTTCCACCGAATCCACCGCGATGAAACGACCGACATATTCATCGAAATCGGTGACGTTGCGCTCGATGGGAACAGCCACAGTGACTGCGGGCGGCGGAAGCGCGGCCTGCTGTTGCTGCTGATTTTGCCCACACCCACCCAGGCTCATGCTCAAAAGCACGACGAGGGCGGTGCCAGCGGACCGCCAATACTTTAGTCTAGTCATTTACAGCTCGAGCTAGGCTCAGTCCCCAGCGGGTCACATAGGGACGCTTGGTTTAAACTTCAAACATCACCGGCAACCCGCCTCTTATTGAGGGGCAGGTCGATTGTCCATGCCACGCAATCGGTTAATCCGGTTTGGAGGCCGCCGCAGGGACCGGTTTCTCGCCTCGAAATGCGCGAAACCAGTTGCGTCCGAGCAACACCCACACCAAGCCAGCATAGACGATGGCACCGACGATGCCCAGCGTTGCCAGCGCGGCCTCGTCGCGAAACGCCGGCAGATCGCGATAAAGCGCGGCCACGACGCGCGACGACAAGAACAGGACGATGCCGAATACGCAGCCGATAGCGGTCAGGAGCACCATCGAGCGCTTCAGCCGTCCGTCCGGTGCCGCAATGCCGGCACGCGATGCAAAGAAGATGACCAGCCCGAGATTGACCCAAGCCCCGACGGCGGTCGCGATAGCGAGACCGACCTGCGCCAGCGGCCCCATGAGGGCAATCTTGATCAGGATGTTGATCGCGACTGCCGCCAACGATGCCTTCACAGGGGTTGCCGTATCGCCGCGCGCGAAGAACGGCGCGGTCATGCTGCGGATCAGCACATAGGGAATGAGCCCGATCGCGTAGGCCGCGAGCGTCGCTCCGGCAGCGAGTGCGTCGTTTCCCGTGAACTTCCCGCGCAGGAACAGCGCCCGCATGATCAGGTCCGGGATCAGCAAGAATGCCACGAGGCACGGAATCGTCAGAAGCAAAGTGAACTCGATCGCACGGTTCTGTGCGTTACGCGCGCCAACGTCGTCGCCCGTCGCAAGCCGACGCGACATCTCCGGCAACAGCACGGTGCCGACCGCAATTCCGATTACGCCGATGGGCAGCTGATTGATGCGGTCCGCATAATAGAGGGCAGAAATCGCGCCGGCCGCGAGGAAGCTCGCAATGATGGTGTCGGCAAACATTGCAAGCTGGACGCCGGCAGAGCCGACAGTGGCAGGTCCCAGCGCACGAAAGAACTTGCGCACATTTTCGTCGATTTTCGGCCAGCTGAACCACGCGATCACCTGCGCGCGGCCGGCATCCCCCATCACCAGAAGCAGCTCGAGAATACCCGCGATAAAAACACCCCACGCGGCGGCATGACCGGCTGTCGGGAAGAAGGCCGCAAGCGCCAGCGTCGCCATCATCGACAGGTTGAGCAGAATCGGCGCGGCCGCGGGTGTTGCGAAGTGGTGGATGGAATTCAGGATGCCGCCATACAGCGTCACCAGCGAGACCAGCAGGAGATAGGGAAAGGTGATGCGGGTCAGCTCCGTCGCCAGCGCGAACCGGTTGGGATCGTCCCTGAACCCCGGCGCGAGCAGGTCGATGACCCCGGACGTGAATGCGAGGGCAATCGCGAGCAGCACGAGCTGAACCGCCACGAGCATGGTGAACACGCGGTCGGCAAACAGCTTGGCCGAATCAGGCCCGCCCTGCGTACGGATGCGCGCATAGGCCGGCACGAAAGCGGCGTTGAACGCGCCCTCTGCGAAGATCGCGCGGAAATGGTTGGGCAGACGCTGAGCGACGAAGAACGCGTCGGCGATTGGTCCTGCGCCCAGGATCGCCGCCAGCATGATATCGCGCGCGAAGCCGGTGATGCGCGAAATGAGCGTGAAGCCGCCGACAGTGAAAATGCGTCCGATCACACCAATGACCTGCGGCAGCCATGTTGCCCGTCACTCCGGACTGGCCCGCCCACGCAGGCGTCCGGAATGACGGTGTAGCCTAGCGCAGCGCCCGTCGCACCGCATCCACAATACGGTCCTGCGTCGCCTCGTCGAGATACGCATGCATCGGCAGGCTAATCACCTCGTCGGCAAGGCGCTCGCTGATGGGGAGCCCGGCCTCGGCAACCGGGAAACTGCTGTACGCGGTCTGCTTGTGCAGCGGCCTGGCATAGTAGATCGCGGTCGGAATTCCCTCAGCCTGCAGGGCGCGCGCCAAGGGATCGCGTCGCCCCGGTGCGAGGCGGATGGTGTATTGTGCCCAGACCGAACGATAGCCCTCCGGCACCACCGGGACCGTCGCCACATCGCGCAGCGCGGCATTGTAGCGCGCAGCAACGCGATTTCGCGTCTCGATCTCGTCACGGAAAATCTTCAGCTTCTCGATCAGCACGGCCGCCTGAATGGTGTCGAGACGCGCTGTCAGACCAAGCCGCACATTGTCGTATTTGTCAGATCCGCTTCCGTGCACGCGGACGCTCTTGAGAACCGCAAGCAGTTCGTCGTCGTTTGTGAGCACGGCGCCACCGTCGCCGTAGCAGCCCAGCGGCTTCGCCGGGAAAAAGCTGGTTGCGGTAGCATGGCCGAACGTACCGATGTTGCGCCCCTTGTAGGTGCCGCCGAAGCCCTGCGCTGCGTCGTCGAGGATAAACAGCTTCTCCTCAGCAGCGATGTCCGCGACCGCATCGTGATCCGCCGGAAGGCCGAACAGATCGACCGGGATCACGGCCTTGGGCGTCAAGCCCTTCGCCTTGGCAGTCGCGATCGCCGATTTCAGGCTGGCGACATCGATGTTGAAGGTATCGGCATGAACGTCGACGAAGACCGGGGTCGCGCCGATCAGCGCTGCCGCTTCAGCGGTGGCGCAGAATGTAAAGGTCGGACAAAACACCGCGTCGCCGCGTCCGATGCCCTTTGCCATCAGCGTCATCACCAGCGCATCGGTGCCGCTGGAGCATGACAAGGCATGCTTGGCACCGCAGAAGGCCGCAAGATCCGCCTCGAACGCCAGGACTTCCGGCCCCATCAGAAACTGGCAATGATTGAGGACGCGGGTGGTCGCCTCGTCGATCGCCTTGCCAAGCCTGCGGCGCTGGGCGGCAACATCGATAAACGGAATCGGCTTTATGTCGACGCGGGCGTGCTGGTTCATCGTGATCGAAAGTCTCTGATGGCGAGAAAGAACTAAGTTCAGCCGGCGGCGCGGCGCGCAGCGGAGGGGTGCGACGTCACCTTGGCCGGCTGACGATTTTCAAGACAGCGCATGGCGACGTCGAGGCTTTCGACGCCCTCCTCGCCCGTCACCGGAGGCGCCTTGTCCTCGCGGACGGCATTGGCGAACGCCTGCAGTTCGGCGCGGAGCGGCTCCGAATGTCCGACGGACAAGTGTCGCATCGAATAGCTGCCGTCCGGCTGGAAGCCAAAGCATTCCGTCACCTGGCGGGTCAGGAGATCGCCGATCAGATACTTGCGGCGTGTCGCGACATGAACCGTGCGCGCCTTGAACGGCGTCAGCCAGTTGGTGTTGATATGCGCGAGCACACCGGACGCGGTGCGGAACTGCAGGAGCGCAATATCCTCGCGCTCGGCGATCGCGCTCGACAATTGCGGCTGCACTTCAACGATCTCGGAATCGGTGAACCAGCGGATCAGATCGATATCGTGCACCGCCAGATCGATCACCACGCCGACATTCGACATGCGGGGCGGGAACGGCCCGACGCGGGTGATACCGATCGAAAGGATATCCTCGTCGCGTATCGCGTCCTTTATGGCCTGCACCGCGGGATTGAACCGCTCGACGTGACCAACCATAAGCTTGACGCCGCGCCGTTTCGCAGCCGCGATGATCTCTCGTCCCTCTTCGACATTGGAGGCGATCGGCTTCTCGATGAGCACGTGGATGCCGCGCTCGATGCATTTCAGTGCAATTTCGTGATGCAAATGGGTCGGAGCCGCGATAGTCACGGCGTCGAGGCCGGGCCCCAGAAGCTCGTCGACATTTTCGACCGCCGGTACGCCGAGAATGCGGGTGACGAGTTCGCGCTGCTGCGAACTCGGGTCGGCGACGCCGACGAGGGTCACATCTGGCAATCCGGCGAAAACGCGGGCGTGGTTCGCCCCCATGATACCCACGCCGATAACCCCGACGCGGAGCGGCCCGGTGTCGCCGCCCTTCACTTCACGAACCATTTTAGTCACACCCCCCCGAAGCGGTCGAGATTCTCATTCTGACTACCATGGCCCTTCCAATTGCGGCGAGATTTCGTTCACCACGTCCAAACACCTTTTGAGTCAAAGCGTTACGGACGCCGAACGTTCGCAAAGGCTTGCAAAGACACTGCTTTTCACCAGCTGGCGCCGGCGCCAGCATCAAACCGCGGCGACTACTCGGCCGCGGCCCGCCCCCCGATGTCGAGTTGCAGTCCGGCAGCCAATGCGTCCTCGCGGAAAGCCTGGACCGCGCCGAGCGAAAGCTCCTCCGGCGTCTTCGTCCCGAGAGCCGGAAGCTTCTTCAGCACATCCGCAGGGGCCGTGATGATGTGGCAGCCCATCCGGTCGGCCTCGATGACATTGTAGACCTCCCGCGTGGACGCCCAGATGATTTCGATCGTGCTCGTCTGGCGCGCCTGCGCAATCGCGTCGCGCATCAGCGGAGCATAGTCGATGCCGAAGTCTGCGAGACGTCCGGCGAATACGGAGACGCAGGAAGGCGCCCCACCTGCCAGCGCCTGCATCGCCTTGCCGACCTGATCCGCGGTGAAAATAGCGGTCAGATTGATCTTCACGCCGTCGGCCGTGAGCGCCCGGACGGCGTCAAATAACGGCTCCTTGCGTGTGTTGGTCACCGGCAGCTTCACATAGACGTTCTCGCCCCAGGACGCGATCACGCGGCCCTGCGCCACCATTTCCGGAATATCGTCAGAAAACACCTCGAATGAAATGTGGCGATCGGGGACCGCTGCCACCAGATCGCGTGCATAGGCCTCGTAATCCTTCACCCCGGCCTTCTTGAGCAGCGATGGATTGGTGGTGAAGCCGGCAATCCATTTATTTCTGGCCATCTCCACGATCTGCGCCTTGTCGGCGCCATCCGTGAACAGCTTGACCTTGAGGTCATCGAGTTTGATCGCCATCGTAGGTCTTCCCTGAAACGCAACCATCGCTTGTTTATGGCATCATCCAGGATACCGACGACGCGATGTCGCGAGGATGCAACCACCCTCTCCTTCCGGACGCCCGCGAACCGGCGGCTCAGGATGAGGTCCAAACGGCCAAGAGTGTAACAGAGTCCGGGGCGGGACTACAGCCTGCCCGGCGGCTCAGGACCGCCGGTAATCGTCCTCGATGCGGACGATATCGTCCTCGCCGAGATAGCTGCCGGTCTGCACCTCGATCAGTTCCAGATCGATCATGCCCGGATTCTCCAGGCGGTGGGATGTCCCCATCGGAATATAGATCGACTGGTTCTCGTGCAGGATCTTGACCTCGTCGCCAATGGTCACGCGAGCGGTGCCGCGAACCACGATCCAGTGCTCGGCGCGGTGATGATGATATTGCAGGGACAACCTGCCACCCTTCTTCACAACGATGCGCTTCACCTGATAGCGCGGGCCATTGTCGAGCGACTGATAATTACCCCAGGGCCGGTGGACGCGGATGTGGTCTACCGTGACCGTCGGTGCGACGTCCTTGAGCGCGCCGACGAGACGCTTCATTTCTGCGGTGTGCTTGCGATCGGCGATCAGGACCGCATCTTCACTCGCAACAACGACGAGGTCCTGGACGCCGAAGAGCGCAACCAGCGGCTTTTCGGACGAGGCGAAAGAATTGCGAGTATCGACAAAGACTGCGTTGCCTTGGCTGGCGTTTCCCGCCGCGTCCTTCTGCGACAATTCCCACACGGCATGCCAGGAGCCGACGTCCGACCATCCATAGGAGACCGGGATGACAGCGGCACGCTTCGTCTTTTCCATCACCGCGTAATCGATCGAAATCGGCTTCGCGCGCGCAAAGTGGTTCGCATCGATGGTGACAAAGCCGAGGTCGCTGCCGGCAGCGTCGATCGCGTCCGTGGTTGCGTCGACGGTGTCGGGCTCGAATGCGGCGTATTCGCCAAGCAGGTCGCCTGCCCGGAAAACGAAGTTGCCAGAGTTCCAGAGATAGCCCTCGGCAATATAGCGCCCGGCGGTCTCTGCGTCAGGCTTCTCGACAAACCGTTCAACCGCGAACACCGATCCGCCAATTGACTCGCCGGGACGGATATAACCGTAATCGGTCGCAGGACGGTCCGGCTTCACACCGAACGTTACGATGCGCCCACCTTCAGCTGCCGCACCAGCTTCGCTGCAGGCCGCCACAAAAGCCGCGTTGTCGCGAACGATATGATCCGCCGCCAATGCCATCATCACGGGATTGCCGTCGCGCTTGACACCAAACGCAGCACCAGCGGCGATAGCCGGGCCGGAATCGCGGCGGATCGGCTCAAGCAGGACATCCGCGTCGATACCGATCTCCGCGAGTTGGTCCTGGACGATAAAGCGATACTGAGTATTCGTGATGACGATCGGCCGCGCGAATATCACCGCGTCCGAGACCCGCAGCATTGTATCCTGAAACGTTGAGCGAGATCCGAGCAGCGGCAGGAACTGCTTGGGCCTGCCCTCGCGCGAAGACGGCCAAAGGCGCGTTCCAGCGCCGCCGCACATGACAAGCGGCACAATGCGTCCGGATGAGACAACGTGGTTCATGAACACTTAAATCGCTTTGCAAGATCGCCAGCACTCTTAGAGCACAGCGATCTTAAGCTCCGGTGTATCGGAGATACCACTCAACGAAGTTGCGAATGCCGGTCTCCACGGGCGTTCCGGGGCGGAAGCCGACATCCCGCATCAAATCATCCACATCGGCATAGGTCTCGGGGACGTCACCCGGCTGCATCGGCATCAATTCGCGCACGGCCTTCCTGCCAAGGCACTTTTCCAGTTCGGCGACAATATGAAGAAGCTCGACCGGACTATTGTTACCGATATTGTAAATCCGATATGGCGCGGAACTCGTGGCCGGGTCGGGATTCTTGCCGGACCATTGCGGATCCGGCGCAGCCGGCTTTCCGATCAGGCGCACGATAGATTCGACGACATCATCGACATAGGTAAAGTCACGTCGCATATTGCCATTGTTGAACAACATGATCGGCTTTCCGGCACGGATCGCTTCCGCGAAGAGCCACATCGCCATGTCCGGCCGCCCCCACGGTCCATAGACCGTGAAGAAGCGCAGCCCAGTCACCGGCAACCGAAACAGATGCGCATAAGAATGCGCCATCAGTTCGTTGGCCTTCTTGCTCGCCGCATACATGGAGATCGGGTGATCGACATTGTCACTCACCCGGAACGGCAGCCGCGTGTTGGCACCGTAGACCGAAGATGACGATGCAAAGATCAGATGCCTGCAGCCGTTATGCCGACAGCCCTCAAGCACATTTGCAAAGCCCTGCAGATTGGCGTCGACATACGCTTCCGGATGCGAGATCGAGTGGCGCACGCCGGCCTGGGCGGCAAGGTGCACGACGTAGGGAAACCTGTTTTCGTTGAAAAGACGAGCGGTCGCAGCGCGGTCGGCAAGGTCTAGTCTTGCAAATTCGAAATGGTTCGATGTCGCCAGTTCGGCGTATCGCGCTTCCTTCAGCGCGGGATCATAATATGGCGTCATGTTGTCGACGCCGACCACGCGATGGCCTTGCGACAACAGCTTGCGCGACACGTGGAAGCCGATGAAGCCGGCTGCGCCGGTCACGAGGATGGGTTCATCCATCACAGCCGCCAAAGATCAATGCCGGTCGGTTTCGATCCCCGGTCGAGTACCGACTTCACATCAAATACGAGACCTTCGCCGCCGCGCAACAATCCGGCAATCATCGGCCATCCCCCTCGCACATAGTCGTCGTGCCCGACCGCGAGGATCACCGCATCGGCGGGCTTGAGCGCCTCTCGCGCCAACAGATCGATACCGTATTCGTGCCTGGCATCGTCGGCCGCGGCCATCGGGTCGTGGACCTGAACAGTGACACCGGCTGCAGCAAGCTCACTCACGATATCGGCAACTTTCGAGTTGCGCGTGTCGGGAACATTCTCCTTGAAGGTGATGCCAAGAACGGTGACCGTCGCATTCACGCACTGGCGCTTGAACAGCGCCTGCACGCAGGCCAGCGCCACGCGTTGCCCGACGCCGTCATTGATGCGACGTCCAGCCAGGATAACCTGAGGGTGATAGCCGGCCCGCTCGGCGCGATAGGTCAGATAGTACGGATCGACACCAATGCAGTGTCCACCGACGAGACCCGGATAGAATTTCTGGAAATTCCATTTGGTGCCGGCCGCCGCGAGCACATCACCGGTGTCGATCCCGAGCCGATGACAGATCGCGGACAACTCATTCATGAACGCGATGTTGAGGTCGCGCTGCGTGTTCTCGATCACTTTCGCCGCTTCGGCCACCTTGATCGAGGGCGCACGGTGCACGCCCGCGGTGACCACGGAGCCATAGACATCTGCGACAATATCCAGGGTCGCCGCATCCTGCCCGGCCACCACCTTGATGATGGTTTCGAAACGGTGCTGCTTGTCGCCGGGATTGATCCGCTCGGGCGAATAGCCAACCGTGAAATCGGAACCGGCACGCAATCCTGAAGCGCGCTCGAGGACCGGTACGCAGTCTTCCTCGATGCATCCGGGATAAACTGTGGACTCATAAACGACGATCGCGCCCTTGCGCATGACTTTGCCGACAGTCTCCGAGGCGCCGAACACCGCGCCCAGATCCGGCCGGTTGGCATCATCGATCGGCGTCGGCACGGTCACGATGAAGAAGTCGGAAGCCTTGAGGTCGGCGGCATCGCTTGTGACCGACAGCCCCGGTCGAGCCAGATCCGCAGCCTCAACCTCCCGCGTCCGATCATGGCCGGAACGCAGTTCTGCAATCCGCCGCGTATCGATGTCGAAACCGACCACCGGAATGCCTGCACGGGCAAACGAGACCGCCACCGGCAGGCCGACATAGCCAAGGCCGATCACGGCGATCTTTCGGCTCTGCGCCACGAATTTCCACCCCTCGGATTAAAGCGCGTCTGTTTAGCTGGCCGCCGCCGCACCGGGCAATAGCGCCGAGCGCGTTCGCGCGAGGGTATCGTAAAGGGCGACGATTTCGGCCCCGATCCGGGCACTGGAAAACTCGTTCTCGACCATGGTCCGGCCGGCGGCTCCGAGGCGCCGGCGCAAGGCTGGATCGCGCGCAAGCACCGAAATGGCTCCCGCCAGCGCCGCAGGATCGTCCGGCGGGACCAGGAAAGCATTGACATTGTGGCGCGCGATTTCCCTGCAGCCGGGAACGTCGGTCGCCACAATCGGACGGCCAAACGCCGCGGCTTCAAGCAGGCTTTTGGGCAACCCCTCCCGCCGCGACGGAAGGACCGCGATGTGGGCCCGCTCCCAGACTTTTTCGATCCCGGACACGTGCCCCAGCAGTTTGACTCCATGATGCTGCCGCCAGCCTTCGACCTCCTCCGCCGGGATCGAGGCCGGATTGGCCGGGTCGCGGTCTCCCGCGATCATGAGCCGGACCTTCTCGCCATGCTCGGCCATCATCGCTTGCGCTTCGACAAGCGGGCGCACGCCCTTGTCATCGAGCAACCTCCCGACAAAAGCGGCTGTTACCTCACCAGACGGCTCCGGAAGCGGTTTAAGCACGTCGGTGTCGATGCCCGACCCGGGGATCAGGTGCACGCGCTCCGACGCGACACCGAGAGCCTGCACCGCCTCGCGATCATCCGGATTCTGCACCAGCACGGCGGAAAGAGGCTTGTTGAACAGGACGCGTACAAGCGCCGTCAGGACGGGGCGCATAGCAAGCGCACTGACGCTGCGGGAGGTAAAGACAAAACCCAGCCCGGCCAGGGCATTGAGAGTCATGACAGGGAGGCCGATTGCAGCCAGTGAGCCGACAATCGAGGGCTGCAGCGCGACGTGGTGGACAAGGTCCGGCTTCAGGTGGCGATACAAATCACGGACCTGCCGCACGATCGAAGCCACACTAAGCGGATTGGTACTGCCACGCTGCCAGTCGAGCGGATGCAGTGTGAAACCTCTTGCCTCGATCTCGGTACCATGTGCCTTAACGCGTGTGGCGACATGGACACGATAGCCGGCACGCTGCGCGGCCAGCGCCATAGGCAACCGATGCGAGACGAAATACCAGTCCTCGGTGACGAGATAGACCAGCACCGGCCCGGTGGATACCCTCTTCGTGCTCGGCTCAGGCATTAAATCCTTGGTATGCTCAAAAAAGCTTGACGGGGCGGCATGCCCCTTGTTCCAGTCCGCCCGCTCGGAGTGTTCGCACAGGTAGATGGCCTGCTGTTCCAAGCTCTAGCAGGGGGATCGTCAGATCAGAAGCCTAGATGCGCGTCGATAGCTCCACCGTGCCGAATGGCAGCCCGCCCCGATGGCGGCGGCGCGCAATAGAGCTCGCGGCCACCGTCGCGGTGGCCGCAACCTTGCTGGCGCTCACGCTGCATTTCGTCGACATGCAGCGGGTCGCCGATGGCTTGCGCAAGATCGGCGTGACGGCCGCGTTGCTTGCCACATTCCTGATGCTCGTGCAGGTCGTGCTATGCGCGCTGCGGTGGATGCTGATCACCCGGCTCACACCGACGCCGCTGCCGTTAGGAATCGCAATGCGGGGATATCTGGAGGCTGCCTTTGTGAATGCGTTTCTGCCCAGCCTGATTGCAAGCGACGGAACACGGATGGTTCGCGCCGTCGCCGGTGGCGCGAGTCCGACCCAGGCGTTCGTAGGTGTCGCAACCGACCGCCTGGTCGCGCTGTGCGCGCTGGCCCTCGCTTCCGCGACTGGTCTGCTGCTCCTCCCGGATGCAAGCCGTCACCCGCTGATCGTCTTGGCCCTGGTCGGGCTGTTGCCTGCATTCGTGGTCGGGCTGGTCGTCCTCGATATTCTCGGTCGGACGTTCGTGCGCTTCCAGCACTCCCGCATCGTGAGACCATTTCTGGAACTGGCGTCGCTGATGGAACGGCTACGAAGCATGCCCGGCCTCACTCTGCTCGTCCTTATGATTTCGCTTGCCGGCCAGGCATTGTTGGCGGGTACGTTCTACGTGCTCGCGCGCCAGCTTGACCTCGGGATCGGATACTGGCCGATGTTCGCATTGTCGGCACCGATCATCGTCTATTCGGCGGTACCGATCTCCGTTGGAGGCTGGGGCGTTCGCGAGGCATTGAGCGCCGCATTGTTCGGCTTGATTGGTGTCGCGCCCGCTTCAGGGGTCGCGCTGTCAATCGCCTTCGGACTTGTCATTTCGGCAGTCGGCCTGTTTTGCGGTGCCCTTGCGCTGATCGCCACTATCCGGAGCCGGACGCTCGCATTGCAGAAGGCGGCGCAGTCGTGACGTTGAATGTGTCTCCTGAAATGGAGCGGGCGAGCGCGCGCAAGGGCGCAATCCTCGATCACGCCAACCGTATTGCAGGCGAGCGCCAGCGCTGGATCGCCCGCAACCGCGCGTTCTATCGCGATGACCGAAATTACATGAAGTTCCTGATCCCGAAGGGCGTGCGGGTTCTGGACCTCGGCTGCGGCACCGGCGACCTGCTGGCTGAACTCGAGCCGTCCTACGGCGTAGGAGTCGACATCAGCCCGGCAATGATCGACCAGGCGAAACGGCACTATCCGCAGCTGTCTTTTACTGTCGGCGACATCGAGGACGACACCGTCATCGCAGGAATCGACGGCCCCTTCGACTACATCGTGCTGTCCGATACGATCGGCATGCTGGACGATATCGAGACCGCGCTCCGGCGATTGCAGCCGCTTTGTGGTCCGGACACCCGCCTCGTCATCGCTTATTACTCTGCAATCTGGGAGCCATTGCTGAAGATTGCGGAAGCGGCCGGACAGAAGATGCCGCAGCCGCCCACCAACTTTCTCAATACCACCGATTTCCTCAACATCCTCGATCTGGCGGATTTTGAGCCGATCAAGATGGATTACCGGCAGTTGGTGCCGCGGCGCCTGTTCGGGCTTGGCACTCTGATCAACCGCTTCATCGCGCCGATCCCGGGGATCCGTCGGTTTTGCTTACGCACCTATGTGGTGGCGCGCTCCCTGACTGCAGAACGTCCGGCGCAGTTGTCGGCCAGCATCATCATTCCCTGCCGCAACGAACGCGGCAATATCGAAGCGGCAATAAAGCGGCTGCCCGCATTCGGAAAGAAGCAGGAGATCATCTACGTAGAAGGCAATTCCAGCGACGGGACCTATGAGGAATGTTTGCGCGTGCAGCAGGCTTATGCCGCCACGCATACAATCAAGGTGCTCAAGCAAGATGGCCGCGGCAAGGGCGACGCCGTGCGGAAGGCTTTTGCGAATGCCACAGGCGATGTCCTGATGATCCTTGACGCCGACCTCACTATGCCGCCCGAGGCGCTGCCCAAATTCTACTCGGCGATCGTCAGCGGCAAGGCCGACTTCGTGAACGGCACGCGGCTCGTCTATCCGATGGAGAATCAGGCGATGCGGCCGCTGAACTTCATCGCCAATCGATTCTTTGCTGGCGTGTTCAGCTACCTCGTCAATCAGCGCTTCAGCGATACGCTCTGCGGCACCAAAGTCCTAACCCGCCAGCATTACGAGGCGATCGCGCGTGGACGCGACTATTTCGGCGAATTTGATCCGTTCGGCGACTTCGACCTGATTTTCGGCGCGTCCAAGCAAAACCTCAAGATCGTGGAGGTGCCAGTCCATTACAGCGCACGCGTTTATGGCGAGACGCAGATTTCTCGCTTCCGCGACGGCTGGCTGCTCCTGCGCATGGTGGGCTTCGCCTTCATGAAGCTGAAGGCATTCTGAGTGCCGCCATGGCAGCACCTTTAACCCCGGCCGATTATCGTGCGATCTGGGACAAGAAGCCCGTCCTTCGCCTCATCTATGAGGACATCTACCGCCGTATGGCGGCTGAACTGACGCGGGGCCGGACGCTCGAAATCGGTGGCGGCTCGGGAAATTTCAAGGCGTTCGCACCCGACACATTGTCGAGCGATATCGTTCCGGCCCCCTGGCTCGACCTGGTCTGCGATGCCCAGCGGCTGCCATTTGCTTCAGGAAGCTTCGACAATGTCGTGATGGTCGATGTGCTGCATCACATCGAGTTTCCTGTTCGCGCCCTGCGCGAGATTGTCGATGTGCTCAGACCGGGCGGCCGCTTCATCATGTGCGAGCCGGCAATCACGCCAGTCAGCGGATTGTTCTACAGGAACTTCCATCCGGAGCCGGTGGATATGACCGCAGATCCACTCGCGGACGGCAAGATATCTCCGGACAAGGATCCGTTTGATTCCAATCAGGCGATACCGACACTGCTGACAGGGCGCGATCGTGAACGTTTGTCCAAAGCAATACCCGAGCTGCAGCTGCAATCGCTCGGACATTTTTCTTTCGTTGCCTACCCGCTTTCCGGTGGCTTTCGTCCATGGTCGCTAATTCCACTTTCGCTCGCGAAATCTCTGCTCTCGATCGAGTGGAAATTGCGAAAAGTCTTCGGCCGCATCGCCGCATTCCGCTTGCTCGCGGTGTACGAGAAGATCCGTTAGATGCAGGCCGATTTCCGATCGTTATCGGCACGGGTTTTTCTCGCCGCGTTTGGTGTGCGCGCGATCTACGCCCTCGGTCTCTATGCGACAATGGGAGACGCTGGGCTGATGGCTCCCGACTCAGTCGGCTTCTACGCGACCACGCAGGCTTTTGTCCAAAGTCTTGCTAACGGCACGGCACCACTCTGGCAATGGGTCAGCGGGCCAGACCTGCAATTGATGCCGCTGTTCACATGGCTGCTGGCCGCGAATATCATGCTGTTCGGCAAGGAAGCGGCCCTGACCTTCGTCCTGCTGCAAGCTGTAATCGATTCTGGCACCTGTGTCCTCGTATGCCTAATGGCCGCACGATTTCACGAACGACTCGCTGTTCCGGCCGCAATCGCAGCAATCCTCAATCCGACCCAAGTCGTCATTGCCGGTCTTGTCTTTTCCGACACGCTCTTCGTGTTCTTCGTAGCGCTTTTCCTCTACGGCTCACTTCGATGGTTACGACGCCCTGATTGGCACTCGGCTATTCTGATCGGCCTTGGCCTAGGCGGAGGCGCGCTGAGCCGCGTGGTGCTTAGCTACTGGGTTCCCGCCTTTATCGCATTTCTATTCGTGAGCCTGCTCGTTCGCCGGCAGGTGAACAGGCGCCATCTCGCGCAACTCGCGGTCATCGTATTGATTTATGCGATAGGCGTCAGTCCGGTGGTCATCCGCAATACGCTGCAATTCGGATCATTCTCCGTCACGGCGCAAAGCGAGACCCATCTTCTTTACTGGATCGTCCCCCTCGTCAGCGAAGCGAAAGACGGGACCACGTGGGAGGTTGGCGTCAAAAAGATGCAGGATCGCGTGCGCGCCCGATATGGCGAGCTGGAAGGTGACGCCTTTGAAAACGCCCCGAAATTGCGGGCTGTAGCGACCGAGGCCCTGCGCGAACTAGGCCCCCTGGCGATCGCCAAGGCCTGGCTCTACGGGGCAGCCATCAATCTCGGGGCGCCCTCCATCACCTATATGCCGCCAGTGGCACAGATGCCGCGGACGGGTTTCTATGCGACGCGCGGAGATAGCTTCGCCGGGAAGATCACGAATTTCCTGCTTTACTCCGACGCTGCCTGGTATGCTCGCCTGCTTCTGATCGGGATTGCGGGCCTCACCCTCATCAGATTGGTGCAGGCGATCGGCCTCGTGAGCCTGGCCTGCAGCCAGGTGTTTACTGCGGGGGTATTTCTGCTTGTGTTCTGGGGCGGTTATATCCTCGCGATCAACGGCCCCGTCGCGTCGCCGAAATATCGCCTGCCGCTTGAGCCCCCCCTCAATATTCTCACCGCGGCGGGATATTGCGCGCTACGCGCGCGGTGGAAACGACGCGAGGCATGACGGCAACGCGCCTGCGAGCAAATCCTTCTTAGCGCTCGGAATAGAGCGTTGCAAAATGGTCTGCTACACGGTCGAGGGTAAAATTCTGTTCAATCCTCGTCCGCGCGGCGAGACCGCGGTGCCTCAATTGCTGGGCAGGCAAGGCCGCGAGCGAATTCAGCTCCCGTGCCAGAGACGCCGGGTCACGCGGCGGAATCTCCACGCCGACATCCCCTATGATCAGCCGGGCATCGCCGATAGCGGTCGTAATCGGAATCAACCCGCTGCTCATCCCCTCCGCAAGGACGTTCGAGAACCCCTCTGCAAACACGGACGTAGACACGACGATGTCCGCCGCCGCGTAGAGCTGGTGTACATCGGCTCTCACACCGAGCGCCTTGACATTTGGCGGTACCTGTAACGTGTCGGTACCGAGCCCCACGATGATCCCGCTCAATGCGGGGCACAGCGCCATCGCATCAAGAAACGTTCGATGGTCCTTCATCGGATCGAGGCGCGCAACGTGAATCGTTACAACCGCATCTGGCGCGATGCCAAACTCGCGGCGAAACGCAGCGCGGACCGCGCCATCGGGGCGATACCGAGCCATATCAATCCCGTTCGGGATGACGCAGGCTCGCTTTGGCCGATAGCCCTTGGCGAGATGAAAGTCGAGACCGGCCTTGGAATTTGCGAGGATCACGTCGGCTCGAGCCGAAAGTAGAGCACTAAGCCTTAAAATGCGGCCGTACCCCGCGTGGTCGGTGTTCGACGCGCGGATATTCCAGAAGAGACGCCGACGCGCGCGCCCGGTTGTCATACCATGCGCCAGCGTCGCAAACAGGTCGCCGTGATACATCCACCCTTGCAGGATCGTGGGTCGAAACCGCATAGCGATGGACCGGAGCCGCATCGCGCAGCCGGGCACTTGTACCGCCGTCCGCAAGCCCAGCGCACTGACGCCGATACCGAGGGCCTCGATCTCCGCCGCTTTCGCGTCACGTCCACCGACACTGACGACGTGCTGCTCAAAGCCGCGATCTCGAAGCGCACCGGCGAGCCGCACCAGCATGGTCTCAGCGCCGCCAGTGCCAAGACCGCTGATGACGTGAAGAATGGCGTGTCTCGATTCGGTCAACGCGTTTGCACCCTGTTGCGCGCTGAAGCGACTTGCTTCAGCATGGTCGCGTATTCACGCGCAACCCGATCGGATTCGTATCGGCGGGCCGCAGTTACCCCCGCGGCAGCCAACCGCCGCGACAACGCGTCATCCGACAGAACCTCGCCGATGGTACGCGCCAGGTCCGCTGCGTCCTCGGGTTTGACCAGACGACCGGTCTCGCCATCCTGAATGATGTCAGCAGGCCCGTAAGGGCAATCGGTAGCCACTACCGGTAGACCGGCCGCCATCGCCTCGACGATCACATGCCCGAACCCCTCCCAGCGCGACGACAGTACAAACAGATCGGCGTGGGCGAGATAGGGTGCCGTGTCCTTAACAAAGCCTGGCAGATGCACGCGCGAGGCTACTCCAAGCTGCTCCGCCAAACGCTCCAAAGCGCCGCGCTCTGCGCCCTCGCCCAGGATCGTAACATGCGCGCCGGGGACCTGCTCAAGGCCCCGCAGCAGCACATCGAACCCTTTCTGACCGTGCAAGCGCCCGACGGCAACAATATGCGGGTAGCCGGCCCCAAAGCCTTCGGGCGCCGCCTTGGCTCGCGCGCTTTCGATTTTCCGTTGGATCGCGTCGACAAACACCGGATTGGGAATTGTAATGGTCTTGCTCTCGTCGAGCGCAAGGTCCGCAATAAGCTCCCTCCGAACGCCCTCGGACAGCGCAACAACGCAGTCGGCCCGGCGATAAGCGATCCGCGCCAACGATTTCCGCAGGCGACCGAGCTCCGGCCTGGCACTTTGGCTGTTAGTTTCCCGCAGCACCAGCGCCGCATCGCTGCGCGCCATGGCGCGCGACACCGACGCGATGACATTCGCGTCCATCATTGTGGATAATACGACGTCAGGCCTACTGCTATGGATCAGGCGCGCGAGCGGGACCGCAGCCTTGATGAGCCGGCTGGCACCGAGATCGTGAAACTTGAGCCCCGGTGCGATCCATTCCATAGCCTCTCCCTTCGCGGTACCGACCGCAAGGGTGAGATCGACGAGATCCCGCGGCATCGCCGCCGCGAGATTTAGCATCGTCCTCTGAGCGCCCCCGCCGCCTAGGTCCGGCAGAAAAAACAACGCCGAAATCGGAGACATATCTAGCGTCGCGCGACGAAAAGATCCCGGGGCACGGGAGACAGACTCGTCGGAAACCGCCCAAGGTGCGAGACCGACGCAAAGCCAAATTCAGAGAGCCGGTCCGCAATCCACTCACGACCGGTCGGCTTCATGAATTCAAGCTCTCTTGCCCAACGGGTTTCAGTTTCTTCCGGTTGCCCGGTATCGAAAACAAGGGCCTCCGTCGCCCTGCCCGCAATCGCGGCGAGCACGGCGTCGGCGCTGTCACGACCGAAATAGCGAACCCAGTGATGATAGATCGAAAGACAAACGACGATGTCCGTACGCGGAAGCCCCATCACCGACTTTTCGTCGAGCGTCAGCTCCATGAACGCGACGTTGCGAACGCCGGCTAGCGCGGCCCGTGCCCGCGCGGTCATTAATTCCGACCGGTCGTTATCAATGCCGAAACAAACCCCGCCCCGCTGTGCAAACCGGAATGTGAAAAATCCCTGGTTGCATCCAATGTCCATCACCGATGGCCTGGCAAGATCCGCCGTTGCTCGCGACATCGCGACAAAGCGCGCCTCGCATGCCCGTGGATCTCGCTGGCCTTCGATTGGAGAGAACGGGTCAGGTTGATAGCGGTGGGTGAGCGCCAATGCATTCTGCAATCCGAGGCGCAACCCGAGCAATGCCCGGCTGCCACGATCCAGAACAACATTTCCGACATCTCTGAACTTCATTGACGCTGGTCCATCATCTTCGCTGAAAAGTGCTCTATCCGCGATGCGACCTCCTGCAGCGCGGCGGTATCGCCCAACGCCGGCGATTGAAGGGTCAGGACATTCCCGCCCCCACCTGCGAATCGCGAGACGATGACATCGCACAGCGACGAAGCCGCCTCGAAATCTTCCATCGACACAGCCACATGCTGTCGCCGCATCGACTCGCATTGACGCCTGACATAACGGGCATTCGCCTCCGATGCCGACGTGTTCAGATATATGATACCGGCCGGCAGTGGCACACTGGTCCAAATCGGCTCGAACGGGAAATCGCGCCGGCCGCCGTGATATTCGCAGACAAAAGAGATCAGCGGCTGAATGACCCCCCCGTCGAGCACAATGCTTCCACGAGCCGGGCGGCGCAGATTGAGAGCCGCCATGCGGTAACCGAGTTTGGACAAAAGCCAACGCCCATCTTGGCGGGCAACGAACGGCAGCAGCGCACCCGGCTCTCTGGCCGTGGCACGAGCCACCAGCGACAGCATGTTTGCAAGGGCCTTGCCCCCTGCCGGTTGCACGGGATCAACTACGGCAGCATTTAAGGCTGCGCACTCAAGACTTCGCAACAACGAAAACAGCGTCGATTTACCCGCACCCGGCAACCCGACAACCTCGATGTAACCCAATGATCGCTCCCGGACGCTCAGATGGAAGGGACCAGACGATCGTATATTTGTTGCAACGCAGATACGTGAGCCGCGTCAGAGAACCGACGATATGCGCTCTCCAGCGCGCAGTTGGTGATCGCAACCCTACGCGCATCGTCCCGAAGGATTATCTCAGCCATATCCGCGAACGCCTTCACCTCACCTGGAGGAACGAGAAAGCCATTCTCTTCATGACGAACGATGTCGACGTGTCCGCCGACGCGCGAAGCAACCACTGGCGTCTCGACAAGCATCGCCTCGACCAGTGACCGGCCAAAACCTTCGAACTCGCTTGGAGAAACCAGGACATCCATGCCGGACAAGTATTTCTCGACCGGATATCGAAAGCCGAGAAAATGCATGCGATCGCCGACGCCGCGCACCCAAGCGTATTCCTTGAGTTCATTCTCCAGACCTTCGGGATCCGCGCCCAGAAGCACACCATGCACCGGCCTATCGAACCGGCGCTGCAGTTCCGCCACCACATCGATGCAGATGTCAGCACGCTTGTACCGGACAAGTCTGCCAACCGATCCCAGCACCACGCTACTATCGGGCGCCCCAATCAACGACAGCAGGGCCGTCCGCTGTTCAGCCTTGTTGAAAGTCGTTTCCTGCCTGAACGGGTTGTAGACGACCTCCACATTTCGCCGCATCGGACCGAGCGCTTCCGCGACGGGATCGGAGATCGCGATTGTCTCGTTTGCCAGATACGGAATCGCCTTCCAAAGCATCGAATTGGACGCCGGCGTAGTGCGCTGATGCCAAACCATCTTTGCGCCGGATAATTTCGCAGCCAAAGGCCAGGTCAGGTTCATTCTGAGATCATTAGCGTGAACAATATCGATGCGGCGCTCTCGAATGAAGCGGCTCAATTTCGGCGCAGCTTTCAAAGCGGAGCAAACAATATCGAGCAGACGGGGCGTTGCTCCGGCAAAGGCATTCAGCGGCAGCGTGATGAATTCGAATTGCCGTTGACGAAGATGTTCCGCAAGAGGCCCCTCCGTATGCAGGACAATCATCGGCTCGAACCGGCTTCGATCGAGCCCTTCGATCAGCAAAAGGGTAGACAGGTGCGCGCCGCCAACGGAATCCCCGACGAAAGGAAAGCAGATACGCCGTGTCGCGCTCATAGCGGCCGGCCCGCCCAATCGAGCGAATGACGCCCAAGATATTGTGCCGTCAGCCAGGACACAACGTTGCGATGGCTTCTGTTGGTCAGCGCCACAGTGAACCAAGACACCGCTGCGTATTTTCGCAGCGGATCCATGACATGCGCGAAAACTCGCTTCTCGAATTTGTGCCAGCTATTCGCGCCGAAGGGCGCACACGCGATCCGCACCGCGCCACGTATCGGCCTAAGCCATGCCGGAGTTACCCAACGCGGCGCTGGCAGAAGGCTGGTCCAAACGCCACCCCAATTCGCCTCGACAAGGCTGTCTCTATAAAGCTTCTGGCCAAACTTAAGTGACATTGGCACCGACTGCCAGAAATCGAGATATTCGACGTCCCACAATGGTAAATGCCAATCCCATCCGAACACTTCGTACCCGCGCTGGTTTCCGAGCACGTATTTGCACTGACGGTTCTGAAATTCGAAAAACTCATAGAGTGCAAACGATAGGTCGGGATCGTCGAGCGGGGCATCGGCAGCGCGGAACTCGGACCAGACTGCCTGTTTGATGGCAGCGAGTGTGGTCGGCGTCTTGAGGTCGTCCCACAGGTCAAAATGCTTCGCAACCATGCAATCGAATATGAGGGCTTCGCGTAATTCACGGCTCATACCGTCGAGACACCCTGTCAGCCTCGCAGGAATATGATTGCCGGAAATAAAATCACCCGACTGACCGTTGACGATGATGCTGTCCTGCGGCGCCCAGTCCATGTGCCTGAGCTGCATGACAGGATACACATCCTGCTCGACAGGCGTCGCCACCAGATTGTCGGCCAAAGCCAGGTAACGCTGATAGTCAGCGGACGCCCGTGCTGCACGAAACTCCGCTGTCGTGGTCGGCAGCATGTGCCACGGATAACCAAGCTTGCCAGCGATCCGCCGCGCTGCCTCCGCTTCGTGATTCCCGGGCCTGCCATACGAGAAACATACGACATCGCGGCAACCTAGGTGCTTGAGACCCGACGCGATCAGACGCGAGTCCAGCCCAGCACTGAGTGGCAAAAGAATTCGCCTCCCGGCGGCCCTCGCCACAAGTTTTTCGAGAACGTGAGCGGTACCGTCGAGCAAATTGGCTCGCCACGCTTCTGCGCTCACGCCACGCTTGATCAACCATGGACGATAAAGCGCGTAACGCTCAGTGCTTGGAACGTCTCTTCCTTCAAAGACTGCAAACTGACCGGGCAGCAGCGCGGAGACCTTACGGTACAAGGTCCGGTCCGAGAGAACGTAGCCCGAGAGCGCTATTTCGTTCGCGCTCACTGCGTCAACGTCATTCACACCCAATTCAAGGCCGGCACGCACAGGCGCAGCATGATCGGACACAAGCCAGCGCCCTGAGCGATTGCGGGCGAACAATAGCGGAATGCTGCGTATCCGATCGACCGCAGCGATCGTGCGCACACCATCAGACACAACGAACGCGAAATTGCCGTCCAGCGATGCGAGCCGACGCGCGACTTCCGCGCGCGAAAGCGACAATAATTCAAGGAGAAAGTTGGCCTCGCCACCCAACGCGCGCGAAGCAAAATGCCCCTTAAACGCGACGCTCGCCCCCTGCTCGTTCTTCGTTAGGCGCCAGCCGTAGTCATTGCCCAACAAAATCTGCGCCGAGTCCTCAACTTCGAATTCAGGCATCCGCACGCTCTGGCACTACGCCTGATTTCAAAATGGCCAACCCGGCTTCGCCGCCATGGTGAAACAGCAAATCGATCGACGACATATATTCCAGAAATTCTCCAGCACCCTGCTCGTATCGCGGATGCCGATAGCGATGATATTCAACGTCGACACCAGCCCGTGCGAAGGCATCCGATTCCTCGATATATTCTTGCGAACCCGGCGCCGAGAGATAACGATCCGCGCCGCAGGACTGACAGATCGCCGCGAGCGCGTCTGCTTTCGCCCCGTCATACTCGATGGCCGAACTCCTCATGACCGGGGTCTCGATGCCAAATTTCTGGCAGAGCCAACCCGATAGGGCGATTGTGTAGTCCGCCAGACGCTCCTCGCGACGAGTCAACAACGCATGGAGTTCTTCCGCATAACGGCGAAACTCCTTGGCCTTCCGGTAAGCCATTTCAATACTGCGCCAATGCGAATCGGAAAAATTCGTCGTCCAATCGATGCAGACGTCGGCGATCTTTTGATCGCGCCGCCCTTTGTTAAATGTCGGAATCGAGAGCAACAATTCGCCATGTGCAGACTTGATCCGATTGCGGTGCTGCCATGATCGTCGAGCAAACTGCACGGTGTCGAGATAAACAAACATATCGACCCGATCGATCATCGCAAGATAACCGATCCAAGGCAGATACGTAGGTTGCATAATTGCGACGACGCGCGGTTCAGTCACGCGATATCATCCCAGCTCAGGGGGCCGCCCACGACGACAGCGCGCCGCGCTCGCTTGCCGAGAATACTTTCGTAGTGCCGCGGATGCAGACCGCCGCCCGGTCGCACAACTGCGACGTTTCGATCGGTAAACGCCTCTCCGACCGCAATGTCAGCCCGCGCATAGAGCGATCGTCTCCCAACATCCCGGTTAACGCGTTCCGAGGACCGCATAATCTTGCGCCCATCGCCACGTGCGGCCTCTGCATCACGGATCATCCGCACCATATCACGCATGACATCGGGCGCCGCCGAGAAGCGATGGTCCGGCCCCGACCTGTTAGGATCGTTGGTAATATGCTTTTCGATCGCGCACGCCCCGAGCATGACCGCCGCCAGCGGAATATGCGGACCGACCGTGTGGTCAGAAAAGCCGACCGGAAGACCGAATGCGCGCTTCATGGTGTCGATAGCAGCAAGGTTCACCTGATCCGGCTCCGATGGATATGATGAACAGCAATGCAACAAGACAATCGGACCAGCACCGCCGGAAGCGAGCACGTCGAGTGCCTCTTCGACCTCGGCCAGCGTCGCCATGCCGGTCGACAGGATAACCGGCTTTTTGGTCTGCGCCACTGCCTTAAGCAATGGAATATGGACGAGCTCGAAGGACGCGATCTTGTAGACGCAGTTTCCCAACGCCTCGGTGAAATCCAGATCGCGTGGATCGTACAAGGTCGTGAAGGGTAGCAGCCCTAGCTCGACGGAGCGATCAAAGATCGGCCGATGAAACTCCATTGGCATCGCGGTTTTCGAATACAATTCATAGAGATCGCGCGCGCCCCACACCGGATCGACCCGAAAGGTCGGATGCACACTCCGGATCGTTAGCGATTCCGGCGAATAGGTCTGGAGCTTAATCGCGGAAAATCCGGCCTCCGCCGCCAGCTTCACGAGTTCGAGCGCCTGGTCGAGATCCTGATCATGGTTCGCACTGACCTCGGCGATGAGAAAAGCCGGAGCGCCCTCTCCGATCACTGCACTCGTCGACTGGTACTGCACATTGATCATGGCTGTGACTTCAGGTTCGCGCGCGGCGTCTGATCTGACACTCGCACGTAGACTGTGAACTCGAATGGTGGCGCAGAGGGCTTTAAGAGATAATCATGACGCAATGTGACAAGTCCTGACAAATTCTGCTTGCAGAATTCGAACACTCGGCCGGGATCCAGATAAACCAGCCCATCATCGAAAAAATCGACATAGGTTGAAATCGCGTTGAACGCGATACCCTTTCGCGCTGCGGGCCGAAGCGCGGTCAGGATATCGGTCAGATAGGCGAAGCCATCGGCGCCTGGAACTCGATTGTTGAAAACACCGTTGATGAAAATGTAGTCAACGACCTCTCCAACCCCTGCCGATAGGACATCCCGGTTCTCAAATCGGCAATCGGGGAATTTAGAGCGAGCAATCGCGAGCTGCTGGTCCGAGATATCGACGCCGACATATTTGCCCTTGAAGCCCGCTCGCTCCCTCAAAAAAGACAACAGTTCAGCCGTGCCGCATCCGAAATCCAGCACGCTCGCCATCGGATCAAGGCCTATATCAGCGAGAATCGCAAAACGCGCCCAATGACTGGCCTTGTCGGAGTATTGCACCGCCTTCGGAGAGTCCGCGTGTTCATGCGCGAGCTTCGTGTAGTGAGCCCGCAAATAATCAATTTCCGCCCGATGGCCACTGTTAGTTGTCATCTTTGACACGTAACCAGCCACTCCGACTGGACCTGTTGCCCACCATTGTAGGTCGTGATGTACCGGTCGACATGCGTTTGCGCAAACTGTCCGGCAAACATCGCGTCTACCTCGGCCCGGGTAAACCCATACAGATCGTACGGAGTCGCAGCCCCAACCCTCATGTCGTCATTTGCCGCAAATAGCACCAGCGCTTGGCCTCCCGGGCGCAAGATGCGCGATACTTCCGCTACCGCACGCGCGGCGACTACAGGGCCAGCCGATTCGGAAACACCCACACAGATGACGAGACCAACACTTGCATCCGGCTCGGCGACGCTCTCGGCCCCCTCAACGCGAGTAACGGCCTTCAGGCCCGAGTGGGAGAGCCGATCGCGTGTACGCGCGATCCCCACACTTGAAATGTCGGTCGCGACTACATTGAAGCCCTCCCTCGCCAGAAACCAGGCGTTCACGCCAGTGCCGCAGCCGAGGTCCAGCGCGCGCGTCTGCCTCCGCACATGCGCGGAACACTTGCGGAAGCAAAACTGAACTACTTTTGTGGGAGGATAATTAGGCCCGCCCTGCTGATTCCAAGCGTCCCACTTTGCCCGCAGCTCGCTCACGACTCTCTCCCACGGGCTGTCTCGGCAAGTGCATGTGCGAGCCTGATCGCACCATCGGGAGGAACCCGTACGGGCCCGTTCCGGGCAAAGTCCCGTAGGGCCTGAGTGTCCGTCAGAAATTCGCTCAGGGCCCGCGTGATCACAGCAGACCTGTCCTCATTGTGTTGCAGATGAAGAACCTTGGCTATACGCAGGTCTGCGAACCGTTGAAAATAGTCCTTGTGTAACTCGTGCGGGATGATCAACAGGCACGGCAGTCCGAGGGCAGCACACTCATATCGGGTCAGGCCACCGGTTGT
This sequence comes from Pseudorhodoplanes sp., assembly GCF_035565795.1. Classification (GTDB taxonomy): domain Bacteria; phylum Pseudomonadota; class Alphaproteobacteria; order Rhizobiales; family Xanthobacteraceae; genus Pseudorhodoplanes. The sequence goes on from NZ_DATMRV010000200.1 coordinate 44,679, forward strand.
CACGACGACGTCGGCCCATTGGTAATGCTCAGACAGCGACGCCGGCGAGCGAACGATCTCGACGTTTGGCGCATGCGCCGTCAGAGCAGCCTCCTGCTTCGCGGCAAAGTAAGGGCCGACGATAATGCGAAGGCGGTATTGGTCCCGGAGTTCGCTGTGCAGGTAACAATCAGCAACTTGCGTCGTTAACTCCGCCGGATCACTACCCCCCATCGTTACCAGTACCCGGCGAACCGGGAATTGAATGTGACCTCGCAACGTCGCCGCCTGCTCGAGCCATGGTGCCAGCGGCGCATAGGTAGCGCCGGCAAGCCAGAGATCGCACCTGGGCCTTGGTCCCAACTCCACTCCCAGGTAAGGAGATGCGACAATGTCCGGACGAGCCAAACCGCTCGCATAACAAAGCTCGGCTACAGAGTCGATCAGCGCTACCGCCCTGCCGCGACGGTGATGTTCGTCAATCAGGCTAGCCACATAACGCTGGTGGTGGTTGTCACCAGAATGCATCAAATCGAGGACAGCAAGATTGCAAACCGCCTCAGCCTCTTGAGTCGTCGTCGCATCGTCTTCGACGACTCGGAACGGAATGGCTTGTTCAAGGACGAACGGAACAACTCCCCCACCCCGCATCTTGATGGAGAGCTCCGCCGACAAACCTATCCTCCCGCATGCCTGAAGGAGGTAAATACATCGCAAGAGGTGCCCCACGCCGGTGCTTCCTCCGACATCACACCGGAGCACGATGTCCACGCCGCTCATCGCAATCATTTTCCGGCACTGCATCTGAGCAAACCGGCCCGCGTCGGCGCGGGGGTGATGACTCTTGTAGAAACCACGTTAGGCTTATCGTCCGTCGAGGCTGAAATAGGACGCATCTTTACGGACAATTGTCAGATCCGGCGACCGCCCAAATACGATCGCGCATTCGGGCACATCCTGATCGAGAATAATGCACCCGGCGGACACGATGACGTTGTCGCCGATTCTGCAGCGGCCCAAAATCATGGCGCCGGCCATCATCTGCACATTCTTTCCAATCACCGGATAAATCGATTTGTTGTTGCCGACCGTGTTCTGCTGGCTGAACGAAAAATATTCGCCGTACCTCGCGCGGCCCAGCACCGTGCCGACGGGGTGATCGACGAAAAAGACAGACGGTAGTTCGACCTCATGGTAGATATCGACTGCGTTCAACATCTTGTTCAAGAAATAGACGCGGTCGGCCAGATCGGCCTGGCGCCCCAGGCTCAACGCCCGCGATAAAAAGTACAGGAAGATCGCATATTGTCCGCTGTGGAATGGCGAGAATTTCACTAACTCGTCGTCACGGTAATATTTGTTTGGCGTACGCTCGAAACAGTGAACGACGCGCGCTAGAACGCCCGGAAGCAGTTCCACGATCAAGCGCTCTTCATCGCCACTCAGTTGGAACGTAGAGCGCAGTTGCTTGCAAACCAGATCTGCCAACTCGGCGCTATCCAGCCTCAATTTCATTGCGCGCATCGCCGTTCCGCCTCCAGCACCTCGCTCCAGGATGGTAATGACCTCTTTGCCTTCAGATGGGAATACAACGCCTGCAGATGCTGATAGTCATTCGCGGTATCAAGCACCCAGCGAGCAGAGACGCCAGGCCCCCGCAAATTGATGGGTCGACGAGCGTGCCGATGTATCCACGGCGTAACGTGCTCGCGATCGTAAGTTGACAAAGCCTCGCGCGACGCATCTTCGAGACTTGCCTTCGGAAAAACCTCGCAATCCAGTCCTTGGGGCCAGCCAAACTCCTTGTCGATCGAGGCATAGTCCGATCCGCTGGTTCTATAGTGCTGGATCAAATCGCCACAAAGCCGCGGGTCCAGCAGCGGGCAATCTCCCGTGATCCGGACGACGATCTCCGCGTCGACAAGCCTTGCGGCACCGACGAAGCGGGCCAGCACGTCGGGAGACGAACCTCGATGGACGCGGTAGCCTTCCGACCGGCACAACTGAACGAGGCCATCGTCCTCCGGCAAATCGGTCGTCGCCAGAATCAGTTCTCGGCAGCCCTCAATGGCTCGGGCGCGCCGGAGCACCTGCAGCACGGAAGGCATACCACCCAGAGGGAGTAGCGATTTTCCGGGCAATCTGGAGGATCCCATCCGGGCCTGAACGATAACCACGGTCACAATCGATCAACCCTATCCGGCACAGATAGCCCGAAAGTCTTCGGGAGACGTGGCACATTCGCGCAATACGGCCTCGCGCAACTCGGCCAGGTTTATGCCAGGAACACCGCGCTCATCGTAGGTCGCATTGATGATTGCACAGCCTGACCGGATCAGACGCTCGCGGACTACGTCACCGATCGCATTGTTTCCGAGGTCGAGCAGAACAACCGCGATCCCGCTCGACATGGCCTTCCAGAATGTCGTTGTGTGAGCGTAATCAAAGACCGCGACGTCGCAGTTATCAAGTTCTTCTTCAAACAACGCGGTGCTCGTCGTGTAGTTCGATGCGAGCGGATGCGATTTCCCCAAGAGCAGCCCTTCAGGCGCGGGCTTGAGGACAAGATCAAGCTTCCATTCAGCGAGCGCTGAGGCGATCTGGTTTTGCCATAACAAATAGAGAGGATCAGGCAGAAAGGGAGGGTGAAACTGGCGTATACCCCTGAAAATGGTGGTGACGTAGAGAACGCGAGGCCGAGCCGAACGCGTGCGACGCCTCCGGACGACAGACCGAAATGTCGGGTCGCCTACCCCGGCCATTATCTCGCAATCCGTCTTCATGCCCTTCATCAAGTCGTCCTGATAGATGGCCTTGGCTGCGGATGTATTCGCCACATATGCGCTGCTGACGCAGAGTTCCATCAGATTGAAGGACTTGGGATCATGAACGAGCCCGACGCCTCCGCCATGGTCGAAGCGCCACGCCTCGCCCCCGCGCCGCAAGACCGTCAACCCAATGGCTCTGGATGACCATTTGCTGCCACTGCCGCTCCAGACGACTGACGGTAACGAGACGCCTTTCAGAGCCTCGAGGTCGCTCTGTGCGCGCGTGACCAGTGCCTCAACGCCCCGCCGCAAGAGTATTGCTGCTCGTTCGACGACTTTCGGCATGTCGTCGAGGCCCGGCTGCAAGCGCACAAGAAACCATTCGGTAGCGCGGCGGGTCAGATCGGGGTCGGCACGCCCAGCCGACGCGTGCCGACGCAAGATATCGTCGCCGCGCCGAAAGGCGATACCGAAATCACTGTGCAGCGCATATTCCTGCAATACCGGGTTGTGCGCAATCGCAACGGCGGAAGGCGCGAACATCGCTTTCAGCGCGGTTCGCGCCGTCGACCACGTCAGACTGCGAACCGCGCTTCGTGCGAACGACTCTATTGAGCCCATCGCGCGCTCGCTCTTGGGAACCGTCAGCGACGCCGCGTCGATGTCCTCGACGCGGCCGACGATAAAATCGAACAACGAGTGGCTTCCGGTCGTGGCCATGCCGGACATCGACTTATGCGCCAGAACGGTCGCTTCGACAACCGCGCATGCCCAGTGCACGCAGGTGGGCGCGGCGAGAGTCACGATGTCCGCGATATCCTTCTCGACATTGCTCAAATCAGTCTCGACCGACCAAAGCAATTTCACCAGGCGCGCGCGCGTATCGTCATAGGAAACTGGCCAATAGGCCGCACACATCCATTCGCTTCCGACCGTGGAATAGAGATCCAGGGGCAAGTCGGCGTCTTGACGCAAGCGCATGTACTTCAACGTCACTCTCGCAACAGCTTACCCAGTGCATCGACAACACGCCGTACGTCGCCCTCATTCATGTCGACCGATAGTGGCAAACTGAGGCAGCGTCGATAATACTCCGCCGCGCCGGGGAAGCAGTTCCTGTCGTTGGCGGCCCTCCAGTATGGCTGCCAAGGCACCGGAATGTAATGCACCTGGGTCCCGATACCGCTTGCGCGCAATTTATTCATCAGGGCCGCTCGCGACAGGCTGATGCGATCGAAATCGATCATCACGACATAAAGATGCCATCCTGACAGCACGCCGAGTCTCCGGCCCAGTGGCTTCAAAAGGGACGAATACGGTGCGAGCAGTTCGTCGTAGAGCCCAGCCAACAATTGCCTTTTCTGGACAAAACGTCCCAGCTTGCGCAACTGGCTGGCGCCGAGCGCGGCATTGATATCGCTGAGGCGATAGTTTGGCGCCGGCTCCGTCATTTCATAATACCAGGGATTTGGCCCGCCCATACTGTCCTTGCCCAGATCGTCGTTCAGCCACTTGGCCGGATCGCGCTCCAAACCGTGATTGCGCACGTCCTTCAAGCGCTGAGCGAGATCAGCACTCCGCGTTGTCACCGCACCGCCTTCGCCGCAGGTCACGGTCTTCACCGGGTGAAACGAAAATACGCTCATATCCGAATGCGCACACGAGCCGACGACCTCGGCCCGTCCAGATCGCGTGCTGTAACGCCCACCAAGCGCATGGCAGGCATCTTCGACAAGGGTTATGCCGCGAGCGCTCGCGATCTCATGCAGCACCTCCATGTCGCAGACTTGGCCGCCCAGATGGACCGGGTATGCGGCGCGGATCGCCTTGCCCTGTGCGGCTGCGATTGCGGCTTCGAACGTCTCCGGCGTCATGAGCCCGGTAGCTGGATCAACATCGGCAAACACGATGTCAGCCCCGGTCAGGCGCGGAGCCGAAGCAGTTGCGAGAAACGTGATGGCCGGCACGATGGCCACGTCCCCTTTCCGCAGACCAAGCGCCATCGCGGTCATGTGCAATGCAGCCGTCCCGCTGTTGCAAGAAACCGCAAAATCGGCGGAGGTTGCAGTGCAGATCTCGGACTCAAACCGCTCTACCGCTGGACCCGTGGTCAGCCAGTCACCTTTTAGCACATCGACAACGGCGTCGATATCGTCCTGCTCGATACGATGCCGTCCGTAAGCAAGGAAAGTCATCGGACACTTCTAGTTTTGCGAGACATGCGCGGACAGCAACGCATTCATGGCTTCAGGGCTTAGCCACTCGGAATTCGAGTCGCTCGAATATTCGAACGCCTCCGCCACGCTCCCATGCCGCGACCAGTACTCCATCGACTCGTCGATATTGATCATCGGCAGAATGGCGAAACGATCGTCAAGCTCAACGGTCAGGCGCGCATCATCTGCCGTGATCATGACCTCGTGGAGCTTCTCACCCGGCCGGATCCCGACGATCTCATGCGGCAAGTCGGGTGCAAGACAGCGCGCCAGATCGACAACCTTCATGCTCGGTATTTTTGGTACGAAAATCTCTCCGGCCCGCATCATGCTCAGGCAGGATAGCACGAACTCAACCCCCTGACCGAGCCCGATCCAGAACCGAGTCATGTCGGGATGAGTGATCGGCAGCTTGGTCGCCCCGCCTGCGATCAGCCGCTGGAAAAACGGCACCACGCTGCCACGCGAGCCGAAGACATTTCCGTAACGCACCACAGCAAAGCGCGTACCGTCTTTTCCCGCCAAGTGATTGGCCGCGACGAAAATCTTATCGGATGCGAGCTTGCTGCTACCGTACAGATTGATCGGATTGGCGGCCTTGTCGGTGGAGAGCGCAATTACGCGCTTCACGTTCTGGCGCAGCGCCGCGCGAACCACATTCTCGGCGCCATACACGTTCGTATGGATGCACTCGAACGGATTGTATTCCGCGATGCTGACATGTTTCAAAGCCGCAGCATGAATGACGTAATCGATTCCACTCATCGCCAACTCGAGACGATCGCGGTCGCGCACATCTCCGATGAAATAGCGCAGCTCCGGGTGCTTTGAAGTCGGCAACGAATTCGCCATGTCGAACTGCTTCTGCTCGTCGCGCGAAAACACTACAAGTCGCCGCAACTTGTGATTGCCCAGCAGGTACCTGACGAATGCCTGGCCGAAGCTGCCGGTCCCGCCGGTGACCAGTACAGACTTGCCGTTCAGATCCACATCGGCGGTCAGAAAATTTCGCAACATGCTTCGGTCATCCAAAGTAAACGTTATCGGCTCTAAGCTCGCCTCTCGCCATAGCGGAGACATAGTTCTTGTGTGCCGCCTCATACCATGACGAGCGCTTTAGCAGTTCTTTGTGCGGGCCGACCGCATCCACCAGACCATCCTTAAGCACCACGATCTGCGAAGCATGAACGACGGTCGTAAGGCGATGCGCTACGACGATAATCGTGACATCGAGATTGCGCCGGATGCTGTTAAGGGTCTCTACAAAGCTCATCTCCGACTCGGCATCGAGGCTGCTCGTCGGCTCGTCCAGCACCAGCAGCGCTCCGCGTCGCACAATCGCACGAGCGAGGTCAAGCCTTTGGCGCTGCCCTCCGGACAGGCGCACCGCGTATTCGCCGAGAGGGCTGTCGAAACCATTCGGCAACGATGTGATGAAATCGTAAGCCCCAGCTAGCCGCGCCGCCTCAACCACTTCATCCAGAGTAGCATCTTGCTTGCCCAACCGGATATGATCCATCGGGCTGCCATCGAAAATCTGCGGGCTCTGCGGCACGTAGGCAATCTGTCCGCGCAAGGATCCCAGCCGGTAATCCTCGAGTGGCACGTCGTCGATCAGGATCCGTCCGAAGGTACACTGCCTCAGGCGCGGCAGAAGATCGATCAATGTCGATTTCCCCGCACCGGACGGCCCGACGATCGCCGTAAAGGTTCCTGCGGGGAGAAACAGGTTAACATTGCTGAGGGCAAACCGATCCGTCTGTGGATACTTGTAGCTCACGCTCTGAAACGAAACGCCGCGCTCGATCCGGCTTAGCGGCTTCGTACCAGTGTCGATTTCCCGATCGGTTCGCAACGCCGAAAGGCGTCGCGAAAGATTTTCAGCGCTTCCGGATGACGAGAGTACGAGCTGATACCCTTTCATCACGTCCCGAGCGACTGGCAGGAGCCGCAGCACCACCAACAGAAACAAGGCCAGTTGCTCGCTGCTGACAGAGAATACCTCGACAGCAAGGAAAAGCAGAAGAAACACCATCCCGAGAACGATAGGCTCGACCGCGACCGAGATGAGGGCAATCAACCGCTCGACATGCATCATCGTGTCGCGCTGGCGAGTGGCATAAGTTCTCATCGCGGCACGTTCGGCCGCTTCGGTTCCGGACAGGCGAACGAGCCGCACCGACATCAGCCGCTCGATCAAAAATCGACTCATGTCCGTATTGGCTACGGTCGCAGCGCGACCCGCCTCCCCGGTCTGCCGCCACAACAATCGAACCGGCATCAGGCCGATTGTCATCACGATTGCGCCCACCAATGTCATCTGCCACGAGGTCCAAAGCATCAACGCGCCGTAAATCACTGCTAGGACAACGGCATTCGAGATGCTGACGAGGCCGGATAATGTCTGACTGAAGCGCTGCAGTTCCAGAGTTAACCCGTTTACAATCTCGCCTTTGGCCTCCATTTCCTGTCGGGATACCGAAGCCGCGAGATAGCTGTCGAACATCCGCAACCGCACGCTGCGGATAAAATCCTCGCGAAGCGAGGCGACACTCATGGTCCGGACATAGCTCAGTGCTTGCCGGAGCAAGAGCAGAATAAAGATGCAAGAAAGAAGAAGCGCCAGCGAGACCCTAACACCCAGGATATCGGCGAATTGATGGATCAGCTGCCAGTAACTCTTGTCCGCCAGCGCCGCGAGATTCTTGTGCTGCGAGACGTAGTCGTAGACCGGGACTACCATCAGGACGCCGGCACTTTCTACCAGCGTGACGAGGATCGACAACACGACGACGAGCGCGAGCCGTCGCAACGACAGCCCCATCGATCGCGCTATTCGCAGAAACTCGATAATCGACATTGCTTCGATACTAGGCCGGCTGATTTCGGAGACCGATCTGGACGCAAGGCACTACTTAACGACGGCGTTGCGAGCGCCATCCTTGTCAGCGCCGTGCCTGCCCGCGATCAGATATTGAAACATCGGGTCCAGCCGCTCGGAAAGCGTACCGGTAATGTCACGATATGTCTGCGGCGACATCATATCGGAATAGTCCACTGCACCACGAAAGTGGAAGTGCGACTTCTCATCTGCCGAAAACTGGAACTCCCGCGCCTTCTGCTTGTCGAGGGAAAAATGATCGACGGCCTCCTGAAGGACCGGCCTCGGCAAATCTACGTCAAACAGGTAGCTCACCATTTCGCCAAATCCGCCCACCGGATCCTTGTGCAAATCCTCGTAGTTGAAAACGCGCAGCCTCACGTGCGGACGGCGCGCGAAATTCGCCCAGGAGTTATAGAACTTCAGACATCGTTCCAATGCGCCTCCATGGACGAATTCCTCGAAACTCCGATCAGATCGACGGCTGCGATAATAGCTGAACAACATCGTCGGAATATTCCGCGCGACAATCACCGTTTTCGCCGCATCCAGCCCCCAAAGGGGGGATTCCTTCCACGAACCGTGCGTATGAAAGCAAAGATCGACATCGAGAGTTGGAAATCTGCGCGATAGCCTTTCCTGGCGGCGAGATCGCGCGTCAGCCGGATAGAAAATGGTCGCCTTACGCACGCTGTGCAGCAACGTTCCCCCGCTCTCATACTGGATAGAGTATTCGCCGAGAAACTGCTTGTGCAGGGCATAGTTGATGACGTCAGCGCTCCAGTTCCAGCCCGATTTGGGAAATGTGGCGAAAAGGACGGACTTGCTTTTGTCGCGGAAAACCAGCCGCAGAAATTGCAGATTTCGCGTCCGCATGTCGGCCTTGTTTGACCTCATGGCCAAATGTCGGGCGAGTGAGATCGGACGCATGTCGAAAATCATTTTCATCTGCACCGATTGAAGTTCTTGCTCATTGCTACCGCACGACGGGTGAATCATCACCCGCCGGCACGTACAGGAAGCGACGACAGATTGTTAAGCCGCCGCTATCGAAGCCGAGTCGAGCATCACGCGCGTTTCGCGGCCCAGGAATTCGAGAAGCACCGCCACCCGCTCGTCGTCGGACATCCCGTCGAACAATCCCGCACGGCCAGCAAACACACCGTCGAGCACCTGCACCGGCGCTCCCATCGGCAACGGAACCCGATCGATGATCCGAACAAGCCCCTTCACCTCGGAACGTCTCAGATCCGCGATAAAGCGATCGGGCAGCGGAACAGGCACGCCATCCCGGCAAAGCAGCTCAACCACCCCAATCGTTGACCGGATCGAACGCCATTGCTGGCGCAATGGATCGAATTTCACGAATGCATAGCAAGGAAACAGAGGCGCGCAAATCAGCTCGACTTTTCGAGCGTGACTCCGCCGCTTCTGATAACGGGGCAAGTAGACCTCAAAGCCTTGGCGCGACAGGTGCCTCTGCGCGTCGAATTCGCGGCGAGAATGGGTCCGCACGACATGCCATTGTGAAGCGAAGACATCGTTCACGCTGCAGCTCCGCGTGAAACCATCTTCGACAGCAACAATTCGGGCGCATAAACGCGATCACTACCGAACTTTTTCACGGCTGTCCGATAAATCTCTCGCGTCTTGCTCAGATCGGTTACAACCACTGCCTCCACATCGGATAATTCGTCCAGCGAACGAACCACGGGAATGCCGCCGAATTCGGTCGCTTCGAGCAAAGGATCGACAACGAGCACAATGGCGACATCGTGCTCAGGCGCACAAAGTCGGGCAATTTCGGCAAGATCGGTAGCCCCAATCAACGCCACTCGACGCCAGCCCCGCGTTCGGATTTCCGCAAGGACCGATGCGCAATCCGCACGGGCGCGCCTGAAGAAGGCGAGCGAATGCGAGAGGTAACTGACGGTCAGGCGGGATTTTTCAGCAAAGCCACGCGGCGTGAGGTAGTATTTATAACGCTTTGCGGGTGCCTGCTTAAACTTGATCAGTCCCTTGTTGACGCACTTTTTCAGATATGCGTTGACGAGGCCGAGCGCGACGCCCATTTCGGTCGCGAGATGGCGTTGCGACTGAAGGCCATTGGCTTCGACGCTTTCGAGCAAGCGCAGAACCACGCGATCGGCATTTTCGTGACGCTGAGCGGTTTTCATGCCTTTCCTCTTGCCATGACTTAGAGCGTTCAGTAATTGAACGTCAAGCCCCTTACGTTCACAATTTGAACACTTTCACCTAGGACGTGATCCGTCATGTGCGGCATCGTCGGACTTTTCACACTCGACGAAGGCCCCCGCTCCAGCCTGGTGGCTGTGACCACCATGATGGCCGACACCATGCCACATCGCGGACCTGACGGTCATGGGGCCTGGGGCGATCCGGAGGCCGGCATCGGTCTCGGCCATCGCCGGCTCGCCATCGTTGATTTATCCGATACCGGCAAACAGCCGATGCATTCGGCGGATGGCCGCTACGTCATCACCTACAATGGTGAAGTCTATAACTTCCAGGATTTGCGTAGCGAACTATCTGCGCGAGGCCACGTGTTTCGGGGCACATCCGACACCGAAGTGATGCTCGCCGCCTTCGCGCAATGGGGCGTGAATGAAGCAGTGAAGCGCTTCGTCGGGATGTTCGCTTTCGCACTGTTCGACCGGCGGGAACGCAAACTTCATCTCGTTCGCGATCGTCTCGGCGTAAAGCCGCTTTACTGGACCGATTGCGACGGCACGATCCTGTTCGGTTCGGAATTGCGCGCGCTTCGTGCGCATCCGGAATTTCGGGGCGAAATTGATCGCGACGCGATGGCGGCGATTGTTGCCTACAGCTATATCCCTGCGCCGGCGACCGCTTACAAAAGCGTGTTCAAGTTGCCCGCCGGATCCATTCTCACTTTTGAGAAAGGCCACGCGCCGGAGCTCACCCACTATTGGCGCATCGAAGATGTCGCGTCATCGAGCGGCCAAAGAATGCTCAGCGCAGATGACGCTGCCGACGCATTGGATGCATTGCTGCATGATGCAATCCGTCGGCGCATGATCGCGGATGTCCCGGTCGGCGCATTTCTGTCCGGCGGGATCGATTCGTCGACGGTCGTTGCCATCATGCAGGCGGAGACGAGCCGTCCGGTGCGGTCGTTTACTGTCGGGTTCAGCGATGCCACTCACGACGAGTCGGCCATCGCGCGACAGGTCGCACAACATCTTGGCACCGATCACACCGAAATTCGCCTCGAGGACAAGGACGCGCTCGAGTTGGTGCCGTCCATTCCGGACTGGTTCGACGAACCGTTCGGCGATTCGTCGCAACTCCCGACCTATCTGGTATCGAGGGCCACTCGCCAGCATGTCACCGTGGCCCTGTCCGGCGATGGCGGCGACGAACTATTTGCGGGCTATCCGAAATATCGCTGGCTGGAGCGGCTCTGGCGCAGCGCTGGCGCCCTGCCACGGCCGTTGCGCGCCACCGCAGGTCAGTTGCTGGGCGCATTACCGGAGCGCATGTTGCAGCCGGCCGCACGCACCATCCTGGATGCCGCTCGCGCCGACCGCGTGGGGGAAAAGGCGCGCCGGCTCGCTCTTGCCCTGCGTGCGCAACACATCGATGGCGCAGCACTAGCGCTGGCGCGCGTCGGCTTCGATCAGAACCTGGTCAACGGAACGACGCGTGGCTACCGGTTGCATTCGCTTCCAGGCCTTCCGGAAGGCCTAGATTACATCTCGCGTATGCAGGCCATCGATATTGCCACCTATCTGCCGGACGACATCCTGACGAAGGTTGATCGCTGCTCGATGGCGGTGTCACTCGAGTCGCGGGAGCCTTTGCTCGATCATCGGTTGATCGAATTTGTCTGGTCGCTGCCGCCGGCAATCCGACAAGGCAACCGGCCGAAGGGCCTCCTCCGCGCCGTACTCTCTCGCTATGTGCCATCCGAGTGGATGGATCGGCCCAAGCGCGGTTTTTCCATCCCTCTGGCGAACTGGTTGCGTGGCCCGTTGCGCGATTGGGCATCGACACTACTCGCCCCCGCACGAGTGCGGCAGGAGGCGTTGTTTGATCCGGCGGCAATCGACCGGCTCTGGCAGCGGCATCTCTCCGGCGCGGAGAACCATGCTACAGGTCTCTGGAACGTGTTGATGGTCAGGGCGTGGATGGAACGGTGGCATAAGACATGAACCGGACAGCGAATCCCATCAACGTCGATGAAAAGGTCGCTCGCGGTTTCGGCGACGAATGGTCGACCTTCCGCCAGGGCGAGGATGACCTCACGCCGGAACAGCGGCAGTCTATTTTTGAAAACTACTTCGCGGTGTTTCCGTGGGGATCCCTCCCGAAAGACGGCGGCGTCGGCATCGACGTCGGCTGCGGCAGCGGTCGCTGGTCGATGGGCGTAGCGCCCCGCGTCAGCCATCTGCATGCGCTCGATGCAAGCGCCGATGCCCTCGCGGTGGCACGCCAGAATCTCGCGCCCTTTCGCAATGTGACCTTCCATCACGCGAGCGTCGGCAATATCCCCTTGCCCGATCGGTCCCTCGACTTCGCGTTCTCGCTGGGTGTGCTCCACCACGTTCCCGATACCCAGGCCGCGATCAACGCGATCGCAGCCAAGCTCAAGCCGGGCGCACCGTTCCTGATCTATCTCTACTATGCCTTCGACAATCGTCCCGCCTGGTTCCGTGGCGTCTGGGCAATCAGCGACGTCGTCCGCAAGGTCGTCTCGCGCATGCCGCATGCGGCGCGCTTCGCCATCAGCCAGGCTATCGCGGCGTTCGTCTATTGGCCGCTGACGCGCCTGGCGCTGATCGCTGAGCGGCTCGGAAAAAACCCGAATGCAATCCCGCTGTCGTGGTATCGCGACAAGTCCTTCTACGTGATGCGGACCGATGCATACGACCGCTTCTGCACGCGGCTCGAACAGCGTTTCACGCGAGTCCAAATCTCCAACATGCTGACCAAAGCCGGATTTCACGACATCGCGTTTTCAGAACGCGAGCCCTTCTGGTGCGCGGTTGGATTAAAGAAATAGCGCGCGTTTAACGCGCGGGCTGCTGCGCCGCCGCCGATACGCCGGCGCCGTCCGACTCGAACCCGACGAACGGATCAAGCCCGTGCTGACGGCATTGCGCCAGCACGCTTCCGACGTCGATGCGATCCCTGGAAAGTTCGATCAGCCTTGCCTGCCGGGCCAGACCGTCTCGCGTTTCGATGACGGCGATAAACGGCCGATACCCGACCCACGCGCCGGAATCGACCTGGGCGTTCAACTGGCCGCAATAATACTCGGTCTCGGCAGGAGATTTCGGAAACTTCGTCCAGCGGAATTCCGCGAAGGCAGGGTTCGGCAGCGTCGCAACCACGCCCTGCCGCACGACCGCCTTTTCGGCTTCACTGAAGCGGCGCAGGTCCTCGGTGGGATAGCGCGCAGGGATAGCCGTCGCCGGAACCAGAGGGTTCTCACGAAGGCAGCCTGTGCAGCACAACGCTACGGTGGCGAGCGCAAGGAACTTCTTCATCACAGCGGGTGCGCGAAAGGACGTGGCGTGAAAAGGTTCGATTCCCAAAGCAACGCAAACAGCCTAACGAGCGCCGGAGCCCTTGGCGACATCGTGGCCTGCCCGGGCCGGAGACTTTGACCGAACGTGTCATATTAGTCACAAAACATGCATCACATTGAAAAATAAAGATATTTTATCCCGCTCTGCCCGTGACGGCTGCAGGGCTGGAGTTGTCCCCGTGCCCCGGAATTTACGTTTTACCCCGAGGTTATCGTCGGCTAATTGAAGGCGTTTCGTTGACAAGGTCCGGCCTTGGCTCGCGGCGCCGATTCTTTGGAAAGTTTCAATTCATGGCGGAAGCCACTGTGAAGGCGAAATCGGGCGCGAGCGATCGCGACGCCAGCATTATCCGTTCCGGTCTACAGACCCTCGACGCCGCAGGCAGCGGTATCGCAGCTCTGTCCGGGGCACTGCGCGACGGGCTCGGCCGTGCATTCACGGCGGCTGTCGAAATCATCGATGCTCGCCGAAAGGATGAAACCAAGGGCCGCCTCATCGTCACCGGCATGGGAAAATCCGGCCACGTGGCGCGCAAACTCGCGGCGACGTTTGCGTCAACCGGCACGCCGGCGTTTTTCGTGCATCCGAGCGAAGCGAGCCACGGCGACCTTGGCATGATCCAGGATGAGGATGTGATCCTTGCCCTGTCATGGTCAGGTGAAACCGCCGAACTGAAGAATATCATCGATTACGCGAAGCGCCGGAATATCGCGTTGATCGGCATGACCTCGGATGCGAACTCCACGCTCGGTCGCGCTTCCGATGTGGTTCTGACGTTGCCGCAGGTACGCGAAGCCTGTCCGCACAATCTGGCCCCCACAACATCCTCGCTCATGCAGCTTGCGCTCGGCGATGCGCTGGCAATCACCCTTCTGGAAACCCGCGGATTCTCGCCAACCGATTTCCATGTGCTTCACCCCGGTGGACGGCTGGGCGCATTGCTGAAGCTGGCGCGCGATGTGATGCGGACCGGAACTCAGATGCCGACGGTGATTTTGGGCGCCCGGATGTCGGACGCCGTGGTCGAAATGTCCGCAAAGGGACTGGGCTGCGTCGGCATCGTGGATGCGCATGGGTCGTTGTGCGGGATCATCACCGACGGCGATCTGCGCCGCCATATGGGTCCGGGACTGACGGAATCTGCAGTCGAAGACGTGATGACACGCAATCCGAAAACATGCCGCCCGGATCAACTCGTCAGTGAAGTGATCGAGGTGCTCAACTCGTCCAAAATCACCGCGATGTTCGTGGTCGAGGAGCATCGTCCGGTCGGCATCCTGCATCTGCATGACCTTCTGCGCATGGGCGCAGCCTGACCTGTCTGTCATGCATGCGCTGATCGAGCCGTTCCGGCATGGGGCGATGGCCGGCGTCGCGGTCGTTGCTGCTGCGGCGGCACTCACTGGCCTGCTGATAGTTTGGCTTCGCCCGTGGCTCGTCCGCTATGCGATGGCGAGACCTAATGCACGCTCATCGCATCGCACGCCTACCCCGCAGGGTGGCGGCATCGCCGTTATTGGAAGCTTTGTTGTCGTTTCGATTCTGGCGATGCTTCTGTCGGGGCAGTTCAGTGCTACGACGATTTCTGCCGTCGCGGCGGCATTCGGCGCCGCCATCCTTATTGCCGTTCTTGGCGCAGTCGACGACATCCGCCCGATAGCGGTCGTGCCTCGCCTCGCAATCCAGATCCTCGCCGTATCGATTGTCATTCTGTCGCTTCCGGCGGAATTCCAGATGACTCCGTTCCTGCCATGGTGGCTGGAGCGGATTATGCTCATCCTCGCGGGCACTTGGTTCGTGAACCTCGTGAACTTCATGGACGGCCTCGACTGGATGACAGTCGCCGAATTCGTGCCGCTGACAGCCGGTCTTGTCCTGCTTGGCGCGACGGGCGCCCTTCCTCCCTATGCCATCGTCTGTGCGCTGGCTTTGCTCGGGGCCTTGATCGGTTTTGCGCCATTCAACCGTCCGGTGGCGCGGCTCTTCCTCGGCGATGTGGGCAGCCTTCCGATCGGTCTGATTATCGGGTGGTTGCTGGCTCTGCTCGCCGACAAGGGCCACCTCGCCGCAGCGATCCTGCTACCGCTCTATTATCTCGTCGATGCCACCGTCACCCTGATCCGCCGTCTGGCCAAGGGCGAGCGCGTCTGGCAGGCGCACCGCACGCACTTTTACCAGCGCGCCACCGACAACGGTTTCAGCGTGCGCCAGGTGATAGCGCGGGTCTTCATCGTCAACATTCTGCTCGTCGTCCTTGCCGCCATCTGCGTACGGATCAATACTCCGATAGCTGAAATCGCAGCGCTTGCTGCGGGTGCTGCGATCGTCGGCTCCTTGCTCATGCGCTTTTCACGAAGGTTGACGTGATGCGCGTATTGGTGACCGGAGCGAGCGGCTTCGTCGGGAGAGCGCTCACGAGGAGCCTGGCCAAAGCGGGCTTTCACGTCCGCGCGGCGGCACGCAATCGCGCGAAGATTCCAGCGGCCGAATTCGTCGAAGCGGTCGAGATGCCGGACCTGTCACAGCCGGTCGATTGGCGCCCGTTGCTCGTCGACATCGACGCAGTCGTGCACCTCGCCGGGCTCGCACATGTCTCGGGCAACATTTCCGACGCGCGTTACGACCGCATCAACAAGCTGGCGACCAAGGAACTGGCGCTGCAGTCGTCGCTCACGCCCACCATCCGACGATTCGTATTCGTATCGTCGATCCGCGCGCAGACTGGTCCCTCCGCCGCACATGTCCTGACCGAAGACGCCCCCCCGGCCCCGACCGATGCCTACGGCCGTTCCAAGCTCGCGGCAGAAGCATTCGTACGCGGATACGGTGCGCCCTACACCATTCTTCGTCCGGTGGTCATCTACGGCGAGGGCGCGCGCGCCAATGTCGGGCAACTGGTGCGGCTGGCACGATTGCCGGTGCCGCTCCCTTTCGGCTCATTCGACTCGCGACGCTCGCTGCTCGCGCTCGAAAACATGTTGTCGGCAATCCGGTTCGTGCTGGAACATCCCGCGACCGCAGGTCAGACCTATATCGTTGCCGATCCCCTACCGCTTTCGATCGCCGACATGATCGCGACGCTGCGTGAAGCGCGCGGCCGCTCGCCGAAGCTCGTGCGTGTCCCGCCACGCCTGGTGGGCGCAACCATGCGCGGACTTGGCAAGCGCCAAGCGTGGGAGCGCATTGGCTCGCCGCTTGTAGCCGACGTTACCAAGCTGCGCGATGCGGGGTGGAGTCCGCCAACCGACACCCGCAACGCTCTCGCCCGCCTTGCTCGCACATAGCGACGATTGCGGCGCTCGGCGTGCAGGACAAGCTTACGCCGCCTCGCCCTTGAAATCGGGCACAGCATCGCGAAGGACGCGGTAGATCGCGCTGCGGTCTTCCCGCGCAAGACCCTTTTCCAGCGTGGCCAGCCAGCCGCGCATCGTTTCGAGCGACGGCGACAGCGGCCGCGCCGCCGCGACCCCGGCAATTCCAATCTCCGCGGTCGGCTCTTCGCGCGCAAACAGGATTTCGTGCAGCCGCTCGCCGGGCCGGATTCCGGTGAAGGTGATGTCGATATCGCGCCCCGGCTCCAGGCCGGACAGCCGAATGATGCGCTCTGCGAGTTCCACGATCTTTACCGGCTGCCCCATGTTGAGCACGTAGACGGCAACATCGGAGCGCTGCGGCCCTAGGGCATGGGAGGCCGCGGTCACAACCAGATCGCAAGCTTCGCGGATGGTCATGAAGTAGCGAACCATATCCGGATGCGTGACGGTCACCGGACCGCCGGCTTCGATCTGCGCCTTGAACTTCGGAACCACCGAGCCATTCGACGCCAGCACGTTTCCGAAGCGTACTGCGATCAACCGCATCGGCGTTGTGTCGCCCTTGCGTGCGAATTGCGCATCGAGCGCCTGGCAATACATTTCTGCGAAACGCTTGGTTGCGCCCAGCACCGAAACCGGCTCGATCGCCTTGTCGGTAGAAATCATCACCATCGCGGATGCGCCGGCGGCCGATGCCGCATCGGCGACATTCACGGAACCAAACACATTGGTCTTGATGCCCTCGTCCCAGTCGCGTTCCAGGATCGGCACGTGCTTCAGCGCGGCAGCGTGGAACACGATATCGGGCTTGAACTCGGACATCAGGCGATGGATGCGATCGCGGTCGCGGATGTCGGCGATCCGTCCGATGATCGTGGCGTTTGACTGCTTGCCGGCCAGCAGTTCGAGCACGGCATGCAGGGCCGGTTCCGAATTTTCGATCACCAACAGGCGGTCCGCGCCGAAGGTCACGACGCGATCACAGATTTCGGCCCCGATCGATCCACCCCCGCCGGTCACGACGACCGATCGCCCCTTGATGAAGCTCTCGAGCCGCCGGTAATCGATTTTCACGCTCGGCCGCAGAAGCAGGTCTTCGACATTGACCGGCGCAAGCCGCAAGGCCTCGACGCCATCGTCGAGCGACGGCAGCCGGCTGGTGCTGAGACCGAGCCGGCGCGCCCGCATCAGCAGCGTATCGGTCTTCACATCCGGCTCGAACGCTGACGGCGTCAACACCACGCGCCGGACATCAGTTCCGCGATCCGACAGGCGCGCAACGGCGCGCTCGATATCGTCGAAGTGACCGAGAACCGGAATGCCTCGGATCGACTGTCCTTGATCCGAGCGCGAGGGCGACAGCACGCCGACCGGCCAGGTCTTCTTCACCGCGCCGCTCTCGATCGCGCGCAGCAGCACTTCGGCGTCCGCGGCACGGCCCAGAATAAGGGTCGGTGCCGAATCGGACTTCCGCGCATGCAGTCTCGCGCGTGAATAGCGGAAATAGCGGTACGCAACGCGCGGGCCACCCAGGAAGAACATCTGGAGGACCCAGTAGATCAGGATCGTGGTCTTGCCGAAGAAGAACGTGCCGTAAAGGTTCGGGGCGATCAGAACATAATCGAGGACCAGCAGCGTAAGCGCGATGACCGATGCAGACCGGAAGATATTGAAAAGGTCCGGAAGCGAGGCGAAGCGCCACTTCGCGTCGTCGAGATGAAAGAATGAATAGACGACCGCGGCATAGACCATCACCAACGGAACGATGATCCAGAGCCAGTCGGCCCTCTCCGCAAACCCGGCACCCTCGAAACGAATATAGAACGCGGCCAGCAACGCGGCCGCCGTCATCAGCAGATCATGCGCGATGATCAGCGCCTTGCGGACTGTCATGGTACGGAAATTGAACATCGCGGGACCGGTTTCACTGACTGAATAGCGGCCTTTTGGCCGCAACGCTACCGGCCCCTCCCGCAGCCAACGCCTCCTCGGCGGCGGCCAGCACGGGGTCGATGGGCATCTGGTCAAGGCAGAGGCTGTGACTCGTGATCTTGCGCAGACAGCCCTCGAGCCGGCAGGGCATGCAGGGCAACGGACACTGGATCAGCCAGACATTTCCGCGGCGCTGAACATCCCCCGCGGTATCCCACGGTTCCAGCAGCCCGGAGGCAGGCCAGGGGCCCCAGCGGCGTGGATCGGTCGGGCCGTACATCGTCACGGTCGGACACCCTGCCGCGGCGGCAAGATGCGTCACCGATGTGTCCGGACCGGCGAACAGGGCCGCCCCGCGTGCGAGCGAAGCCAGCTCCGTCCAGTTGAGCCGGCCATCCAGCCGCGCGATCGGGACACCGTCCCAGACCCGGTCGAGATAGGCGCGCTCCTCCGCACCAGGCCCTCCGGTCGCGACGAGTTGCAGTCCCTTGGCGGAAAGCAAGCCGGCCAAGGCTCGCCAGCCATCCTCCCGCCATTGCTTGTAGCGGAAGAACGGCGCGGCATGCAGCACGGCATAGGATTCCGCGGGCTGCAGAATGGAGGCCGCGCCGTTCGGCACGACGACCTCCGCAACGCTATCGATGCCGAGGGCCCGAGCCAGCAGCAGCGTCTCCTCGACTCGATGCACGTCGCTGCGTGACGGCACCGGCCTGCCGAGCATCATTGCCTTGATGCGTCCGTTGAGGTTCGGATCGACCATCCCGGCCGTCCGGCGCCCCGCGGCGATCGCAAACGATGTCGGCCGGTCGCCCGGCTGCGTACTGATCGCGAGATCGTAGCCACGCCACAGGCGCCTCCCGAGCGCAAGCGTCTGCGCCGTTGTCCCGCGCGCGGGCGCCGTCACCACGGCATCGATGTCGGCGTTACCGGAGAGGATCGGCGCCGTGTCCGCAAACACGAGAGCTTCAATATGCGCTCTGGGCCAGGCGCGCCGCAGACTACGGATCAGCGGTGTGGTCAGCAAGACGTCACCGAGGCGACGCAACGCGACGACAAGGATCCGCGGCCGCTCGGGAAGATCGATCCGGGCCATCACGACGACGACGACAACCCGTGCGACTGCGACAGCACTGCGCCGCCAGCTACACCGACACCGAACAGATAGAGCCAGGCCTGTGTGAAATCGAACAGGTGATTGTTGAACAGACAGCCGACGACGTTCTGCGCGACGATGGCCAAGCCGACCCAGGCGATCAGCCCCGCCCCACGCAGGAACAGCGTAGCCTGCGCACACCACATCGCGAACAACAGAAGCATGCCCGCGAAACCAAGCTGGATTCCGATCGTAAAGCTCTGGTTATGCGGATTGACGGTCGGCGTATTTCCCTCCGCGATCGCCGCGCGCGACAGGGCATCGCGTACCGATCCGGTGCCATGACCGAGAATTGGCGCCGCCTTCATCACGTTGAGCGACTGACGCCAGAAGTCGACGCGCAGCCCCGCCGAGGTCTCGACATTGTTCTGCTTATGGCTGCGGATCTCGGTGATGATCCCGGTGATGCGCTCCTGCACACGAACCGACGATACCCAGACGATCGCGCAAAGGACCGCTATCCCCGCAAGGAACGCGAGCATCGCCTTGAGCCGGCATTGCGTGACCGCAAACAGAACGAGCAACACGGGGATTGTCACAAGCGCGGTACGGCTCGGCGCAACGAACGACACATTGACCAGGAACAGCGCCGCAAGCGCAAGTGCGCCGAACAGGTGCAAGGTCTTCCGCTCGGCCCAGGCTGCCATGGCAACGTAGAACAGGCCCGCTGCGGACAGGATGAAGACACCGCTTTGCGAAATGTAATCGCGCACCGGGACGCCATGGGTCTTGAAACGTATGACGAAGGATCCTCCGGATGCCATGCCCGCGAACGACAGCGCCATCAGCACCGTGCACGACACAAGGAACGCGCAAAACAGCCCGCGCCAGCGATCGGAGTTGCGATACTGCACAAACAGGAGCGGCAGGACCAGGAAACGCGCAAATGGCGTGAAGCCCTTCAGCCGCTCCTTCCATGGAACATCTGCCCATAGCATGCCAGCGGCGGCCAGCACCACCAGTGCAACCGGTACGAACGCCGCTGGATGGCGCATCACATCGCGCAACTCCTGCGGCCGCAGCGTCGGCAACAG
>NZ_DATMRV010000201.1:0-9767 GCF_035565795.1 Pseudorhodoplanes sp.
ACCTTGTCACAGCGCCGCCCGCCCGCTAGTGCGCCGCTCTTCCAGGACGCGGAGCGGTGGCCGAGTGGTCGAAGGCGCACGCCTGGAAAGTGTGTATACGGCAAAACCGTATCGAGGGTTCGAATCCCTCCCGCTCCGCCACCGACCCTTCCATAAGGGTTCGTAAAAGTCCGGTGGGATCGACTTTTCTCTCCTGAAATCCAACACTTAGCCGATCAGCTTGGCCACGACCGTCCGTACCCGTCCGAACCAATCCGGCGATTCGGTGGTACGCAAACGTGGTACGCGCGGTCGAAAAACGTGGTATTTTCAGGAGACCGGGAATGCTCACCGACACCAAGGTCCGCACGGCCAAGCCGCGGCCCAAATCCTACAAGATCGCCGATTCCAACCGACTCTACCTGCTGGTGACCCCCAGCGGCGGCAAGCTCTGGCGCTGGAACTATACTTACGGCGGCAAGCAGAAGAGCATGGCCTTCGGCGCCTATCCCGTCGTCTCGCTCGCCGACGCGCGCGCGAAGCGAGACGAGGCCGTCGCCATCCTCAGCGAGGGGCGGGACCCCGCCATCGCCAGGAAGCTCAAGATCGAGGCGAATATCGAGGCTGGACGGATGACGTTCGAGCGCGTCGCGCGCGAGTGGTACGAGAATTCCAAGGCGCAATGGGCCAAGATTCACGCGTCTGACGTGATCCGCAGCCTCGAGCGAGACGTCTTCCCGACCATTGGCGCCCTGCCGATCGCGCAGTTGACGCCGCCGCTCGTGCTGGGCGTGCTGCGCGAGATCGAGGCCCGTGGGGCGATCGAAACCGCCAAGCGGGTCAGGCAGCGGATCTCCGCCGTCTTCGTCTACGGCATCGCCCAAGGCGTCGTGGAGAATGACCCGGCCGAGAAGCTCGGCAAGGTCCTCAAGCCCCTGCGCAAGGGACGCCAGCCGGCGATCACCGACATCGAGCGGCTGCGCCAGATGATCAAGGATGCCGAAGAGGACAATGCGCGGCCGATAACGCGCCTGGCGCTGCGCTTCCTTGCCCTAACCGCGGTCAGGCCGAGCGAGCTGCGCGGCGCCCGATGGGGCGAATTCGAAGATCTCGACGGCCGCAGGCCCCTGTGGCGCATCCCCGCTGTCCGGATGAAGGGCGATCTCGATCGCAAGGAAGAACCCGACGGCGATCACCTGGTGCCGCTGGCCCGCCAGAGCATCGCGGTGCTGCGGGCGCTCTGGCCGTTGACAGGCGAGGGCGACCTCCTTTTCCCGAGCAACCGGCACGCCCATCGCCCGATGAGCGAGAACGCGATCGGCTACCTGCTCAATCGCGCCGGCTACCACGGGCATCATGTGCCACACGGCTTCCGGGCGGCGTTCTCGACCATCATGAACGAATGGGCGGAGCGACATGGCAAGGACCATGACCGGCAGGTCATCGACCTGATGCTCGCGCATGTTCCGAAGGAGAAGGTCGAGGGCGCCTACAACCGCGCCGCCTACATGCCGCGGCGGCGCGAGCTCGCGCAGAACTGGGCCGACATGCTCGTTAAAGGGCTGCCGGCGCCGGCTGTCCTCGTCGAACGGCCGGCGAAGGTAACCTGCGAGTGGTCGCGTCGGATCGTGCCCAAGTCGGTGCCCGGAGACTTCCGGTTCCGTCCACGCTCGGAGGCGGCCTAAGGGCCGCCTCCTTTTCGCGCCTAACAGCCTCCTCGCCCTTCTCGTTTCGAGAAGCGTCGAAATGATTTGACTTTCGCCGCGCAGCACGTCATTTCTACATAAATGGAAATGACGTGCTGCATGGATTCGGTCTCAGCAGTCTCGGCTTTGGGCGCGTTGGCGCAGGAACATCGTCTGGCGTTGTTCCGGCTGCTCGTTCAAGCGGGAGCATCCGGAAAGCCCGCCGGTGCAATCGCCGAGGCCCTCGGCGTTCCGAACTCATCGCTCTCCTTCCATCTCGCTCAACTGAGCAAGGCCGGCCTGGTGCGACAGGAGAGGCAGCATCGGTCGATCATTTATCGGGCCGACTATGCCGCGATGAACGATCTTGTGGGCTACCTCATGGAGAATTGCTGCGCCGGCGCTGATTGCGGCACGGCCCTCGGCTGCGCAGCCGAAGCCGTTCCAGCTCAACCGGAAAGGAAATCCGCATGAAGCGCCTGCACGTGCACGTCGGGGTGAACGATCTCGACCGCTCCATTGGCTTCTACTCGACCCTGTTCGGCGCCAAGCCGACCGTGGTGAAGCCCGATTACGCCAAGTGGATGCTCGACGATCCCCGCGTGAACTTCGCCATCTCGGCGGGCCAGCATGCCGCCAAGGGGATCGAGCATCTCGGCATCCAGGTCGAGAGCGGTGAAGAGCTTGCGGACGTCTATGGTCGCCTCAAGGCGGCGGATCATCCGGTGCTCGAGGAGGGCGCCACCACCTGCTGCTATGCAAGATCCGAAAAGAGCTGGATAGCCGATCCCGACGGCGTGGTCTGGGAAGCCTTCTTCACCAACGGCGAGGCGACCGTGTACGGCGACAGCCCTGCACTGGGCGCGCTCTCGGGCAATGCCGCAGAGAACGCCTGCTGTGCCACCGCCATGAAGGCTCCGAAGGTGGCCTGCTGCAAATGAGCGTCACCATCTATCACAATCCCGCCTGCGGGACCTCGCGCAACACACTGGCGCTGATCCGCGCCACCGGCAGCGAGCCGCAGGTGGTCCATTATCTCGACACGCCGCCCAGCGGGGAGGAGCTGGTCTCGCTGATCCACCGCATGGGGATCAGCCCGCACGATCTGCTGCGGCAGAAGGGTACGCCTTATGCCGAGCTGGGACTGGACGATCCCGCGCTCACCGACGAGCAGCTCATCGACGCGATGATTGCGCACCCGACCCTGATCAACAGGCCAATCGTTGTCGGTCCGAAGGGCGTTAAGCTCTGCCGCCCATCCGAAGAGGTGCTGACAATCCTCGGTCGGCCGCTCGAAACGGATTTCGTCAAGGAAGACGGCGCGGTGGTACCCGCCAATGGCTGACCAGGCGATGGCGGCGAAGCCCGCCATGACGAGTTTCGAGCGCTATTTGTCGCTGTGGGTCGCCTTCTGCATCGGCGTCGGCATCGCGCTCGGTGCGACGCTCCCCGGTGTCTTCGCAGCCATTGCTGAGGCCGAGATCGCGCGGGTCAACCTGCCCGTCGCGCTCCTGGTCTGGCTGATGATCGTGCCCATGCTGCTGAAGATCGACTTCGGCGCCTTGGGGCAGGTGCGCCAGCATATACGCGGCGTCGGCGTCACCCTGTTCATCAACTGGGCGGTGAAGCCCTTCTCGATGGCGCTGCTCGGCACCTTGTTCATCGGCTCGCTGTTCCGGCCCCTGCTCCCCGCAGACCAGATCGAAAGCTACATTGCCGGCCTGATCCTGCTCGCGGCAGCGCCGTGCACCGCGATGGTGTTCGTCTGGTCGAACCTGTGCGAGGGCGAGCCCCATTACACGTTAAGCCAGGTCGCGCTGAACGACGTGATCATGGTCTTCGCCTTCGCGCCTCTCGTCGGCCTGCTGCTCGGAGTCGCCTCGATCACCGTGCCGTGGGACACGCTGCTGCTGTCGGTCCTGCTCTACATCGTCGTGCCGGTGATCGTGGCGCAACTCATTCGCCGCCAGCGCCTTGCCACCGGCGGCACGGCGGCGCTCGACGCCCTGCTTCGCCGCCTCGGCCCGGTGTCGCTCGTAGCGCTTCTCACCACGTTGGTACTTCTGTTCGGCTTCCAGGGCGAGGCGATCCTGGCGCAGCCGCTCGTCATCGCATTGCTGGCCGTGCCGATCCTGATCCAGGTCTATTTCAATGCAGGACTTGCTTATTGGCTGAGCCGCCGTTTCGGTGTCGCCTGGTGCGTGGCGGCGCCCGCCGCGCTGATCGGCGCCAGCAACTTTTTCGAGCTGGCCGTCGCCGCCGCGATCAGCCTGTTCGGCCTGCAATCCGGCGCAGCCTTGGCGACGGTGGTCGGCGTGCTGGTGGAGGTGCCGGTGATGTTGTCCGTCGTCGCGATCGTGAATCGGACGCGCGGCTGGTACGAACGGCCGGGTTCCATTGCCGCGACCTGACGGGCGGCCGCTTGCGGATTCCTGCACTCCCCGGCTGGACCAACTCAGCGGAGCCTGCCTCCAGGTTCAAGCATCGACGGGTTCATTGTACCTGGCGCATCGATCGCGCCGGGGTTCGGCCTCCCGCTCAACGGGGTTGCGCATTAATCACTTCGAGCTAGTCTGACGCGGCGCCACGAGGGTGGCGCCGAGGCGTGAGAACCTCGCTTGGGAGTCCAGACCCGCACCCCTTCGGCCGGGTGGCCGACGCGCATGTCCAAGCCGCTTGCGGCCAAAGGCGCCGGCGCATGTCTCAAGCATGTTCTCAACACCCGGCTTTCGCCCCCGTGCGCTCACGATTGTGGGTCAAACGGGCATGGTCGGACACTTCGACGCAGGCGAACCAGCATCCAGGAAGGCGGCCTTGGCCGGCCGAGGCCGCCGATGCGGATGATCGGCGGCTTCCTCGCGGCCGTCACGGTTCCGCCGCTGGGCGAGGACGACCCCCTTCCACCCGAGGATCGCGTCGTTCGCCATTCGCTGGGCCTGGAAGACCTCTATCGCGTGCATGGTCCGCGGCTGCTCCGGTTCTTCGCGCGCCGGGCTGACCGGCAGGATGCGATCGACCTCGTCCAGGAAAGCTTCGTCCGGTTCGCGAGCTCCGCCGCCTGCCGCGACCGGACTGTCGAGTGTCCCGAGGCCTACCTCAACCAGATAGCCACGAACCTGCTGCGCGACCGCGCCAAGTTGGCGCTGCAGCGATCGCTCTCCAGCCATGTCCCGGCCGAGGACGTCCCCTTGGCCGGAGCCGACCTGCTCGCGACACTGGAGGCACGCGACAAGCTCAACCGGCTCCAGAACGCGCTGATGCGGTTGAAGCCGAAGACTCGCGAGATATTCCTCGCCCATCGCCTCGACGGATTGAGCTACAGGCAGATTGCGGAACGATCCGGCTTGAGCATCAAGGGCGTCGAATGGCACATGACAAAGGCGATTGATCTTCTTGATCGAGCCCTGAGGCGTTGATGGATCGTCGAGGCGACGGCTCGCGCGCACCGGACGAGCTGCGCGACCAGGCGATTGCCTGGCTGGCCCGGCTCCGGTCGGGGCCTACCGACCACGAGCGCGCTGAATTCATGGATTGGTATTCCGCCGACGCGCGCCATGCGAATACCTACGACGCGCTGCTCGACAGCTGGGACGACACTGCCCTCGCGGCGCAAACCCCGATCGGAGAGCGGTCCCAGGCTGCGACCCGGCAGCGCAGGACGAGGGTTGCAGCGGCCGCCGCCGCGGTGCTGGTCCTGCTGGTTGCGGGCAGCCTCGCCATGAACGGCTTCGTGCACCGCGACACGGCCACCCGCGCGATGCTTGCCAGTCGCGTAGGCGAAATCCGGACGATTGCGCTCGAGGACGGATCACGGGTCACGCTCGACACGGACAGCGTCGTGAGGGTTCGCTACGATCGCGACCAGCGGCGCCTCGAGCTGCAGCAGGGACGCGCCCGCTTCGCGGTCGCCCACGATGCCGAGCGGCCGTTCATCGTGGCGGCCGGTTCGAGCGAGGTCGTTGCCCGCGGAACCCTGTTCGATGTCGACCGCCGCCCGCGCCGGATCGTCGTTGCCCTGCTGGAGGGCTCGGTCGAGGTTCGCCGGAACGCCCCGGCGGGCGGATCGGGACAGACGATGCTGGCGCCCGGACAGCAGGTCACGATCGACGGCTCCGCTGCGCCTGCCAGGCCCACGAAGATCAGGCCGCCCGAAGCCCGCTGGCCGTCCGGGATGCTGTCGTTCGAGGATGCTCCGCTGGCGGACGTCGTGGCATCGGCCAATCGCTACAGCCCGACCAAGATCATCATCGCCGATCCAGCCACTGGGCAGCGCCGCTTTACCGGCACCTTCAAGCCGGGCGAACCCTCGCGGCTTGCCGAGACGATCGGGTCGATGTTCCGGTTGCGGGTCGACCGGGACCGGCCCGACACGCTCGTGCTCGCCAGCCAGGAATAATTTCCCAGGGTAACCGCGCTCGGTCGCGTCGAAGTCCCCCAAGCAACGCCAATCCGGCGTGCGCATGGGGGAACACGAATGTCGATTGTCCAGAAGGTTGCACTTGCCCTGTCCGCTTCGACCGTCGCGCTCTTGCCGACGGTGCCGGCGATGGCGGCCCAGGAACAGCGGTTCGCCTACGCTCTTCCCGCGCAACCGCTTGCCCAGTCCCTGCGCGATGTGTCGATCCGGTCCGGGCGGGACATCGTCGCGCCGGCAGGGCTGCTCCGGGGCAGGTCCGCCCCGCCGGTCCGCGGCAACTATACTCTCGAGGAGGTCGTCGAGGCGCTCCTCGCCGGGTCGGGCCTCGCAGCGCGAAGGGTGGGCGACGGGCTGGTGATCGCTCGCACGCAATCCACGCAGGGCAGCCCGGAAGGCGAACTCGCCAGCGAAGAAGCGATCGTGGTCACCGGGACCCGCATCCGCGGCTCCGGCCCGGTTGGCTCGACGGTCACGACCGTCGACCGCGAGGCGATCGACCGCAGCGGCTACGCCACAACGCAGGACATCGCACAGACCATTCCACAGAACTTCGGCGGGTCGCCGGGCGAGGGTGCAGGCACGGGCTCGTTCAACTCGGACTCGGGCTTCAACACGGCGGCCGGCTCGAGCATCAACCTGCGCGGGCTAGGCACCGGCTCGACCCTCGTGCTGCTGAACGGAGACCGACCGGCGCTCGGCGGCTTCTCGGGCGTGTTCAGCGACATCTCCATGATCCCGGCCTCGGCGATCGAACGGATCGAGATCGTCGCCGACGGCGCGTCGGCGGTCTACGGCTCCGACGCCGTCGCCGGCGTGGTCAACATCATCCCCCGGCTCGACTTCACCGGCGGCGAGACCCGATTCCGGATCGGCACCGCCGATGGCGATTCCGAGGACGTCGTCGCCAGCCAGCTTCTCGGAACCCGCTGGTCCGGCGGGCATGCCATGATCGCCTATGAATATTACCGGCGGACGCGGCTCGCCGCCGCTGACCGGGCCTATGCCACGGACGACCTGCGGAACTACGGCGGCACGGATAACCGAAGCCGATATGCGAGCCCCGGAACCATCATCGCGGCCAACGGCCAGACCTTCGCGATCCCGCGCGGGCAGGACGGGCGAGACCTGGCCGCAAGCGACCTCGTCCCCAATACGGTGAACCTCGGGAACGACTGGGACCAGGCCGACCTGCTTCCCGACCAGCGCCGGCACTCCGTCTTCGCCGCGGCCAGCCAGGACCTTGCTCCCGGCATCCGCCTCTATGCGCGCGGCCTCTATTCCTCGCGGAGCTTCAGCCAGCGCGAGAGGCCGATCAGCAACGCGGCGCGGACGGTGCCGGTGACGAACCCCTTCTACGTCGACCCGATCGGGACCGCGCGTCCGGTACGGGTGCAATACAGCTTCGTGCGCGACCTCGGCCCCGAGACCACCAGCGGCGGCGTCGAAGCCTATGGCGGCAGCCTGGGCGTCGAGGCGGACCTGGGCCGATGGAATGTCGACCTGCACGGCACATGGGGGCGGCAGGTCGAACGAACCACCATCTCCAACCGCGTGAACACGGCGCGGCTCAATGCGGCGCTTGCCGATCCCGACCCGGCAACCGCCTACAATCTCTTCGGCGACGGGCCCTCGACCAATCCGGCCACGATAGCAAAGGTGCGGGGCTCAACGCGCTCGGGCAACAGCGGCACCGTCTGGTCGGCAGCCCTGCGGGCCGATGGTCCGCTCGTCTCGCTGCCCGGCGGCGACGTCCGCCTCGCGGTCGGCGGCGAATATCGCGAGGAGCGGTACGAGGACCGGGCGACGATAAGCGACGTCAACACGCTGGCACCGGTCGCGCTCCAGCCGATCGCCCTGCGTGGCCCGCGGCGGGTCCGGGCCGCCTATGGCGAACTCCATGTGCCGGTCTTCGGCGAAGACTTGCGCCTTCCGGGATTCCACCGGCTGGACCTCTCCGCCGCCGTGCGGACCGAGCACTACAGCGACTTCGGGACCACGACCAACCCGAAGCTCGGCATCGCCTGGGAGCCGCTGCGCGGCCTCGCCATCCGCGGGACCTGGGGCAAGTCGTTCCGCGCGCCCAACTTCAACAACCTGAGGCAGGATCCCGCCAACTCGCTCTTCTTCACCTACACGCTGCCCGATCCCGCGTCGCCCACGGGCCAGACGAACGTGCTGGTCCTGCGCGGGAACGATCCAGGGCTGCGCCCGGAACGGGCGACGAGCTGGACCGTCGGCATGGACGTCCGGCCGCCCTTTATCCCGGGGCTCCATGCAAGCATCACCTACTACAATATCGACTACCGCGACCGCATCGCTTCCCCGGCGGCAAACCTGCTCAACTTCCTCGTCAACCGCGAGACCTACGAGGGCATCATCGACCCGGATCCCTCGCTCGCGACGATTCAGGGCTATTTCGCGGCGCCGGTCTTCCAGAATCCCTTCAATTTGGCGCCCGAGCAGATCGAGCTGCTGATCGACGCGCGGCTGCAGAACCTGTCGACCGTCAGGCAAAGCGGGCTCGACGTTGACCTCGGCTACAGCTTCGATGCCCTTGGCGGGAGGGCGGACATCGGCCTCGCCGGGGCGTACATCTTCCATATCCGCCAGGCGCTCACGGCGAGCGCCCCCGCCACCGACGTCGTCGACCGGCTCGGCAACCCGGTCGACCTGCGGCTGCGCGCCCGCGCCGGATGGTCCGGCGAGCGCTGGAGCGTGTCGCTCTTCGGCAACTATCTCGACAGCTACACCAACCTCACCAACGCGGTCCCGCAGGAGGTCCATTCCTGGACGACCTTCGACCTGCAGGTCGGCTATCGCTTCGGCGAGGAAGGAGTCGGCCGCGGCCTGCGTGTCGCGCTGAGCGCCACCAACCTGTTCGACCGCGACCCGCCGGCGGCCGCCTACTTCCTCGGTCCGTTCTCGGTCGGCTTCGACCCGGACAATGCCAGTCCGCTGGGCCGCGTCATCTCGCTGACGGTCACCAAGACGTGGTGAGGGCCATGTCGCGCTGCCTGCTTGCAGCTTCTTGCCTCGCTGCACCCTCCGTCGCCTCCGCCGACTGCCCCGAGCGATTGATGTCGCCCGGGTCCTCCAGCGCTCGCGACGTCAGTCCGCGCGACCTCCTCGGGCTGCGTGATTTCGGCCGGTCCGATACCGCGCTCTCCGGCCCATCGCCCTTCAGCCTGTCGCCGGACGGCACCGAGCTTGCCATTGCCCTTCGTCGCGCGGACCCCGACGCCGACCGCTATTGCATCGGCATCGTCATCGTCCCGCTCGATCGAGCCAAGCCAGCACGGCTGGTCGATGTCGGCGGCGAGTTCATCCTGGCTCGCAGCGACAGCCACGGCCTTCCCGACCTGGCGATAGGCACCGAACAGGCCATCACGCCCCTGTGGTCGCCCGACGGCCGCTGGCTCGCCTACCTGCGCCGCGATCGAGGGGTGACCCAGGCCTGGCGTGCCCGCACCGACGGAAGCCACGCCGCTCCCGTCACGCGCGATGCCGAGGACGTGCGGGCGGTACGCTGGTCGCCGGACGGCGGGGCGCTGGTGGTCACCTCGCGGCCGATGGCGGCTGCACGGGCGGAGATCGACCGCGAAGGCCGGCGCGGCTTCCTCTACGACCGGCGGTTCTGGACGCTGTCCGAGGCGCGTCCGCGCCCGCGGCTGCCACTGCCGACCGTT
>NZ_DATMRV010000202.1:0-5533 GCF_035565795.1 Pseudorhodoplanes sp.
TGGGAGCAGATCGAGAAGTTTTCCGAGGTGGTGTTCAATGCGGGCTATGCCTCGCCGGTGCGCACCCCGCGCGGTCGTGACATTCTGGCCGCCTGCGGCCAGCTCAAGAGCGAGACCGAGAAGCTCTCGGCCCGCGAGCGCATGGCCCTGCGCGCCATGTCGATGACGGACTAGTCCCCGCTCAGTTCCGCGGCACCGTTATGCCCGGCCTTGTGCCGGGCATCCATGTCTGTTGCCTAACGGCCATGCCCGGGGGTGACGGTTCATTTGGGCGCGATCTTGCTCTAAACAGAACGAAGATTCGTGGGGGCCGCGCCGCCAATGTTCATCACCCGCTTTTTCGTCATCCTGTTTTCGCTCATCTTTGCACTTCTGGCCGCCGGCATCGCGCTGGCCATTGGCATCATGGCACCGGAACTCGTGACCATGAGCTCCGACCCGATCGAGAAGTTTGCGTTCTTCGCGATCGCATTCTTTTCGACCAGCTTCGTGGGCGCCACCGCCTTTATCCCCTCGGTCATCCTGATCGCGATTGCGGAGACCTTCGATCTTCGCTCGATCTTCTACTACGCGATCGGCGGCGCGCTGATCGGCGCCATCGCCTGGTACATGTCCGATATTTCGCCGCAGCTTGAAAACACCACCGATCTGTCGCCGGTCACCTATGGCCTGCAACTGGTTGCGGCGGCGGGCATCATCGGCGGCTTCGTCTACTGGTTGCTTGCGGGTCGCAAGGCGGGGCGCTGGAAAGATCCTTACGCGGCGACGTGACCGCGTTGCAGATCCCGCTTGTCGTCACGCTGTCCTACACCGCCTTCATGGCGGTGCTGATCCCGGTTTATCTGTATCGCTACGGGCCGACGAACTTTCTGTATTTCTGCGATATCGCGCTGCTGTTCACACTGGCCGGGCTCTGGCTGGACAGCCCACTTCTGATCTCGATGTGCGCGGTTGGGCTTCTGCTGCCGCAGACGCTGTGGGTGATCGACTACATTTTCAATCTGTTCGGAAAGAAGACCACCGGCCTGACCGACTACATGTTCGACAAGGAGCGCTCACCTTTCCTGCGCGGACTGTCGCTGTTCCACGGCTGGCTGCCGTTTCTGCTCGTCTATCTCGTGTGGGAGATGGGCTATGACAGCCGCGCGTTCTGGGCCTGGACCGCTGTGTCCTGCATCGTGCTGCCAATCTGCTACGGGCTGATGCCGCCGGCGCAGCCCGATCCCGGCATGACGCCGGTGAACATCAACATGGTCTGGGGCTTCGACGACCGGAAGCCGCAGACCTGGATGTCACCGAATGCGTGGTTCGCGATGTTGTTCTTCGGCCTCCCGATAGCGGTTTATTGGCCGACGCATCTCTTGCTGCAGGCCGTCTTCAAGCCGGCGGGGTAAGAGCCGGTCCGCGCATCCTCCGTTCATTCGCGCGAAAGCGGGATTCCAGATTGCATGCACCGGGTCCCCGCTTTCGCGGGGATGAACGCGATAAGGGCCTGGCTCAATTCGGCTTGATGCCGGCGTTCTTTGCCACCTTGCCCCACTTGTCGGTTTCGCTGCGGATATAGGCGGCGAATTCCTCCGGGGTATTGCCGACAAGAATAGCGCCCTGCGGCGCAAGCTTCTCGCGCACCTCCGCGCTTTTCAGCGCGTCGGCCGCGGCCTTGTACAGCTTCGCGATTACCGCGGACGGCGTGCCGGCCGGCGCCACCATGCCGTACCAGTTCTCCGCCTGGATCTGCGGCAGCCCGACTTCGCCAGTGGTCGGCACATCGGGCAGCGACGGTACCCGCGCGGTGGTGCCGAGTGCGATCGGCTTGACCTTGCCGGCCTTGACCTGCGGCAGCAGTACCGGAAGGTCGAGAAACACCATGTGCACCTGATTGCCGATGATGTCGTTCACCGCAGGCGCCGCGCCCTTGTAGGGCACGTGCACGATGTCGATCGCCGCCGCGCTCTTGAACAATTCGCCGGCAAGATGCGGCATCGATCCGGGACCGGTCGAGGCGAAATTGAGCTGGCCTGGCTTTTCCTTTGCGAGCGCGAGCAATTCCTTCATCGAACCTGCCGGCACATTGGTCGCGACCACCAGCAGCTCGGGCACCTTGGCGACGAGCGTGACCGGCTTCAGATCCTTCAGCGTGTCGTAGGGCAGCTTCTCCTGCAGGCTTTTCGAGATCGCGAGCGCGCCGGCGCTTGTGATCGCGATGGTGTGGCCGTCCGGCTCGGCCTTCGCAACGGCATCGGTGCCAAGCACGCCGCCGGCCCCGCCGCGATTGTCGATCACCACCGGCTGGCCGAGCAGTTCGGACATTTTCGATCCGACCACGCGCGCGATGATGTCGTTCGGTCCACCCGGCGGGAATGGCACGATCAGCTTGATGGGCTTTGTCGGGAAATCCTGCGCGTGTGCAGGCAGGGCGAGCACAGCCAGTGCAGCCACGGCGGCGAGACAAGCGATCTTGCGCACGGATTCTCCTCCCAGTCATGGCCGGCTTGATCCGGCCATTCATGTCTTTGTGCTTTTGGCTATTAAGCAAGACGTGGACGCCCGGCACAAGGCCGGGCATGACGAATTTGAGAGGACTTCGGGCTAGTTCGCCCGTGCAAACAACAGCCGGGCCGCGAAGGCGCTCATCAGGCCGGCGAAGGACCAGTCGAACGCGCGCATCAGCCGCGGGGAATTGCGCATCGCCGCTGCGAAGCGTTCCGCGCCGAGGATCATCGGCGCGCAGATCGGCGGGGTGAGCAGCGTGTACAGCAGCCCGAGGGTCAGAAGCTTGGCCGGCGCCTCCGGATCGGAAGCCGAAACGAATTGCGGCAGGAAGGTCAGGAAGAACATCACGATCTTCGGATTGAGCATGTCGACGCCAAAGCCCATCGCAAAGGCGCGATACAGGCTTGTGCGCACCGACTTGCCCGACCTGAGCGACAGCGACGAGCCGTGACGGATCGCCTGTACCGCGAGCCATAGGAGATAGCCTGCGCCTGCGATCTTGATCGCCGTGAAGGCGGTGGCCGAGGCAACGAGCAAGGCCGAGAGCCCGAACGCCGCCAGCATCGAATGCACCAGCAGCCCTGCGGTTGCGCCGAACATCGAGGCGAAACCGCGTGCACGTCCGCCATTGATGGTCTGGCCGAGGAACAGGGTCATGTCCGGGCCAGGCGTGATGATGAGAATGAGAGAGGCCGCGATGAACGCGGCGAGGATGGCGGGTTCGGGAAGGACGCTCATGTCAGCTCGCGTATCAGGTCGGTTCTGCGCCAGGCCGGTTCTGCGTCAGGTCAGTTCCGTGCGAGGAACCGCGTCATCAGCGCCGCCAGTTCGCCGGGCCGTTCGATCTGCAGCGTATGGCCGGTGTCTTTCAGCACCTCCAGCTGCGAGCCGGGTATGAGCTTCTGATAGGCCTCGCCATAGGGCAGTGGGAACACCTTGTCGTCGTCGCCCCACACGATCAGCGTCGGCACCGTGATCCGGTGCAGCCATTTGTGTAGGTCGGGATTGTAGAGCCGCGGATTCCAGCCGAGCTTTGCGGTGGTGAGGCGGTTCTTTCTCTCGATGGCGAGTTCGTCGTCGCTTGGCGTTTGCGCCAGCATCGCCGCAGCGACCTTCGGATCGTGGAAGATGTTGCGCGTGAATTCTTCGCGTGACCACATGAAGATGTCGCCCTTGGCGACATCCGGCAGGTGAAGCCCTGCGGCGCAGAGCAGCGTCAGCGTCCTGAGCGTAGTCTGATTGCGGATCGCGATCTCCGACGCGATCCAGCCGCCGAGCGACACCCCGGCGAGATGGAGGCGCGGCAGTTTCAGTGTCTCGATCAGGTCGAGATAGAAATAGGCGAGGTCGCCGACGTTATCGAGCCAGTCCGGCGTATCCGAGCCGCCGAAGCCTGGATGTTCCGGGACGATGAGGTCGAAGCTCTGCGACATCGTCTCGAAGAACGGCAGCCAGGTCGACGCGCCGCGCGCGCCATGCAGGAACAGCAGCGGATCGCCGCTGCCGCCGCGCATGATGCGAGTCCGGCAGCCCGCGACGGTTTCGAAGCTCTCGTGATACGGCAAGGGGGCCTCCAGCCGCCTAGGGTTAACGCGGCGCGAGGGCGGAGCCAAGGTGTGGCATGCCGATGGGATTTGTTGCGTGGTGTGCTAAAGGTCTCTCCGATGACCTCTCCCCTCGGGGGGAGAGGTCGACCGAGCGGAGCGAGGTCGGTTGGGGGTGCCTACCCCAGCCCTCTCCCCAGGGGGGAGAGGGCGCTGACCGAGTTTGCGGCGTCGGCCCAAGCGCAAATATGCAGTGAGTGAGTAGCCTGTGGCCCTTGAGACCCCCTTCACCCTTTCCGAACTCGCCGTGATCGTGAAACAGCGCGCGGCGGCCAGTGCCGACGTGTCCTATACGCGCAAGCTGCTGGACCGGGGCGTCGAGCATTGCGCCAAGAAGCTCGGCGAGGAGGCGGTGGAAACGGCACTCGCGGCGGTGAGCGAGGACCGCGACCGCGTGATCGGCGAAGCGGCCGATCTGCTCTATCACCTGCTTGTCGTTCTGCAGGCGCGGGGCATCGAGCTTGCCGAGGTTGAGGCGGTACTCGCCAAGCGGTCCGGGCAATCCGGGCTTGCGGAAAAGGCATCGCGCACGCCCGATCGCCGCCCTCCGGACTTGTAATGGTCGCCATGGAACAGCGAACCGAGCCCGAAGTCTCCCCGTATCGCGCATTCAGCCGCGCGGACTGGGCGGCATTGCGCGCCGACACGCCGATGACCCTCAATCCCGAGGAGGTCGCGACGCTGCGTTCGATGCACGATCGTCTCGACATGAAGGAGGTCGAGGAGATCTATCTTCCGCTGTCGCGCCTTCTGTCGATGTATGTCGCCGCGTCGCAGCGGCTGTTCCGCGTGCAGCAGAGCTTCCTCGGCACCGAAGACTCCAAGGTGCCCTACATCATCGGCGTCGCGGGTTCGGTTGCGGTCGGCAAATCGACCACCGCCCGCGTGCTGCAGGCGCTGCTCGCACGTTGGCCGAATACGCCGAAGGTCGATCTCGTCACCACCGACGGCTTCCTGCTGCCGAATGCCGTACTGGAACGCGAAGGCCTGATGGAAAAGAAGGGCTTTCCCGAGAGCTACGATCTTCCGGAATTGCTGCGCTTTCTCTCCGGCATCAAGGCGGGCCGGCGGCCGATGCGTGCGCCGATCTATTCACACATCGTCTATGACGTCGTTCCGCATGAATGGATCGAGATCGACCGGCCGGACATCCTGATCGTCGAAGGGCTCAACGTGCTGCAGGCCGGACGGTTGCCGAAGGACGGCAAGGCGGTCCCGTTCGTGTCCGACTTCTTCGACTTCTCCGTCTATATCGATGCGTCCGAAGAGGTGCTGGAGCGTTGGTATGTCGATCGCTTCCTTGCGCTGCGCCTGACGGCGTTCCGCGATCCGATGTCGTATTTCCATCGCTATTCGCGGCTCTCGGATTCGGAGGCGGTCGCGACCGCAAAAAGCATCTGGAGCCGGATCAATCTCGTCAATCTGCGCGAGAATAT
>NZ_DATMRV010000203.1:0-25000 GCF_035565795.1 Pseudorhodoplanes sp.
CGGCCACACGGCCTTTTCGATCAGCTCCGGCAACAGGTCGATGCTCTATCTCGCCGACGTCACCAACAATCCGTGGCTGTTCGTGCGCAATCCGCAATGGCAGGCGGCGTTCGACGCCGACGGCAACCTGGCGGCCGAGACACGCAAGACGCTGCTTGATCGCGCCGCGGCCGACAAGATGCTGGCGCACGGCTATCACTGGCCGTTCCCGGCGTCGGGCTACATCACCAGGACGGCGAAAGGCTATGACCTGACTCCGGCGATGTGGTCGCCGGCGCTGTAATCCGCCCACACCCACACACGTCCGCAAAGACAAAGGGCCGCCTGCAGGCGGCCCTTTTTCATTTGCTCCGTACGCTCCGCTCACCACTTCACGCCGGCCTTGGCCATGAAGGTGCGGCCCGGCAGCGGAAACAAGCTGATGAAGTCGAGCGTCGCGCCGGTGAAGCTAACGCCGTTGCCGTAATCGAAATACTTCCGATCGAACAGATTCTGGATCGCCACGGACCAGAAGAAGTTCTCGATAGCCCCGCCGAACCTGATGTCCACGACCGCATGCGAAGGGATCATCATGGTCCCGAGATTGGCCTCGTCGCTGTCGAGGAAGCGTTCGCTCGCGAAACGCATCACCGCATCGAAGGTCAGATATTTCTGCCAGAGATCCATCGACAGCCCGGCATTTGCGGTCCATTTCGAGACCACCGGCACGAATTTTCCCTGGAACGGCCCCTCGCGATAGATCGCCTCCTGCCGGGTCAGATTGCCCTTCAGCCTGAGCCAGTCCGTGACATTCCAGCTCGCCAGCGTTTCGACGCCGGTCCGCCGCGTCGGATCGAAATTGGTGTTGGCGCCGGTGATCGGATTGAGATGCAGCTCGTTCTCGAGATTCATCCGGTAGACGCTGGACTGGAGGAAGAACGGGCCAAACTGGAATTTCACGCCGCCCTCGATGTCGTCCGAGGTCTGCGTCCGCAGCCGGAAGCTCGGTGGCGGCAGCGGGAATGCGAACGGACCGGTGCCGATCCGCTCGTCGACATTCGGCACGCGGAAACTGGTCGCCGCCCGCCCGAAGATCGCGAAATGACTGCCGAACCTGTGCTCGAAACCGAGATGCCAGGAGCGGTTGTTCTGCGCCTCGTCGAGCGGTCCGCCCTCCGGGAAGGTCATGTTCTGCGGGGCGAAGGGATCGTAGATATCGGTGAGCTGTGTTTGCGTCCGCTGTACGCGTCCACCGATCGACAGGTCGGTGGTAGGGAGCACGCCGAACGTCATCATGCCGTAGCCGGCGAGCGACTTCTGTCGCCCGTCATATTGATGGATCGGGGTGTAGCCGAAATACAGGCTGCGGTCGGAGGCGTAGTCCGTGCGATAGAGATCGACGCCGGCGATCGCTTTCACCGGGATGCCCCACCAAGTCTGGTTGATGTTGAAGCGCGGCGTCAGCGAACTCGTGGTCAGGTCGGTATCGACATATTGCTGACTGAAGTCGGAAAAATATCCGGCCTGCTGCGCCTTCTTGCGGATACCGCCGTCGACGATCAGCTCGACACCCGGTGCGAGCATCGCGGTGAAACCGCCGGTGTAGCGCTGGCCCTGCTTGTTGCCGTAATCGAGCGGCGTGCTCGTGCCGCGGCGATCGGTGTCGTATTGATCAATCCCGCTACCCGGAATGATGTTGCGCGGACC
Source organism: Pseudorhodoplanes sp. (assembly GCF_035565795.1). Classification (GTDB taxonomy): domain Bacteria; phylum Pseudomonadota; class Alphaproteobacteria; order Rhizobiales; family Xanthobacteraceae; genus Pseudorhodoplanes. The sequence continues at coordinate 1,687 of NZ_DATMRV010000203.1, forward strand.
GGGCAGCCTCATGCTCTGGTCGTCGGTCCCGATATTGAGGAACACGCTCCATGTGTCGGTGGTGTAGCGCAGGTCGCCGACCGCGTTGCGCTGCTTAATGGCGTTGTTCCAGCGATAGGCCGTCGAATCGAGACCGTTGGCATAGATCGACGCGGAGAACGGACCGGACGAAACGTTCGCGGACGCATTGCCTTCGCGCGTCGCGAAAGTGCCATAACCCGCTTCGAGCCGCGCACCGGATGGTTGACCGACACCATTACGCGTGACGATGTTGATCACACCGCCGACCGCGCCATCGCCGTACAGCACCGAACCTGAATTGCCGCGCGTGACTTCGATGCGTTCGATCGAATCCTTTCCGAGTGAGGACAGGTCGAAGCCGGGTAGATCCCAGTCGTTGAGGCGCCGGCCGTTGATCAAGACGAGCGTATTCGAAGGGCCGGTGATGCCGAAACCGCGGACGTCCACCGTGGTCGCAGCGCCGCCGACGGCGCCATAGAGGTTCGAAATCTGCACGCCGGTTTCACGCGACAGGATATCGGCGACGGTGGCATCTGGAGCGCGCGCCAGATTTTCGCGCGTAATGACTGTGGTGGACGCACCGGTGATACCGCCGCCGTTGTCGGGAACATTCGCAGTTCCAATACGGTCGCCCGGTGCCGCGGGGGCCGGGCCTGCTTCGCCTGGAGTAGTCCCCGCGCCCCGCCTGACCCCGGTGAGCCGCGTATCCGTGACATTGATCTCGGGCAGCGTGACGCTCTGCGCGCTCGCTGCGTCCCACGCTGCCGATGACAGCAGCACGGCAAGCCCGGCTGCGCCGCTTCTGCCTGTCGTAGAAAAAACCCCCATCGCACGATCCTTCGCTGCTCCGGTAAAATCGGAGCCTTGGGTGAACACACCCGATGCGAAGGACACGCGCGCACGCACTCACCTGCGAGGGCCACAAGTGGCCGCCGGCCGGTCAGCGTCGCTCACGCCTTGCGAGAAAGTCGCCTGGATTTCCCACGCGGCCTTCGCATCGGCATTCGAGTGTCACCGCTGCGAACAGCCGCTCCGTATGGACTCCCCGCCCACCGGTTGGGTGACTGCGCTGGCAGGTCTCCTGGCTCGCGGGTCGTCACCTGCATCCGGCCTTCCCGGTTTCCCAGTGGCCATGTGTGGATGCGGATTCGCCGCTTACAGTTGCGGGGGCAGCCACGGCTTAAGCCCGAAATCACAGGCCTTTCCGCGTTCCCTCTTGCCTCTCCGGTTGGACCGGAGAACCAGCGCGTGCCACCATGATTCAACCGGCCCGCGGACGAGTCAAGATCACGCCGAAGTGAGCGGCGGGCACGCGAACGACACGAAGAATCTGTATGTTGTCTTATCTGGCGTCCCGGTCCGAACCGCTTCCAGGGTTGAGTGTGACCGGTTTGAACTAATCTCGTTCTTCCAGCGACCAACGCATGAGCAGGACCGCCATGACATACATGAACACACGCCTCTCGCTTTTCGCCGCCGTCGCTGTGGTGGCCTTCGCCCTTTCCGGCCAGACCTATGCGATGGCGCCCGACGATCCCAAGCCTGCGGCCTCGCCGGCCGACAAGAAAGACGACGCCAAGCCGGCGGCCGACAGCAAGGATACGAAACCCGCAGACGCCAAGCCGGCCGATTCAAAGCCGGCCGAAGGCAAGCCCGCCGACAAGAAATCCGATCTCGATTTCCGCGAAGGCTTCAAACAAGCGTATGACGCTGTCTACAAGCAGCAGGATTATGCGCGCGCCATCGTCATCCTGAGCGCGCTAGGCCACGACGATAACCCCGACGTTGCCAATCTGATCGGCTTCTCGAGCCGCAAGCTTGGCAAGACCGAGGATGCGCGCGTGTGGTACGAGAAGGCGCTCGCGGCCGATCCGAACCATTCCCGCACCTGGCAGTATTACGGGATGTGGCACCTTGAACGCGGCGATCGCGCCGCCGCCGTGCAGCATCTTGAGCGCATCCAGCTGATCTGCGGACAAGGCTGCGAAGAATACACATCGCTGCGCGATGCGTTGAACGGCAACATCAGTTATTGAATGAGGATCTGACCGGCTGAACCGCGAGGCTGCAATGCGAATGTTTTCGACTGCCATTATGGCCGCGGCACTGGTCGGTGCATCGCTGTCCGGCGCCTTTGGCGCCGGCATCCAGAATCCTGGGGACGGCATGAAGCTGCAATCGACTGATCCCGGTCAGCCGAAGGCCAAGCCCAAGAGAAAGCCGGCGGGCGAAGGCAAGTCCACGGCGCCCGACACCAAGGCGCCCAAGAAGAAGTCGGAAAGCCCGTTCCTAGATGGCTACCGCCACGCGTATGATCTCATCTACCGCCATCAGAATTATGCCGAGGCAATCGCGGCGTTGCGTGCGCTTCACCGCGACGAGCATCCCGATGTCGCGAACCTGATCGGTTACGCGAGCCGCAAGCTTGGCAAGACCGAGGATGCGCGCGAATGGTACGAGAAGGCGCTCGCCGCCAATCCGGCGCACACCCGCACGTGGCAATATTACGGGATGTGGCATCTCGAACGCGGCGACCGCGCGAAGGCCGAAGACCACCTGAAAAAGATCGAAGCGATCTGCGGCACCACGTGCGACGACTACACGTCGCTCAAACTGGCGCTTGCGGGCGACGGCCTCGTTTACTGATCCGCGTTAGCCGCGCTTGCCATCGCGGAACGATCGGTCTGCGCCATGATCCACCGCAGATAGGTATCCTCCACCGACTCCACCGGGATGACCATGATCGCAGGCGTCTCGTAAGGATGCGCGGCCTTGATCGCCTTGCGCACCCGGTCGGCGAAGGATGCGCGGGTCTTGATAACCATCACGACCTCCTCGCCACGCTCGACCTTTCCCTCCCACCAGTAATGCGACACCATGCCCGGCAGGATATTGACGCAGGCGGCAAGCCGTTGCTCGACCACATTGCGCCCGGCCTTCTCCGCCTCGACAAGCGAAGGATAAGTCGTATAGACGAGCACCACGCGTTCCATAACGTCATCTCTCCAGAGGACCCCGTCGGACGCGGCCGTTATAGCGCGTCGTGCGCAGGGAGCGAGCCGGTTCGATGAGCCGCGTATACGAGAAAATCGCCTTCGTTGCGAGCCAGAGCCCGGAGGCCGCCGAAGCTCAGGCACGGCTGGTCGAACGCTACGGGAATGTCGATCCTGCAACGGCCGATGTCGTGGTCGCGCTCGGCGGCGACGGCCTGATGCTGCACACGCTGCGCACGCTGATGCGCGCCGGCAAGCCGGTCTACGGCATGCATCGCGGCACGGTCGGCTTCCTGATGAATGAATTCAACGAGGAGGGACTGCTCGAGCGGCTGGCGGCGGCCGAGCCGACCGTGATCCATCCTCTGGTGATGCGTGCGAAGGATCGCGACGGTCAAGAACACGAACATTATGCGATGAACGAGGTCTCGGTTTTCCGCCAGACCTATCAGGCGGCGCGACTGCGGATCCTGATCGACGACAAGGAGCGGCTGCCGGAGTTGATGGCCGATGGCGTCATGGTTGCGACTCCGGCCGGGTCGACCGCCTATAACCTGTCAGTCCAGGGGCCGATCATTCCGATCAAGGCGCCGCTGCTCGCGCTCACGCCGATCAGCCCGTTCCGGCCGCGCCGCTGGCATGGCGCCCTCCTCCCGGATTCGGCGAAAGTGACCGTTGAAATCCTCGATCCCGACAAGCGTCCGGTCGCCGCCGTCGCCGACCATTCTGAAGTGCGCGACGTCGCGCGCGTCGAGATCGGCATGGATCACAGCATCTCGATGCAGTTGCTATTCGATCCGGGGCACAGCCTGGACGAACGGATCCTGCGCGAGCAGTTCGGCTACTAGGCCGCAACCGCGCCAACATCGTAAACCATCCGTTAACGAGCGCAGTCCTACCCTTTGCGGATGCCAACCTTACGGTGGTGACCGCACATCCGCCATGTCGCGCATCGACTTCAACCGGCTGCGCTTCGTCGTGGTCGACGACAATGCTCATATGCGGCGTATCGTACGCACGCTGCTGCATGGCTTCGGCTCGCGTGAGGTGATCGAGGCGGAAGATGGCGCGTCTGGCCTCGAAGCCTTCATCGGTCATGTACCGGACATCGTGATCACGGATTGGGCGATGCCGATCTTCGACGGCATCGAGTTGACCCAGATGATCCGCCAGCCCGGCAACAGCGCCAATCCGTTCGTGCCGATCATCATGCTCACGGGTCATTCGGAAAAGCGGCGCGTGGTCGCGGCACGCGACGCCGGCGTGACGGAATTTCTGGTGAAGCCGCTGTCCGCCCGCTCGCTCTACGAACGCATCGTCAATGTCGTCGTGAATCCCCGCCCGTTCGTGCGGACCAAAACCTATTTCGGTCCGGACCGCAGGCGCAGTCTCAACCCGAACTATTCCGGACCCGAACGCCGCCGCGGCGGCATCGCAGATTTCATCGCGCAGCAAGCGATATTCGCTCCCGCGAAAGCCGACTGACGCGAAGGAGACCCAACATGGCCGAGGCAAACAGCAATCGTCTCATGATCCGCATCTTCGGCGATCATGAGGTCATCACACCGGTCAACAAGCTCGACAAATACGTGGTCAAGTTCGTCGCGCCCGGCGACGATCCGCTGACCCGCGCCGAAGCCGCACTCGCGGCTCTGTCCAGCGAGTTTTCCGACTGGATGACCGCGGAGTGCGATCGCCTCGACAGCGCCCGCGACGCCGTCAAGCAGCATGGTTTCAACGAGCGCACCTTCGACGAGCTGTTTCACTCCGCCCATGACATCAAGGGCGATGCCGCGACTTTCGGCTTCCCGCTTGCCGCGGCCGCCGCGGAGAGCCTGTGCCGTGTCCTCGAACATTCCCCCGACACCAACCGGGTGCCGCTTGAGCTGATCGACCAGCATGTCGACGCGGTTCGCGCCATCGTGCGCGAAACTGCAAGGCCCGACATTGCCGAAATCGCGACCGCGCTGACCAGCAAGCTGCGTCAGGTCTCGGACGACTTCCTGATACACGAAAACCGTCACCGGCCGGACTATCTCGAGGGCCTGATGGCGCCGCCGCTCGTACCCGGCCAATAGCTTCAGAACCGGCCCCGGATCGTGTAAGCTGGAACCTCATCGGGCAAGCCGCGTTCTGTCCGCTGGGAGACCGGGCGATGAGCAATAACAGCCGCTTTGCGATTGCACTCGGGCAGGCCGTGATCGGCGCCTGGGGTGAACTTCCCCACGATATTCAACAGCGCTTGTTCGAGGACGCGGTTCTCGCCGGCCACCACGCCGAACGCGATGAATCGCTGCGCGAACAGCTGGCGGTCTTCCTGCACAACCATCATCCGCGTACCGATCGCTAGCGTCGCGATGCCGCGCAAGCTGATCGAATTCCATGCGGAAGATCTGCTTGCGCTGACCGAGCTTGCCGAGGATCGCTCGACCAGTCTTCAGGAACTGGTCGACGAGGCCATCCGCGATGTCCTGAAAAAGCACGGCAGGCCGACCGACCTGAAGACGGCGTTGCGCGACAGCGCAAAGCAATCCCGAAATCCGCGAAAGTCGTAGGGCCGGTCAGGCCGCGATCATCTGCGTGCCGTATTCCGGCAGGAGACCGTCGACCAGATCGTCGCAGAACATGCGCGCCTCTTCGCGCGCAGCCTCGGTCGCAAAGCGCCGCAGCAGCATAATCAGCGGCGCGATCTCGTCCGGGTCGTGGTTCGCGCAGCGGGTCAGGACGCGCTCGATCATGCGGCGCTTGAGTCGTGCCGAGCCGGACGGATCGCCGAGGAAGCCGTCCTCCTGCATGGTCGCGATGGCTTCGCGGAACGCCGGATAGGCACTGAGCGGCAGACCAGCCTTCTCGTAGACGGCGCGGAAGGCGTCGCTGCGGCGGTCATGCACGAGACGCGAGACACGCGACAGCGGAATGCCGGACAGATCCGCCAGCGCCTCCTCGAACATCGTGAGATTGCCCGACAGGAGCGCACGCAGGATCAGGCCCGCCGTGAGTTGCCCGGTCTCGCGCAGATGCCGGATCAGCGGCCGCACCTCGTCATCGGGCGTACCGGCGGCGAGCGCGACAGTCGCCTTTTCGCAGGCTTCCTTCACGACGCGGCGCGCGCGGTCCTCGTTCAGCCAGTCGCGTGCGACCACGAAGCTGGCGAGCGTCTCCGACAGCTTAGCGACCAACGCCTGGCGTGTCGCGGCGGACAGCCCCTCGCCTGCCAGCAGCAATTCGCGGATCGCGGCCAGATGGCCGAAGCGCTGCACGATCCGGTCGATCGAGAACGGCGCAATGTCCGTACCGGGATTTTCCAGGAGTTCGAGGCACGCTTCCGCCGAACCGACTTCGGCGATCGCGGCAGCGACCGAGCGCGGTACATAGGCGCGCCGGGCGATCGCGCATTGCGCGGCGGTCCCCTGCGTCGCCACCGCATCCACAAGGTCCGCATCGAGAAGAAGCGGAGATCGCTCGAGCACCGTGGCCGAGACTTCCGGCTGATCGGCGGCAAGGGCGTAGATGACCGAGGCTGGGGCGTATTCGCTGCCCGCCAGCACCTCCGCCAGAGCGCCGCGCACCAGCGGCGACGGATCGTCGAGCAGCATGGTCATCGCGCCCTCGGCGGCCGCGAGATCGTCGTCCGAGAGATCGGAGTAGAGATAGGCTCTTGCCAGTGCGCCAGTGGCTTCCGCCCGCTCGCCGGCGGGGGCACTACGCAACCAAAACAGGAACTGTCTCACAATCATGTCTGGCTCAACACGCTGACGCGACGAGATCCCCGCCGGCTGACGTGAAGCCTAACCTTCCCGCCTTAATAAAGGGTTCACCATGAACTTTAGGGGTCCGTTAAGTGCCCGGCGCGGCGTCCCGCCTCAGCGGGCGCCCTCCCCGACGATTGTGAACGGGGCCCAGATCGCGGGATAGGCGTTGGCCGGGTCCGACTTGTCACGCATGAAATCGAGCATGGCGCGGCGGAGAGCCTCGGCACGCCCGATGCCGGGCTCCTTCTGCATCAGGTCGAAAGTCGCGATGGTGAGCTTTGTCGCAGCATCCGATGCCACCGCCCAATGCGTCACCAGAAGCGCGCGGGCACCCGAATAGAAGAACGAACGCGCAAGACCGGACAGCGCCTCTGCTCCCGGCTTGTCGCCGGCGATGGTGTTGCAGGCCGAGAGTACCACCCAGTCGGCATTGAGCTTGAGCTGCGCGATCTCTCCTGCGGTAAGCAGGCCGTCGTCGAGCACGCTCGGTTGTGCCGGCAGCGTCAGTGCGAGCGAGGGCTCACTGAGATCCTTGACGTCGCCCGCAACAAGTCCGTGAGTGGCGAAATACACGATCCGATAGTCGCTGAGGCTGGCCTGCTTGACCCGCGTCTCGCTGGCATTGCGACCGAGGAGAATGTCGCCTGCCGGCGCGCCGAGCTTCTAGGGCCATCACGAAATCGAGACCGGGATGATCACGGCCCGATGCGAAAAATCACGTCAGCCGCGGACGCCGTGGGTGAACAGCGAGCGTACGTCCGGCTTCGCGTCCTGGAAAAGTCCGAGACTGCCCGGCGCATTGTCGGTCCGTGCGTCCGCGACCGGTGCGCTCGGCGCGGTCTGTTGCACCGGCTGCGCGACTTGCACCGGTTGAGCCTGCTGCCGCGTTTCGAGGTCGCGCGCGATGTGCCGAGCCTGCTCCTGCTGGACGGTGCGCGACTTCGGCGCCCAGAGTTCTGTAACAGTGTTGGAGATCGGCTGACGCCGCTCGCTCGCGCGGTACGGATTGTGGAAGACACGTTCGCCGGGCACCAGCTTTTCCACTGCAGTCTGGGCGACATTTGGTATCGCCTGAATCGCGGGAGCAACCGCCTGATACGCCTGCGCCACGCGCGCCGTCTCCGCCGCAAAGCTCGCGCTCTGCACGGCTTCGCCACCTGTCAGGCCGGCAACGCGCGACTTCGCCATGTCGAAGCGGCCCGCCAGATTGCGCGTTACCTCGGCGAGGTTGCGTGCGCGACCGTTCTTGTCGAAGAAGATCGAGCGATTGGCCCGCGCTGCGGCTGGAAACGAATCCGCTGCGGTCGCGCCGGGATTGCTCTCTGCCGCGGTGATCAGCCGCGCCGCACCGGTCGCACCCATGAAGTGCGCCATGTAGAGCTCGCCGTCCGTCGGCGCGCGACCGAGCTTGTTGGTGAGATGCCTGGTGTTCGAATTGGTGAACACGCCCGCCATGAGCGAGTTCGCCGTCGGATCCTGCCGCAGCGCCATGATCTCGCGCCGCATCGCCGGATCGTTCACGATGTAGCGGCCGTCATTGGTGCGGGTGATCGCGTCGGCATAGCGCGAATAGCCGAGCTGCGCGCCCGCCTCCTTCAGCGTGCCGAGCCAGGTACGATCGATGAACTGGAACAACCCGCCAGCCGACGACGTCTTCGCCGCGGCGTTCGGATTGAGATTGGATTCGACCTTTGCGGTCGCAAGCAGATAACCGAACCGGGCGCCGGTGACCTCCGACGCCCTGCGGATCGCGGCAGTGACCGAAGTGCCTTTCGCCGATCCCACAAGGGTCGTGGCTTCGACCGCCATGTTGCGTATCCTTCCCGGACGGCGGGTTGCATGCCTGCCGGACCATCGCGACCTTGGCGAATTATGGTAAACAAAATCTTAATAAGCACGAATCCGCGCAGGCCATGCGCGAACTGGAGGAACGAATGAGCGAACCACAGCGGCACCCGCGCGGCGGTTTGTTTTTCGAGGATTTCGAGGTCGGCCGCACCTACGAGCACCGCTACTACCGGACCGTCACGCAGATGGACAACATGCTGTTCTCCAACATGACGCTGAATCCGCAGCCCCTGCATATCGACCGGCATTTCTGCGCGACCGAAACCGAATGGGGCCAGCCGCTGATGAATTCTCTGTTCACGCTCGGGCTGATGATCGGGATGTCGGTCAGCGACATTTCGACGGGCACGACCATCGCCAATCTCGGCATGCAGGAGACGCGCTTTCCCCATCCGGTGTTCGAGAACGACACGCTGCATTCCACGACCGAAATCATCGGCAAACGCGAATCGAAGTCGCGGCCGAATGCAGGCATCGTCGAACTGCATCACCGCTGCTTCAATCAGGACGGCAAGCTGGTGGCCGAATGCAGACGGCAGGCCTTCATCAAGAAGCGGCCGGTCTAGGGAGATGCGTTCCCTCCTCTTTGTCCCCGGCGACAGCGACAAGAAGCTCGACAAGGGGCTGGCCAGCGGCGCCGATGCGCTGATCGTCGATCTCGAGGACTCTGTTTCGATCGACCGCAAGGCGGCCGCGCGGGCGACCGCGCTCTCCTTCCTGCAGAATGGAAGGCGCGATGGCCTGAAGCTCCTGGTGCGCGTCAACGCGCTCGATACCGGCCTGACCGACGATGACCTCGACGCCATCGTGCCCGGCCGGCCGGACGCGATCATGCTGCCGAAGGCCGCCGGCGGCGTGTCGGTGACCCACCTTCACGCCAAGCTGTCCGCGCGCGAAGCGATCGCAGGCCTGCCCGATGGCGGGATCGGCATCGTCGCCCTCGCGACCGAGACAGCGGCGTCGCTGTTCACCACCGGCACCTATCGCGACAGCAGCCCCCGCCTCGCCGCGCTCACCTGGGGCGCGGAAGATCTTTCCGCCGACCTGGGGGCCGAAACCAACCGCGACGAGCATGGCCGCTTCCTCGATCCGTACCGGCTGGCGCGGGCGCTGTGCCTCGCCGGAGCTTCGGCGGCGGGCGTATCCGCGATCGATACCGTCTATGTCGACTTCAGGAACGACGCCGGCCTGCGCCGCGAATGCGAGGAGGCCAGGCGTGACGGCTTCACCGCCAAGATGGCGATCCATCCGGCGCAGGTCGCGGTCATCAACGACGTCTTCACGCCGACCCCCGAAGCGATCGCACATGCGCACAGCATCATTGCGGCGTTCGAGGCACAGCCGGGCGCCGGCGTGGTCGGGATCGGCGGCAAGATGTACGATCGCCCGCACCTCGTGCGGGCGAAGGCACTGCTTGCAAAGACCCGAAAGCCGGGCTGATCGGGCCAGATCGGACCGCTACGCCACGACCGGTCCCTCGCCCGCCGCTATCATCTCGGCAACGCGGAAGCCCGAACCGGCGCCAATTCCGACTCGCAAATCGATCAGGTCACGGGTTTATGACCGGTGCCACTCAGCGGTCCGGTTTGTAGGTCTTCGCCGGATCGAATGCCCTGTCCGCATCGCGAAACGCCAGAGTCACCTCGCCCGACTGGCCGAGCGGCACCGCGCGATAAAAGCACGAGCGACGGCCGGTATGGCAGGCGCCCGGTCCCCCCTGCTCGACCTTGATCCAGACCGCGTCCTGATCGCAATCGACCCGCATTTCGATCACGCGCTGGGTGTGACCGCTCTCCTCGCCCTTGCGCCACAGCTTCTTGCGCGAGCGGCTGAAGTAATGCGCCTCGCCTGACGCGATGGTCTTCGCCAGCGCCTCGGCATTCATGTGCGCGACCATCAGCAACTCGCCGGTCGCGGCATCGGTCGCGATCGCGGTCACCAGTCCGTCGGCATCGAACTTCGGCTGAAGGCGCGTGCCTTCCTCGATTTCAGCGGAGGCGGCCATGAAGTGGCTCCCAATATGACGATGGCCGGGATTGCTCCCGGCCACCGCTATAACGTCATGACTTTCGAAGCAATCGGGTCAGCGCTGGCCCGCGCGGATCGAGGTCATGAAGCGGATCTGCTCGTTCGGATCGTCCTTGAAGCTGCCGCGGAATTGCGTGGTCACGGTCAGGGCGCCGGGCTTGGTCACGCCGCGGATCGACATGCACATGTGCTCGGCCTCGATCATCACGGCGACGCCCTTCGGTTTCAGGATCTCGTCGATCGCGGTCACGAGCTGCGCATTCATGTGCTCCTGCGTCTGCAGGCGGTGCGCATAGACGTCGACGAGGCGCGCCAGCTTCGACAGGCCGACCACACGGTCGACCGGGCGATAGGCCACGTGAGCCCTCCCGAAGAACGGCATCATGTGGTGCTCGCAATGCGAATTGAAGGTGATGTCGCGCACCAGCACGAAATCGTCATAGGCCTCGCTCTCGGCGAAGGTCTTGTCGAGCACGTCGGCCGGGCATTCGGTGTAGCCGCGGAACATCTCCTCATAGGCCTCGACCACGCGCTTGGGGGTCTCGAGCACGCCTTCGCGGGCCGGGTTGTCGCCGGCAAATGCGATCAGGGTACGTACCGCTTCCTCGGCCTGTTCGCGGGTCGGCCGGTTCTCCAGCGGCTGCGGAGCCGCGCGGACGTGGTCTGACAGGGATTGAGCCGAGGATTGCTTCGGCCAGGGCTTCACAATGGCGTCCATGGTCTCTCCGTTCGACCGGCGCTCTAAGCCAAAGGTGGCGCCGGGGGTGTCACCGGGTCGGCCGCGTCGCCCTACCCGGGCTTGGACGCCGCATTCCCGCGGCCATATATAGTCGGTTGCCCGAGCAAGACAAATGCGCTTTCCGGATCAAAACCATCGGCCAAATGCATGCTGAATGACGTCTATAACAGCCGGATTCTCGAGCTGGCGGGGTCGATCCCCCGGCTCGGACGCATGCCAGACGCGCATGCCAGCGCTACCGCCCACTCCAAGCTGTGCGGTTCGACCGTAACCGTCGACATCAAGATGGATGGCGATACCGTGACCGACTTCGCCCATGACGTGAAGGCGTGCGCCCTCGGCCAGGCCTCCTCCTCAATCATGGCGCGCAACGTGGTCGGCTCTCGTGCCGGCGAGTTGCGGGCCCTGCGGGAAGCCGTCCGCCGGATGCTGAAGGAGAACGGAACTCCGCCCGGCGGCAAATGGGCGGATATCGCGGTGCTGGAACCGGTCCGCGACTACAAGGCGCGACACGCCTCCACCCTCCTGACCTTCGACGCGGTCGTCTCTGCCATCGACCAGATCGAAAAGAGCCGCGCCGCCAAGGAAGCCGCGGAATAGCGTCCGCGCGGCGCGCCCCGCGAAGGTGGGGACCCTGAGCCATATCACGGAGACGAACTGGGCTGGATTCCCGCACGGAGTTTGTGGCGCCGCCTCTCCGCTCCCTACTCCGCCTTCGCGCCCGAGAAAGCCACCACGTCGGCGTAGCGCTTCATTTCCTTCACGATGAAGTCCTGGGTCGCGGCGCGTGTCGTCGCCATCACCTCCACACCCTGCTTGGTCAGCGCGGCCTTCACCTCCGGCAGGTTCAGGACCTCGACGAACACCGCGTTGAGCCGGTCGAGCACGGGCTGGGGCGTTGCGCCCGGCGCGAAATAGATGAACCCGGAGTTGGACTCGAAGCCGGGGAAGCCCTGTTCGCCGACGGTCGGGACCTCCGGCAGTTGCGCGACGCGCTTCGGATGCGCCACCGCAATCGCGCGCAGCTTGCCGGCCTGCACCAGCGGGGCCGCGTTCGGCGTATTGGCGAAAGCCATCTGGACATTGCCGGAGATCGCGTCGGTCAGCACCTGCCCCATGCCCTTGTAGGGCACATGCACCATGTCGGTGCCGGACAGCTTTTTCAGTTCCTCGGTGCCGAGATGGAACGATGTGCCGATGCCGACCGAGCCGTAATTGATGGTGCCGGGCTTGGCCTTCGCAAGGTCGAGCAGCTCCTTGAGGTTCTTCACGGGAAGATCGTTATTGACCACGATGGTGTGCGGCGTCACGCCGGCATAGGTGATCGGGGTCAGATCCTTCAGCGTGTCGTAGGGCAGCGTCTTGAACAGGCTCGGATTGATCGAGATCGTATTGCCGACGAGCAGAATGGTGTGCCCGTCCGGAGCCGCCTTCGCCACCGCGCTGGTGCCGATCTGGGTTGCGCCGCCGCCGCGGTTTTCGATGGTCAGCGGCTGACCGAGACGCTGGCTGACCTGATCGGACATCGCGCGCGCGATGATGTCGGAAGTGCCGCCCGCCGCATAAGGAATGATCACACGGATCGGCTGCGTCGGCGCCCATTGCTGGGCTGAGGCCGGTCCGGCGAGACCGATGGTCAGAGCAAACGCTGCAGCAAGGCCCGCAACAAGACCTGCAGGACGGGCGGTTTCCATGAACAAGCTCCCTACATGATGAGTTCGCGCGCGGTGCCCCGCACATCCATTTCGTATTCGAGGCCGATCACCGGCGGCCGCGCGTAATTCCAGACAAGGCCACTCACGATCGCGCCGCGCCTGGCGAGTTCTTCCCCGACCAGGTGGCCGATGTTCTGCACGGTATAGGCCTGCGTGGAGACGGCATCCGCCCAGTCGAAGCCGAGAGCTTTCAGCCGCGCTTCCATCTCCGCGATGACAAACCGGACCTTCTCGCGAAGCGCTTCCGGCGAGGTGTCGCCGAAGCGCACGATGCGATCCTTGTACGGCTCGGAGCCGGACCGGGCGTCGCCACCGCCCGACAGCATGAACGTGCGACGCGCGGACTTCGCTGGCACCGTGTAGGTGAAGGCCAGCATCGAGGGCACGGCCGGCTCGTGATACATCGGGCACACATTGGTGCGCGCCACCGGGTTCACGCCATCCTTGTAGATGCCGAAACGCTCGAGCGTGACGACATACAGCTTGTTGAAATCGATGAAGCCCTGATCGGTGAATTGTCCGGGCGAGCGCAGCTCGCAATGCGCGAAGGCGGTGGTCGGCCGGCCGATCGCCTTCAGATGCGCCTCGACCTTCGCGAAGGCATCGGCAAGCGGCACGGGCGCAAGAAAGCGCACGCGTTCCAGCTCGTAGCCGTCTTCAGCGGCAACCCCCGCGGAATACTGAAACACGGCGGGAATGTAGCGATACCCACCGGGGGCGAACACGGCAGTGCCGGACATTCTGACAATCTCCTTGGTCGTGGCGCTTGCAAGCGTTGTGCCTATCGGAACCCGGATCGAAGCACGTCGCATCGATCGAGTACAGGCACCACGACGCGGCCCCTGCTCCGCGTGACCGCGCGGCTCGCGCCACACGCTGGACGCGCAACCGCGCTTACCGCTCGCTGCGGTGCGTCGTGCACATCGACGTAGAGATTGTGGAGGTGGCGTTACCGCGAGCCGGTCTGCAGACCGGCATGCTCCGCACGCGCCGGCTGCTGCGCGCAGCTGGTGACGAACGGCATGAGATTGGTCGCCGCGCCGCTGTTTCCGATGCGGATCACCGCCACGTCGGAATTTTCCGACGCGGTTTCGATCACCATCGAACGCATCCCGCTCGAGGCGAAATTGTGCAGCATCGCGCTGGTGATCGTGCCGCTGGCCGAGGACTGCATCTCGCCGGAATTGTCGGACGCCTGCGAGGGGGTCGGGGTTAGCGAAACCATCTTGTTGGCGAGCCGCAATTCGATCGACTTCAGCGGCTGCCTCGCCGCGCCTTCGAATGCGCGCCGCGTCTCGGTATAGATGATCTGATACTCGCCCGCGCTGGCGCCGCAGGCGAACGCAACGTCGATCGTGCCGAGGTCCTCGCCCTCCACGGTCAGCGGATGCCGGCGCGTGAGCGTCATCTTGCCATCGCGCTCAGCCGTCACCCAGCCGCGTTCGCGCTGCCCGGTCACGGAAATGGGCCGGACCGGAGCCGACACCGGCGTGGCCGTCGTCGTCGATTGCGGCGGCGTCGAACGCGCATCGGTCACGTCGGAATTGTCGAGATTCATCCGCCGCATCTCGTCGCGGGTCAGCACGCGCATCGGTTCCCAAGGTGGGATGCGCAGCGACAGTTCAAGGAGTTCCACGCTGCCGCCCATCTCGATGGTGTATTGGGCGAGCTTGCCGATGTCGCGCTGGACCAACACGAGATCCTCGGCGGAATAGCTGGCGGCGGCGGCGTCGTCCCTGCGATCGCCCAGCCAGATCTGGTGCACGCGCACCCTCGCCTCGGGGGGAACGATCCGCTTGGCGCCCGAGAGCAGGACGAATGCGCACATCGACTCGCAATCCGCGCGCGGGACGATGCTGGCAATTCGCGAATCGCCCTTGGCGTCGACCGTGCGACCGACAGTGGTCGTCATGTCGAGCTTGCGGATCGCGCGGCCGAGCGCGATTGCGCCGTGCACGGAACCGCCCTCGGAATTCAGGACGATCGTCGAGCCGCGGATATTGTGCTTGGCGGCGAAAATCTCGAAATCGCGCGAGGTCTCAGCGCGGATCATGCCGGTCGCCGCGACCCAGGTCTTGCATCTGGTTCCGCAATTGGCCGTGTCCTGACGCAGCGAGAACTGCATCGGCGCCGAGCGCGAAGGATCGCTTTCGGCGACGGGCGCCGCAAACGACACGAACAGACATCCAAGTGCGACCGCACCCAGTTGGCGCAGCTTCATGCAACTCCCCCGGTTACCGGTGCATCCCGTGCCAAAAGGGCCATCCGGCTTGTTTTCGCCGGTCAGTCGGGACCACCCGTCACCCTGGTGTATTTTTTAATATGCGGTTGGGATTCTCGTCCAGAAAAGAGTGCTGCTTCGCAACTAATTTACGATGCACCGCAATGTGCAGAACCGGGTCGTAAAGTTCCAAAAGCTCACTATTTTCAGGCGATCAGCCGCGTTAAGCACGATGATCGATCCCGCACCAGCACAAGCCGACTTCGCGAATCTCGCCCGGTGTGTCCGCAACGCACCACGTATGGCGGGTCGCGGACTGATCAAGATCTACAGGTATTCACTTTCGCCAGTCATCGGATTCCACTGCCGGCATCTGCCGACATGTTCCGAGTTCGGCGACGAAGCGCTGCATCGTCACGGCCTCTGGGCCGGAGGATGGATGACGCTTGGCCGGCTGTGCCGATGCCATCCTTATGGAACATCAGGCCTCGACTTTGTTCCGGCGGAACCGCCCGTGTGCGCGCGATGGTTTCTGCCGTGGCGCTATGCCCGCTGGCGCTCGACCAACGAGACGCCGCCCGCCTCCATACAATCAGGCGCCGCGGGCAGCCGTCGCTGCTGAGCGCCCACGCGGCGCTTGTCCATACGAGCGCACGAGGTCGAGCAGGCAGACCGCTAGTCCTGCGCCGAGCACATACCATCCGGGCCTGATCGCGAGGTCGAAGTCGAATACCGTCGACAGCACGGTCATAGGCGAAACCTTGTACCAGAGCGCGATGCCGGCGGCTTCGCCGAGAAACGTCGCGAGCGCCACGCCGAGCGTCATCACGAACAGCGCAAGCGTCGAGAGTTCCGGTCCCTTCCAAGCGGCGACGGCACGATAGACCATCAGCCAGCCGAACAGGCCTGTGATTGTCGCAGGCAAGGTGAAGTCCGCCTTGGTCTGCTGAAAGAAATGGATCAGCGCCAAAAAACCGACCACGTACGTCACCCGGTGCAACCGACGCCATCGCACCGCGCCGAGCCGCTTCACCATGGTGTCGTTAGAGGTGACAGCGAGCGCAAGCAGCCCGATCCAGGCGACAAGCCCGATCGTGAGATAGAGCCGCTTGACGATCTCGAGCGCGACCTTGATGAGGTCGAAGCGTTCGTCGGCGATGTAGAGCAGGATATGCAGCGTCGCGTAAATGAAGGCGCCGACACCGATCATGCGCCGCACGTCGATCAGTCCCGCGAACCGCCCGCTTCGCCGCAGCGGTGTGATCGCAAGTGAGATCAATACGAAAATCAGCGCCCAATATCCGGTGCGATGAACAAGATCGTTCAGCACGCGCGGTGCCAGCATATGCGCGTACCAGGCGTAAGCGGCCAGCATGGCCGGCACCAGCATCAGCACGAGTGCCGCGATCCGCAGCGGCGAAATCCGCCCGCGCCGGTCGCGCCACAGCTGGTATCCATGCGTTGTCATGTCTGCGGGATTATCACATCGGACGGAAGCGGCGAAGCATCGTGTCGATAGCTGACGCGGATGTCACGGCGCGCTAACCGGTCGCGCGCCGTTGCGGATTGCCGATCGTCGTCGAGACCGCCTTCTTCAGCTCGGCGACATCATAGGGTTTGCGCAATACAGGCAGCCCGCGCGGCAGCGGCTTGTCGGCAGCATTGAAATAGCCCGTGGTCAGCAGCACCGGCAGACGCGGATAATCCTTGCGGATCTGATGCGCGAGCTCGACGCCATTCATGCCGCCCGGCATCACGACATCCGAGAAAACGAGATCGAATTGCTCGCCCGTGCGAAGGACATCGAGCGCCGTCTGCGCGCTCGCAACGCGGGTGACCTGATAACCGAGTTCATTCAGGTGCGCAGTCGCGATGTCGGCTACTTCGGTGTTGTCCTCCACAACGAGCACCGATCCCGTCGCAACCGGCGCAGTGTCGCCGTGCCGGGCCGGCGCGGAGCGTTGCGGTTGTTCCTGCGAACGCGGCAGATAGAGCGTGAAGACTGCGCCATGCCCTTCCCTGCTCGACACTGTCACCGTGCCGCCGCTCTGTTTGGCAAAGCCATAAACCTGGCTAAGGCCGAGACCCGTGCCTTTGCCGACTTCCTTGGTGGTGAAAAACGGCTCGAAGATCTTGCCGATGGTGTCCTTTGAAATGCCGCTGCCGGTATCCGAAACCGACAGCGCGACGAACTCGCCCTCCAGCCGATCATGTGCCGCATCCCCGCGCAGCCGCACCGAGCGCACCATGATTTCGATCACGCCGCCATTGGGCATTGCATCGCGGGCGTTGACCGCGAGATTGAGCACGGCGAGCTCGAACTCGCTCTGATCGACACGAACCGGGGCAACCGTTTCGGAGACATCGATCCGGATTTCGATATCGCCGCGGAGGGATGGCGCCAGGAGCGAACGGAATTCGCGCACGCGGCCGGCGAGATCGATGACCTGCGGCGTAAGATTCTGCTTGCGCGAGAAGGTCAGGAGCTGCCGCACCAAATTCTCGCCGCGCTGGGACGCGGTATCGATCATGTCGAGCTTGCGTACCAGCTTTGCCTCGGTCAGCTCGCGACGCAGCCGGTGCACGTTGCCCTTCACGATCATCAGGATGTTGTTGAAGTCGTGCGCAACGCCGCCGGTCAGCTGGCCGATCGCTTCCATGCGCTGCGCCTGGCGAAGCGCGCCTTCGGCCGCAGCCCTTCGTCCCTCTTCCTGATAGAGACGCCGCGTGCGTTCCAGCGCAATCCAGATCGCGCCGAGAAGCAGCGCTGTGACCGGCAATCCAAAGGCGAGATAGCCGGCCATCGTGCGCAGCCATTCAGCGCGGATCGCGCTGGTCTCGGTCCCCGCCAGCACATAGACGGGCAGGTTCGGCAGCTTCTTCCAGCTAATGCGCCGTTCGACGCCGTCGGCTGCGGAAACGCGCGTCAGGAATCCACCGTTGGGATTGTTGCGCATCGGGTCGGTGATGGCCGACGTCATCGGCTTCGCCATGTTCGCCGCGAAGGCAGGGTGGCGCGCCAGCACCGCACCGTCCTCACGCACGAGAGAGGAATAGCCGCCCGCGTAGGACGTCTGCAGCTTGGCGAAGAATTGCTCGAAATAGGACGGCAGGATCGAAAGCTGGATCACGCCGCGAAAAGAGCCGTCCGGGCTCGGGCGTGCCTTGCTGACACTGAAGAAGTCGCCGTCCGGATATGGTTGTCGTGGCCTCAGCACCTCCCCGACGAAGATGTGGCCGCTATTGTCGATATGAGCACGAAAATAGTCGCGGTCGGAGAAGCTCATCCCTTGCGGCTGCGGATAGGCGAGCGAATTGACCAGCGCGCGCCCGTTCGGATCAAAAATCCAGAGCGACTTGAACTGCGGCAGCGACGTCACGAGCTGGCGCAGCCGCAGATGCAGGCGCGCTTCGTCGGCCGCGATCTCGTCGTCCGACATGCCACGGACGACCTCGTTCGTCTCGGCAATGCTGCGCTCGATCGTCTCGAAGACCTTCAGCGCGTGCTCTTGCAGGATATTGACCGTGCGCTCGAGCCGCTCGTCCGCCACCGCGTGCGTGTGCCGATAATTCGTGAAGGCCAGGAACGCGAACAGGATGACCGGAAGAACGAAGGCCGCCAGCATGGCAAGCCGCAACGACCGGATAGCGGAGGATTGCGCAGTATCCATCTAATCGCGCGCGGTTCCAATGCGAGGAACCGGCCCGCAAGGGCGCGGCCGGTGACAGTATCGGCTGCGTGAAACGCCCGAGCCTGTTCAAAGTTCCAGGGGCCGCGACGGATCCGTCAATTGGTTAATCTGTCAGATCCGGCCGCCGCATCGGCCCGGTGCGCGGGTCAGGGCCTCGGACAAACCCTTGGTCGAAAGCCTGGTCTCGCGGGTCCAGGCATCCTTTTCCTCGCGCAGAACAATGGCTTCGCTCGCAGCCGCCCGCGCCAGCGCGTCAGCCGCCACGGGCTGGACCCGCAATTCAGTCGCGGCATCGGGCCGGCGGCCCTCGTTGAACACGAGGACGAACGCATCGCCCGAGGTCATGCGCATCGCGAGCCGGCTGCCCTGCTCGCTGGTCGGCAATTCACGGCGCAGGCTCACATGCGGCCGCTGGCCTGCAACGCAATCGATGCCGATGATCGTGGTCCGATACTCGCCGCGATTGGTCTCGGACGGCTGGGTCAGCGATTTGACGACAGTGAACATGCCATCCGCGACCGGAATGCGCAGCCATTCGGTCTCGAAATAATCGCCCGGCACGACGCCGAAGCGGCGCAACTCATCCTGAGTGAGCCAATGCACCGTGTCGTGCGGCGTCTTCATCGCGAGATCGATCAAGGCGGGATCGACACCGGCGAGCGCCACGTATTGCTTGAGGAGATCGTAGGATCGCTTCGCAGCCTCGCGCGCTTCCGCGGCGCTCGCGCGTGCATGCTGCTGCGGGACGCGCACCGGCACCAGCCGGCTCGCATGCACGCCAAACTTCGCGCCCTCTCCGACGAGACGAACGGATGCGCCGACAAGCGCATAGCCGCAACCCGATGCGCAGATGCCCGAGTCGATCTTGAGCTTCGCCTTGATGACCCCGCCTGACGCCATCAGTTTCCGGCAGGACGCGTCCGCCCGCGCGCGCTCGCGACAACCGTCAGGCACCGTCTGTCCGATCCCCGCCGTCATGCGCCGCTCGCGCAACACGTTTCCGGTCGCGATCGAGGGCTGCAACTCGCCGCCCGGCGAATGGAAGAAGATCGGCAGATTGCGGCGCGACGGCACCTTGAGGAAACGGCTCAGCCGCTCATGCACGTCCGGATCGAACGTGCCCTCGGCTGCGATCCAGGTATCGCAGCCCGGACCGCAGGCATCGCGATCGCCCTTGGCGACGAAAAAGATCATCGGCTCGTGCTTGAAGGCGCTGCGCGGCTTCGGCGCCGGCTGGGCCAGCGCAAGGCCCACGGGCAAAACCGCAAAAAGAGCAGTCGCAACAAGGCGGCGGACGATCATGACGCGATGGTTGGGCCGGGCAGCGGGCGTGGTGGCGACGGGCATCATGCTTCGCGAAGGTGGTGGCGGAAAGGCGGCGGCACACCCCTCCCCGACATCATTTTTTTCACATCTCGCAAGCTTGTGACCCGCCAGCGACCGCCGGCGGCTCTACTTCGCCACAAAGAAGAAGTCCTCGCGGCCGGGCAGACGGCCGGCAGTCGCCTCCATCACGTCGTACCGGACCAGCCGGAACCTGGATGCGGCGTAGCCGGCGCCTCAAACCATACAGGCGGCGGAGCTTTGCCCGCAAACCGATTGCCCTCCCTGATTCGCCTGCTATATCCGCTGCTTCACATCGCTTACCCGCGCTCGTTCGCGGGAGTGAGCAACAGGAGACGACAATGGCTCAGGTCACGCTGACCTTCCCCGACGGCGCACGCCGCGAATTTCCTCAGGGCATTACCGGTTCTGACATCGCCAAGGGCATCTCGCCCTCGCTTCTGAAGCGCACGGTGGCGATGGCGCTCGATGGCGTCGTCACCGACCTCGCCGACCCGATCGAAAAGGACGCCAAGATCGAATTCCTCAATCGCGAGGATCCGCGCGCGCTGGAATTGATCCGGCACGATGCCGCGCACGTTCTGGCCGAGGCCGTGCAGGCCTTGTGGCCCGGCACCCAGGTCACCATCGGCCCGGTGATCGAGAACGGCTTCTATTACGACTTCGCCCGCAATCAGCCGTTCACACCGGAAGACCTGACCGCGATCGAAAAGAAGATGCGCGAGATCATCGCGCGCGACAAACCTTTCACCAAGGAAGTGTGGACCCGCGACGAGGCCAAGAAGGTGTTCGCCGACAAGGGCGAGAACTTCAAGGTCGAGCTGATCGACGCAATCCCCGACAATCAGGACCTGAAGATCTACAAGCAGGGCGAGTGGTTCGATCTCTGCCGCGGTCCGCACATGACCTCGACCGGCAAGATCGGCAATGCGTTCAAGCTGATGAAGGTCGCGGGCGCTTACTGGCGCGGCGATTCAAACCGCGAGATGCTGTCGCGCATCTACGGCACCGCCTTCGCCAAGCAGGAAGAACTCGACGATTACCTGCATCGGATGGAGGAAGCCGAGAAGCGCGACCACCGCAAGCTCGGCCGCGAGATGGATCTCTTCCACTTCCAGGAGGAAGGTCCCGGCACTGTATTCTGGCATCCGGCCGGCTGGACCATGTTCCAGGAGATCGTTGCCTATATGCGCCGCCGCCTGAAGGGCGATTATCAGGAAGTGAATGCGCCGCAGCTGCTCGACAAGTCGCTGTGGGAGACCTCAGGCCACTGGGGCTGGTTCCGCGAGAACATGTTCATGGCGAAGTCCGCCGGCGATCACACCGAGGACGAACGCGTCTTCGCGATCAAGCCGATGAACTGCCCCGGCCATATCCAGATCTTCAAGCACGGGCTGCGCAGCTATCGCGAGCTGCCGCTGCGCCTGGCCGAGTTCGGCGTGGTGCACCGCTACGAACCGTCCGGCGCGCTGCACGGCTTGCTGCGCGTGCGCGCCTTCACGCAGGACGACGCCCATGTGTTCTGCACCGAGGAGCAGATGGCCGAGGAGTGCCTGAAGATCAACGACCTGATCCTGAGCACCTATGACGACTTCGGCTTCCAGGGCGACCTGACGGTGAAGCTGTCGACGCGGCCGGACAAGCGCGTCGGCTCCGACGCCGCCTGGGATCACGCCGAAAGCGTGATGCAGGATGTCCTGAAGCGCATCGCGCAGAGCAACAACCGCATCAAGACCGCGATCAATCCCGGCGAAGGCGCGTTCTACGGACCGAAGTTCGAATATGTGCTGCGCGACGCCATCGGCCGCGACTGGCAGTGCGGCACCACGCAGGTCGACTTCAACCTGCCGGAGCGGTTCGAGGCGTTCTACATCGCGCCCGACGGCGCGAAGAAAGCGCCGGTGATGATCCACCGCGCCATTTGCGGCTCGATGGAGCGTTTCCTCGGCGTCGTGCTCGAGCATTACGCCGGCCACCTGCCCTTGTGGCTCGCGCCGGTGCAGGCGGTCGTCGCCACCATCACCTCCGACGCGGACGACTACGCCGCGGAAGCAACCGCACTCGCCCGCAAGATGGGCCTGCGCGTCAACGGCGACCTGCGCAACGAGAAGATCAACTACAAGGTGCGCGAGCATTCGCTCGCCAAGGTCCCGGCACTTCTCGTGGTCGGCAAGAAGGAAGCGGCCGAGCGTACCGTGTCGATCCGCCGGCTCGGCCAGGAGAAGCAGCAGTCGATGCCGCTCGACGCCGCGCTCGCCATGCTCGCCGCCGAAGCGACCCCGCCGGACCTCAAGCGACAGAAGGCGAAGGCGGCGTAAGCGCCGTCACGTCCCGGCGACGACGCGCATGCCGCCGCTGTTGCGCGGCGGCGCGTTGAGACGCGACAGGAACTTGACGGCCCAGCCTTCCGAGTCCGAGGCGCAGACCGCCCGATGCAGCGCGGCGTGCCGCACCTTGCGCTCGTCGAGCGGCATCGACAGCGCGCGGTTGATCGCGGCGGCGAAGCCTTCGGTGTCGTAGGGGTTGACCAGCACGGCGTCGCGCAACTCCTCCGCCGCGCCGGCAAAGCGCGACAGCACCAGCACGCCGGGATCGTCGGGATCCTGCGCGGCGACGAATTCCTTGGCAACGAGGTTCATGCCGTCGCGCAGCGGCGTCACCAGCGCGATGCGCGCCATCTTCAGGAGACCGGCGAGCTGCCGCCGGTTGTGCGCGCGGTTGACGTAGCGCAGCGGCGTCCACGTCACCTCGCCATAGCTGCCGTTGATGCGGGCGACCGACTGGCCGATCTGACGGCCGATATCGGCGTAATTGGCGATGCCGGCGCGGCTGCGCGGCGCGATCTGCAGATAGGTGATCTTGCGCCGCCAGTCGGGAAAGTTCTTGAGGAACATCTCATAGGCATCGAACCGCATCGGCAGGCCCTTGGAATAATCGAGCCGGTCGATGCCGATGATCCGG
>NZ_DATMRV010000204.1:0-18876 GCF_035565795.1 Pseudorhodoplanes sp.
CGGCACCGCCGGTCACCAAAAGCATCGCTGACGCGCTCCGCCGTCCCCCGGCCCAGGGTGACCCCAAGAAGGGCGATCCACACGGGCGATCCCACCGGTGATCCTTTGCCCGACAAGGCGAAAGCGCGCAACTTGGGTTAAGGATTTCAGTGAATAGCGGCGGGATTCGACACGAGCGATCCGCCGGGTTACGCGGGTCCGCGGCGCGCAAACAAGTGAATCAAAGTTCAGTTTAAATTATGAATTCGAATTCACAAGATCTGACCGACTTGGACCCCGCCCGGGCCGACAGTCCCATTCTGATCGTCCCCTATATGTGGATCGGGGACTTCGTGCGGGTCCATTCGGTCGTCCAGCTGCTGAAAATGCGCTGGCCGAACCGGCCGATCGATCTCCTGACCAGCACGCTCTGCGCGCCCATCCTCGATTACCTTCCGGGTGTGAGGAAGGGCATCGTCGCCGACCTTCCCCGCCGGCAATTGCCGTTCCGGCAATATTCTGCGCTCGGGAAGCGGCTGGCTCGGGAGCGTTACGGGAGCGCTCTGGTGATGCCGCGGACCTGGAAAGCGGCGCTCGCTCCCTATCTGGCCGCAATCCCACAACGTACTGGTTTCGCAGGAGAATTCCGCTTCGTCCTGATCAACGACATGCGCTTTGGCGAACGCAGGCTGGAGCGGATGATCGATTGCTTCGTCGCCCTGGCGACGCCGAAAAATGAAAGTCCGCCAGAGACTTACCCCCTGCCCCGCATCGAGGTGCGGCGCGACGAGATCGAAAACTGGCTGTCGCGCAACGCCTTGCGGAAGTCCGCGCGACCGGTCGTAGCGATGGCGCCCGGCGCGGTTGGCCCGGGCAAGGCATGGCCGCCGCAGAACTACGCCGAACTGGCCCGGGAACTGGCCGGACAGGGCGCCGACGTGTGGGTCCTTGGCGGCCCGGCGGAGAAGACTATCGCCGCGCAAATCGTCCAAGCGGGCGGCGCAAGTGTCTACGATCTCACGGGAAATGACCTCCGCAACGCGATCGTGGCGCTCGCCGCGGCCGATCTCGCCGTCACCAACGATTCCGGCCTGATGCACATCTCCGCGGCCATTGGTACGCCGACCGTTGCGATCTTCGGCCCGACTTCTCCGCGTTTATGGGCCCCGCTCAACCCTTTGTCGGCGATTCTCGAGCCGCCTGGACGCTTCGACAACATCAAGGACCGCAGCACCGCGGGCGTCACCGTGGACCGGGTCCTCGACGCCGTGCGCAGGACCCTGCCGAATCCTTCTACCGCCGCTTCGCCGCGTTGATGCTCGTAGCAGCCCTGTTGATCTGGCATCGGGCCCGCGCGAGCATAGGATAGAGCGTGATGAGCCACCCTTCCTCGGCGGACGGATCAATGACAGACCGCAAACCGGCGGCATTCCTCGATCGTGACGGCGTCATCAATCGTGACGACGGTTACATCGGCACGGTCGAGCGCTTCCGGTTCATTGACGGTGCCCCCGATGCCGTGCGGCGCCTCAACGAGGCCGGCTACCACGTCTTCATCATCTCGAACCAGTCGGGCGTGGCGCGCGGCATGTTCACGGAGGAAGACGTCGTGCGCCTGCACGAATACATGCGCGGCGAGCTTGCGCGCGCAGGCGCGCACATCGACGATATCCGCTTCTGTCCGTTTCATCCGGATGCGCCGCTCCCCGCTTACAGGATCGATTCAGACTGGCGCAAACCCAAACCCGGCATGCTGCTCGATCTCATGGACGCGTGGCCGGTGGAAAAGACCGGCAGTTTCCTGATCGGCGACAAGGATTCCGATTTGCGCGCAGCCGACGCCGTCGGCATTGCCGGGCATCTGTTCAGCGGTGGCAATCTCGCGACGTTTGTTGAGGAGATCGTCACCCCGCGCCGCTAACGGTCGTTTCAGCTTAGCCATCGGGTCAGTGGATGTATCCGCCGCGTCATCCAGTTGCTGCGAGAGACGACGGCGCCGAAGCGCCTTCCTTCAACGCTGTAAGGTCGTGCGCGCTTGCGGCATTGTGTGCCGCCGCCCTCGCACTTCTTGCATGTCTCTCTGTGCCGAACGCCCGCGCCCAGCCCGCGCTCACGGCATCTCAGTCGGAGGCGCTGAACCGGTACAACCAGGCACTCAACGACTTCAAATCCGTCCTCCGCCAACGGCGCGCGCAGATCGACGCGAAACAGCCGCTGCCGAACCTGCCGGGACAGGCGCTCTATCTCGCCCGCAATGCCCTGATGAGCACCTACAAGGATCTCACCGACGCGTTGCCGGCAAGAATCGGAAGACCGAACAAGTTCGCAATCCCGCCGGCCTATTTCGATGCCGACAACGAGCCGCTGATCGACGAGTATCTTCGCCTGTTCAGCATCATGCAGGCTCCGCCCGCCAATGCTCAATACTCAGCGACACCGTTCAGGGACGTCGTCGATCTTGGAGCCGCGATTGCCCGCGCGCGCGGCCTCGACGCGGCCAATGCCGATGTCGCCGGCCGTATCAGCCTCGGCATTTTCTTTGCCGAGTCGAATGGCAACCAGAACATCGGCAATGCGCGTTCCAACAAATACAAGGGAAGCTTTCAGACCGGTGTGTCCGAGAGCCAGGGCGGACAAACGAGATGGGCGGCGATCAAACCGTCGATTGCGGCTTTCGATCCGGCGCTGATCGAGCGCGACACAACGGAAGAGGAGCGCATCGGCAAGCTCGATCGCCGGTACAATCACTGGATCAATGTGCGCGACGCGCTGATGAATGCACACGCCGACGCGTTCCAGTACATCCCAGCCATCGTAAGGGCATTTCCCGACCCGATCGATCAGATGAAGCTGTTCGAGCTGATCCAGATCGTCCCGACCCCGACCAAGGCCGCGATCAGATCCGGCAACATTGCCGGATATCGGGTGTCCGACCCGACGATCATGGGCTATCTGCGCAACAACTCCATGTTCACGTTCGGACAGGCCGACCGCGCGAAGCCATCGGCGACCTATCGCGAAATTCTCGATGCAATGTGGCTATTCAACGAGAAGTTCGAGCGCGCCCTGGCCAAGTTCAACGAGATCAAGGCGCAGAAAAAGTAACACTTCGCAGCCGGCAAGCCGCGCGAATCGCTGCGCGCCGCGAGTAGCCTTGATGCGCGGCATTCGTTATAGCCGGACGCACAAATCGGGTCAGCGGACCAACGGCCAGGAGCATCCACTTGCGCATTCTCATTATGGGATCGGGCGGCGTCGGCGGCGTGTTCGGCGCGCGGCTCGCCAGGGGCGGCGCCGATGTCACCTTCGTCGCGCGCGGCGCACATCTTGAAGCGATGCGCCGGAACGGGCTGAGGATCGACGGCGGCAAGAATCCGATCGCGCTGCCGCAGGTGAATGCCACCGACAATCCGGCCAGTGCCGGCCCCGTCGACATGATCCTGTTTGCGGTGAAGCTGTGGGACACGCAAAGCGCGGCGCGTTCGCTGCTGCCATGCATCGGTCCGGACACCGGGCTGATCTCGTTCCAGAATGGCGTGCAGAAGGACGACATGCTGAGGCCGATCGTCGGCAGCGCACTCATCGGCGGCACGAGCTATGTCTCGGCCGCGATCACCGCGCCGGGCGTGATCACGCAGACGGGCGCAATCGAAAAGCTGACCTTCGGCGAATTCGACGGAAAGCGTTCCGGGCGCGTGGAGGATCTTCATCGCGCGTGCCTTGCCGGCGGCATCGACGCCGAGATCCATGACGACATCAATCTGGAGATCTGGCAGAAATTTGCCTTCCTCGTCGCAATGTCCGGCGCGACATCCGCGATGCGCTCGTCGATCGGCCCGATCCGCGACAATCCGATCACGCGGGACTTCCTCATCGGGCTTATGCGGGAGGTGGTCGCGGTCGGACAGGCGCGGGGCGTGAAGCTCTCGGACAATTTCGTGACGCAGCGCCTTGGCCTGATCGACGGCGTCGCACCCGAAACGATTTCGTCGATGTATCACGACCTGCAGAGCGGTAAGCCGCTGGAACTGCCTTGGCTCAGCGGCGGCGTGGTCGATCTCGGCGCCGAGGTGAATGTGCCGACGCCGCTCAATCGCGCGGTGCGCGATGTGCTGATCCTGCACGCTAAGGGGAAGATGACACTGACGGCATAAAGAACGCTGTGCTAAATCCAGGCCCGCTCATTCCCGCGAATCCAGCGCAAAGACTCTGGGTCCCCGCCTTCGCGGGGGACGAGCGGATCGATGGATGCTCGGCTAGCTACTCCGCCGCCTTGCGCCAGCCGCCCGGCGCGTAGGCCTTGCGCACGACCTCGACATAGGGCGACGGACTGACGACAGCGCGCATCACCGTCTGCATGTGCCGCTCGACCGTCGGCTTGCGCGAGCCGCCATTCGCCTCGCCCCAGAGGAACACGACTTCGGTACCGGGCTCGGCGAATTCCTCTTCTATCACGGCAAGCGTGAGCATCTTGCCCTCGTTCGACGAGTAACCGATCCAGGTCGAGACGCCGACCGTCTTGCCGTCGACCAGCACGCGGTCGAACGGATGCATGCAGTAAACCGCCGACGGCCAGTCGATGAACTTGGTGCGGTTGTGCTTCTGGAACTGGGTGCCGAGCACACGCGTGACGTCCTCGTTTTCCAGCGCGAGCGTCACCTTCTTGCGGTGCGGCTCCTTGGCTTGTTTCTCTAATGCTTCACGGCCGATGAAGTCGTGGTCGAACTTCATGAAGCCGCCATAGGCCATGTCCCATGGCGTGAAGTAATAATCCTCGATGTTGCTGGAATCGAAGCTGCCGCCGATCGACGCGCTGGCTTCGTAGCCATTGGCCGGCAGCCATTGACGATACGCCCTCGTCCCTTCGCCGGTATAGATCGCGGGCAGCGGCGACGGGATCCAGCCGGACTCCAGCGCATTCGATGAATAGGCGCGTCCGCCGACAAGCCGCATGCCGAAGTCGTCACCGGCCTTGATCAGCGCCTGCCGAACGTCCTCGCCCTCTTCCCATGGACCGAACAATTCCCAGCCGGGCTGACCGGCCATGCCATGACGCAGAGCGCGCACTTTCCTCCCCGCGATGGTCAGCTCGGTCATGTTGAAGAACTTGAGTTCATCCGGCTTCTCGCCGATCGCCTTCTCGATCACCTCCATCGCATTCGGTCCCTGGACCTGGAAGCGATAGGACTTGCGCTTGCCGTCGGTGCGCAGCGCCGAACGCTGATCGAGTTCGACCTTCACGTCATATTTTCCGGTCGCGGCGTGGAACATCACCCAGTTCAGCGCGGGCGCGCGGCCGACGAGATTGAACTTGTTCGGCGCGAGATAGAACAGGATCACGTCGCCGATCACATAGCCTTCCGGCGTCACCGGCACGAACTGCTTGGCCTTGTTCGGCTCGAAGTTCTTGTAGCTGTTCATCGACAGATACGAGAGCAGCTTCAGCGCGTCCGGTCCTTCGACCGCGAGATCCGCCATGTGATAGGACTGATTGAAGAGAACGCAGGTGTTCTGCCAGGCCTGCTGCTCATCGCGCCAGTTGGTGTATTCGGCGGGAACGCCAGGATAGACGTTCGGCCCGGTCTGCTGATTGCGCAACAGCTCAACCGGATTCTTCACGCTCTGCAGCACGTCTTCCAGATTCTTCGCGGCCATCGCTTCATCTCCCCGCGGCGGCGCGAATGCACCGCTCTCATTTGCGACGTTACGCGTCGCTTTCGAATTTCGCGGATTCATGATCCAAGTCGAAAGCGAATGCAACTTTGGGCTGAAGCCCATTGGAGCATCACGTCAACAAGGCTTCATCGCGCGCTGGGATGCGCGTATGGGCCGCAAATGTTTGCGAGATGAATCGAAACGTCGCCGTGTTACGCCGCGAGCGGTGGAGCCGACACTGCATCGGCCTCCGTGCAGAAGAACACCATGGTCTCGAACACGTAACCACAGTCGCGGCAATTCCAGAGATGACGGACTTGCCGCTCGTTCACCGGCTCGGACCAGGCCGGCCGTTGCAGTTCAGTGCCGCATTGTGCGCAAGGCAAAGCGCCGAACGTGGAAAGCTGAATAGCCGAAGCTGCCATTATGGCCTCCTCCTCAGTTCTTTTTATTGTGGGATGAATTTCATTCCTAAGCGCGGCCATTGTCAATTTTGTGATGGCAAGACGACAGAGCACCCGCTCACGCAATCGTGGTTTGCGCAACGCAACATGTTTGCGCGGCATTTCCCTCAAATTTGGAGTCGAAGTTTTCGCGCCGCAAACGCGGCGAGACGCTATGCGTTGTGTGTGGCCGCCGGCGGCGGAAGCGTCTTTCGCCCAAGCGCGCGCTCATAAACCGCGGCAATCTTTTCCGCTTCCGCTTCGACGCTGAAATGCGATGCAACATAATCGCGTGCGCGCTCACCCATTGCTGCAGCGCGCTCGGGGTCACGCACCAGCGTCTCAAGCGCCGCCGCGAGCGCGTCCGGATCTCCCGCCGGAACCAGCAGCGCGATCTGCCCGCCGGTCACCACCGCCTCTGCGGCTCCGGCGCGCGCGGCAATGAGCGCGTTGCCGGACGACATCGCTTCCAGCAGCGTCAGTCCGAAGCCTTCGTTGCGTGACGTGAACGCGTAGATCAGGATACGGCGGTACCAGAGCGGCACTTCGTCGATCGGACGTTCACCGAGAAAGCGCACGCGATCGGCGATGCCGGCTTCTTCGACGCGCGCCTTCAAGGCAGCTTCAAATGCCGCATCATCGACGGCGCCGACCACCACTGCACTGAAGTCCGGATAATGTGGCAGGACCCTGCACACCGCTTCGATGAAGACGTCGGTGCCCTTCTGATGCCGGACGCGGCCGAAGCAGCCGATCGCGTATTTGCCGGGAAGACCGCTGATCTGGAATTCAGCGTCCCGGTTTTTCGGCGGCTGATAACGCACGGTGTCGACGCCGTGCAGGATCACCTCGCACGGCACCTTCAGATAGGACGCCGATGCGTCACTGGTGGCGATCACCGCGTCCATGCGCCGGATCAGCCAGCGCGTGATCCAGGTATGATGACGTTGCGCGGCCGAGGTGAAGACCAGCCGGAACGGCCAGCCGAGCCATTTCAGCAATAGCCCGACCATCATTTCGTTGTTGCGGCGCGCGTGCCAGACGATCCTGCGCCGCCCCTTGAAGGGAAGCGTGAGAACCTCCGAAAAGTTCATTGTCTCGATGCCGTCAGGCGCATCCGGTCCGCACCAGCGCGCACTGGCGAGCCGGGCGATCCGCGGCGCGATCATGCGGTTGGTCGCGGTTACCCCGGTATAGTTCCAGTGCAGGTTCGGAATGATGACGTCGAGATCGTTCAAGTTGCTTACTCCGCCCCCATCCTGAGGAGCTGCGGCTCGGAGAACGAGGCCGAACTGGGGCGGGCCCTTATTACTCATTTTTCATGGCCGTCGCCTATGGTGTGGCCAATGTTTTGCGGAGACCCGGTCCATGACCGTCCTCGTCACCGGCGGCGCCGGCTATATCGGCAGCCACATGGTTTACGAATTGCTCGATGCCGGCGAGGACGTGGTCGTGCTCGACAACCTCTCCACCGGCTTCCGCTGGGCCATTCCGGAGCGCGTTACGCTTCACGAGGGCGATACCGGCGACGAGGCGCTGGCACGCTCAATCATCGAGCGGCACGGGGTGGATGCCATCATCCATTTCGCGGCCTCGATCGTGGTCCCGGACTCGGTTGCGGACCCGCTCGGCTACTATCGCAACAACACCGCCAATTCCCGCACCCTGATCGAAGCCGCCGTCAAAAGCGGGGTGAAGCATTTCATCTTCTCCTCGACCGCAGCCGTGTACGGCAATCCGAAATCGGTGCCGGTGTCCGAGGACGCGGCGCCAGATCCGATGTCGCCCTACGGCTCCTCGAAGCTGATGACCGAGATCATCCTGCGGGACACCGGTTTCGCGCATCCCCTCAAGCACGTGATCCTGCGCTACTTCAATGTCGCCGGCGCCGACCCGCAGATGCGCACCGGGCAATCGACGCCGGCCGCCACGCATCTGATCAAGGTCGCAGTCCAGACCGCGCTCGGCATGCGCAAGAAGATGGACGTGTTCGGGACCGACTACCCGACGCCGGACGGCACGTGCGTCCGCGACTATATTCACGTCAGCGATCTGGTCCGTGCGCATTCGGACGCTCTGCGCCATCTGCGCGCGGGCGGCGACAGCGCTACCTTCAATTGCGGCTACGGACGCGGCTTTTCGGTGCTGGAGGTGATCGACACGGTAAAGGCCGTGTCGGGCGTCGATTTCCGGGTCGAACTGGCGGAGCGCCGGCCGGGCGACCCCGCACAGATTGTCGCGTCCTCGGACCGCGCGCGTGGAACCCTGCACTGGGTGCCCCGCTACGACGATCTGCCGACCATTGTCAGCAATGCGCTGGAATGGGAGCAGCGGCTGCGGGCCCGGAATACATAAGGCGAACACGCCTCCGCCCAACAGGCTTGAAATCTGCGCCCCGAGCGGGCAGGTAGCCCGCTGGCCGGGCGCCGCGTCCGGCCACGCAACAGTGGAAGACTATGGCGCCAAAAAACCTCGCCGACACCGAAAGTTCGTCCGAGCTGATCCGCCGGCTGGTGCTCGAATACGGCGTCAAACACTGGAAGAAATACGCCGTTGCCTTCGTTCTGATGGCGGTGACCGCCGTCAGCACCGCGCTGATCGCCTATCTGATGGGCACCATCGTCAACAAGGCCTATGTCGACCGCAGCTTCGCGGCGATCGTGGTGATCGGCCTGATCACCATCGCGATCTTCTGCACGCGCGGCGGCGCCACCTACGCCCAGGCGGTGATCCTGTCCAGCATCGGCAATTCGATCATCGCGGAGAACCAGCGCAAGCTGTTCGACCGGCTGATGAGCCAGAATCTGGGTTTCTTTGCCAAGCGCCATTCGTCGGAATTCCTGCACCGGCTCGCCACCGCTTCGAATTCTGCGACGCAGGTGCTGAACATGCTCATCACCGCGGTCGGTCGCGACCTGCTGTCCCTGATCGGACTGGTCACCGTCATGGTGATCCAGGATCCGGTGATGTCGCTGTCGGCGCTGGTGATCGCCCCGCCCGCCTTGTGGATGTTGCGCAAGCTCGTGAAGCGCATCCGCGCGGTCGCCAAGGCGCAGTTCACCGGCGGCTCGCGGCTGTTCGAGACCTTGCAGGAAACGATCTCGGGCATCCGGATCGTGAAGGCCTTCACGCTCGAAGACCGCATGCGGCAGCGCTATTACGAAAATGTCGCCGCGGTCGAGCACGAAGCCAACAAGATGGCGCGCGTCTCGAACCGCTCGAGCCCGATGATGGAAGCGCTCGCCGGCATCACGATTGCGCTGGGCGTGATCTATGGCGGCTACCGAACCATCGAGATGAACGCGACGCCGGGCGAGTTCTTCTCCTTCATCACCGCGTTTCTGCTGGCCTACGAGCCGGCGAAGCGTCTCGCCCGGCTCAATATCGAGCTGAATGCCGGCCTGATCGGCGTGCGCCAGCTGTTCGAGATTATCGATGCCCCCTCGACCGAAGCCAACGAGGACAACAAGCCCCGGCTGGTGATGGACAAGGGCCGAGTCGAATTCCGCGACGTTCATTTCGCCTATCGCAAGGAAGAGCCGGTGCTGCGCGGATTGTCGCTGACCGCCGAAGCCGGCCAGATGACCGCACTGGTCGGGCCGTCGGGTGGCGGCAAGTCCACCATCCTGAACACCATCCTGCGGCTCTATGAGCCGCAATCCGGCGCGATTGAAATCGACGGACAGAACATCACCGGCGTGTCGCGCCACTCGCTGCGGCAGCAGATCGCCTATGTCGGACAGGACGTCTTCCTGTTCCACGGCACCATCCGTGACAACATCGCGTTCGGCAGGGACGGTGCGACCGAGGACGACATCATCGCGGCGGCAAAGGCCGCGAACGCGCACGACTTCATCATGTCTTTCCCGCACGGCTATGACACCCATACCGGCGAACAGGGCCTGCAGCTGTCGGGTGGCCAGCGTCAGCGCATCGCCGTTGCGCGTGCGCTGATCCGCGACGCCAGGCTCATCCTGCTCGACGAGGCGACCGCTGCGCTTGATTCGGAGTCAGAACGGCTGGTGCAGGACGCCATCACGCATCTGACGCAGGGGCGCACGACCATCGTGATCGCGCATCGCCTGCACACGGTCGCTCACGCCGACCGCATCTTCGTGATCGAGGAAGGCGTCGTTGCCGAATCCGGGACTCACGACGAGTTGCTGCGCAAGGGCGGCCGCTACGCCTCCTTCTATCGGCTGCAATTGCAGGCGCAGGAATATCCGGACGCTGACACGGTCGCGGCAGAGTAGACCTCTGCCGCGCACCGGTCGTGGTGCAGCAGATCCGTGGTGCAGCAGATCATTGTCCAGTCGCAGGTTGAGCAGGTTGCCGATGGCTGCAGTCGCGCCCGCTACCGCGGTCCCCCCACGGGGTCTGTCACCGTTCTGGCACGGGCCCGTATTCGGGCGGCTGATGGCGCACAAAGCGCCCGACCTGAACGGCAGGCGTAGCAGCAGGCCCTGACGGCAGGCCCGAATGACAGTTACCTGAAATGCGAACGCCGGGATCCCCCAATCCCGGCGTTCGCAGCCCCCGCTTAAACCGTCGCAGCGTCAGTAACGCGGCACCAAGCGGCCCCCGCCGCCGGTCCCGCATTGGCGGCGCGAGCACCGCCCCGAGATGGTCCCCGCCTGTGGCCCCCAAGGCTTTGAACCTCTCGACGCACATGCTATGCGGAGGCCCCGCCCGCGGCCAATCGCAATCGCGACTGGACGACGCTTTCCACGCCGAAGTCCGGCTCAATGTGACAAAAAAGCATCAACGGCTATGAGCGACCGTTACGTCATACCTCCGCCTCCGCAGGCCGTGCTTGCGGTCAAAGACTCGTCAGAGAAGTTTCCGGTCCGCCGCATCTGGTGCGTCGGCCGCAATTACATCGAGCACATTCGCGAGATGGGTCAGGACGAGCGGGCGCCCCCGTTCTTCTTCGCAAAACCTGCCGACGCGATTGTCCCGGATGGCGGCGTCGTGCCCTATCCGCCGCTGACAAAGGACATGCACCATGAGGTCGAACTCGTGGTGGCGCTGAAGTCCGGCGGCCTGAACATCAAGCCGGACAAGGCCAACGACTGCATCTGGGGCTATGGCGTCGGCATCGACCTGACGCGCCGCGACCTGCAGATCGCCTCGCGCGAGGTGAAGCGGCCGTGGGAGATCGGCAAGGCGTTCGACGCGTCCGCGCCGTGCGGTCCGCTCGTGCCCGCCTCGCAGATCGGTCATCCGACCCAGGGCCGCATCACCCTCAAGGTGAACGGCCAGATCAAGCAGGACGGCGATCTCAACCAGATGATCTGGAACGTTCCGGAGACGATCTGGAAGCTGTCGGAGATGGTCGAGCTCGCACCGGGCGACATCATCATGACCGGCACGCCCGCCGGCGTCGGTCAGGTCAATGTCGGCGACAAGATCGAGTGTGAGGTCGAAGGCATCGGCTCGCTCACGGTGACGATCGGCAAGCCGAAGGCCTGATCGTTCGCGCAACAAAAAAAGCCCTCGCGACATTGTCGCGAGGGCTTTCGCATGTCCGGCCTCTGGTTACGCCGCCTGCGGCTTGATCAGACCTTCTGCCTTCATCGCGTCCTGCACTTTCGGCCGCGCGCGAACGCGCGTACGGAAATCGTTCAGGTTCGGCCATTGCGCAACGTCAATCTCCTGGAAGCGCGCCCAGTTCGACACCGTGAACAGATAGATGTCGGCCACCGAGAAGTTGTCGCCGGCGAGCCATTGCCGGCCCGCGAGGTGCTTGTCGATGAGCGCGAACGCCTTCAGGACATTTTCCTTGGCGATCATCCGGTAATCGCCGGGCGTGTTGTCCTTGAACAGCGGCGTAAACTGCTTGTGCAGCTCGGTCGCAATGAAGTTCAGCCACTCGAGGGCGCGATAGTAGTCCATCGTGCCGTCCTTGGGCATCAACCCAGCCTCCGGCTTCTGATCCGAAACGTACTTGAGCAGCGTCGTTGCTTCGGTCAGCGTCTCGCCATTGTCGAGCGTCAGCACCGGCACGACGCCCTTTGGGTTCACGTCCCAGAAATTCTCGCCGCCCTTCGTGACCTTGGCCTTGTTGTCGACTCGCTCGAGGTCGAACGGAATACCCGCCTCATGGAGCGCGATATTGACGGCGAGCGAGCACGCGCCTGGCGAGTAGTACAGCTTCATGCAGTCCTCCATTGAGCCCAGGTACTTTGGTGCCTGCGATTTGCCGAGACATGCGCGCTTAGTCAAATGCCGGTTGAGCGGTTTTGCGCCAAACCGCCGACATTGCTCCAAAGCATTGATTCAAATGGCAGAAAATCAGAGGCGGGGCTTCCCAAGGCGGAACCAAATCAGATATGGCGCATTATCAGCCGGGCCGGAATGAGGACACACGTTTGAGGACGTTGATGACCATGCTCGCAAGCCAGAAGACGATGCGCATCACCGAACCGGAGGCTTTCGGAGACGTGACGCTGGCCCCGTCCCTGATGACGGGACAAAGCGAGATCCAGTTGGCCCGCGCCATGGCGAGCGCGCTCGATGAGCACAAGCCTTCGACCGCATCGCAGGCGCTCAGTCAGTTACGGGCCCTGTTTCCGGAAAGCCCACTGACGACGCGGGTCGCAGCGCTGAACGCGCTGATGCGGCGCTAGATACCGCCGGGCCTACATCCCCAGATAAGCTTGGCGCACCCGGTCGTCCGCCAGCAGCTCATCACCGGTGCCGCTCAACGTGACGCGGCCATTTTCCAGCACATAAGCCCTGCTCGCGAGTTTGAGCGATACCGCCACATTCTGTTCGACCAGTACGCAGGTCAGGCCGTCGCGATTGAGATCGCGGATCGTCGCCAGTACGTCCTGCACCAGAGCCGGAGCAAGACCGAGCGAGGGCTCGTCGAACATCACAAGTTCCGGTTCCCCCATCAGGCAACGGCCGATCGCGAGCATCTGCTGCTCGCCGCCCGAAAGCGTTCCCGCCGCCTGATCCGCGCGCTCTTTCAGACGCGGGAACATCGTCAGCACCCGGTCGCGATTGCGGACGCGCGTCGCACGCGCGCGCGGCAACATCGCGCCCATATCGAGATTTTCGGACACGGAGAGATTGGGGAAGATCTGGCGGCCCTCGGCCACCTGCCCTATCCCAAGATTGCAGACCTTGTAGCTCGGCAGACCGGCGATTTCGTTGCCGCGAAATTTGATACTGCCACGCGCCGGACGAACCATGCCGCCGATGGTGCGGATCAGCGAGGTCTTGCCGGCGCCATTCGCCCCGACGATCGCGACGATCGCGCCCTCGGGCACGTCCACCGACACGCCATCGAGCGCCTGCGCATCGCCGTAGAACACATCGAGTCCATCCACGGTCAGCATCAGTGGACGGCCTCCGCACCGAGATAGCAGGCCAGCACATCGGGATCGCGAGTCACGATTTCAGGCGTGCCCTCGGCGATCACCTTGCCGTAATTCACCACCACGATATGGCTCGACAGGGCCATCACCGCGCGCATCACATGCTCGATCAGAAGGATCGTGACGCCGGTCTCATTATTGAGCTTGCGGAATACATTGACCATGCGGTCGGTCTCGGTCGGGCGCAGTCCCGCCATCACTTCATCGAGCAGGAGAATTTTCGGCTTGGTCGCAAGCGCGCGCGCAACCTCGAGGCACTTGCGGTCCGGCAGCGTGATGCCGGTCGGACGCGCTGTGCGCTTGTCGTCGAGGCCGAGCAGTTTGAGCACCTCATTCGCGTAGTCGCGCGCTTCCTTCACATCGTCGGTCCAGACGAGCGCGCCGATTGCGACATTCTCCTCGACGGTCAGATCGTTGAACGGACGCACGATCTGGAAGGTGCGGCCGACGCCGGCGCGGCAGATCTGGTCCGCGCGCTTGCCGCCCAGCGACTGCCCATCCAGCAGGATGTCGCCGGTATCAGGCGGGAACGCGCCGGCGATCACGTTGAAGATCGTGGTCTTGCCGGCGCCGTTCGGTCCGATCAGCGCCTGGATCGAGCCGGCCTTGACCTCGAACGACACCGAGTCGACGGCTCGCAAACCGCTGAAGCTCTTGGAGATGCCTTTGACGGAGAGCGATGCGGCGGTCATGACTTGCCTCCATCCGACTTGCGGTCGAGCCGCAGCAGGCTGGCAATCCATGGCCATACGCCGGAGGGCCGGAACAGCACGATGATGGCAACGCACAGGCCCCAGAAGAACTGCTTGATGCCATCGATCTTGAGGCCTTCGGTGAGCGCCGTCAGTGTTTCACCGAGCGGCGTCAGGACGAACGCGCCGATGATGGGCCCGAACAGCGTGCCGACGCCGCCGACGATCGTACCGAGGATCATCTCGATCGAGCGGTTGGTTCCGAAGGTCGATTCAGGGAACAGGTTGTTGTAGTAAAATGCGTACCAGACGCCTGCGATGCCGGTCAGGCCGGACGAAATCGCGACCGCGATCATCTTGTATTTGAACAGATGGACGCCTGTCGCCTCCGCGGCCTGCTGATCTTCGCGGATCGCCTGCCAGTAATAGCCGAGCTTGGAGTTCAGCAGGAAGCGGCAGAGCACGAGGGCGAGCGCCGTCATCGCCAGGATCACGTAATAGAACATGACCGGCGAGCCGCGCAGATTGATCAGATCGACCCTGTCCCGGTTCGCCACCGGCAGGAACAGCCCCTCAGTGCCGCCCAGCCAGCGCGTGTGATCCACCATGATGCCGGTGAACTCTGCGAAAGCGATGGTAAGCAGCGCAAAATAGACGCCGTGGATCGAGAAGCGGAAGCCGAGATATCCGATCAGGCATCCGACCGCGACGGATAAAGCGATCGACACGAACACCCCGATCAAAGGCGGGATGCCGAACTTGATGAATAGCGCCGCGCTGGCATAGGCGCCGATGCCAACAAACAGGGCGTGCCCGAGCGACAGCGCGCCGGCAAAGCCGAGCATGATGTTCCAAGCCTGCCCGACATAGGCGAAATAGAGCACGATGATGAGGACGCTCAGCACGTAATTGCTGACGAGGTAGGGCGCGGCGATCAGCGCCGCCGAAAACAGCGCCAGCAGAACAAGGCCGTGAGCCGGGATGCCTTCGAACAGCCGGTTCATCGCTGCACTTTCCCGAGCAGGCCCTGGGGCCGGAACAGCAGCACGAGGATCAGGATCGCGAAGCTGAATGCGCTCTTGAGCGAGGGTTGCAGCAGGATTCCGGCCAGCGCCTCCGACATGCCGATCAGGATGCCGCCCAGCAGCGCGCCGGGAAGGCTGCCCATGCCGCCGAGGATCACGATGATGAAGCCCAGCAAGGTGTAAGGCGGGCCGAGATAGGGATGCACGTCGACGATCAGCACCATGATCGCCCCAGCGGCGCCAAGGCAGGCGCAGCCGATCGCAAAGGTCAGCGCGTAATAGTGGCGGACATTCAGGCCGACCACGAGCGCGCCTGTGTAATTGTCACCGCAGGCGCGGATCGCCTTGCCGGTATCGGTATATTTGAAGAAAGCGAACATCGCGCCGGAGCCGAGCAGCGCGACGATGCCGGCATAGAGCCGCACCTTGTCGATGATCAGCGGCCCGATCGAGAAGGAGTCGAGCGCATAAGGCACATTCACGCCCTGCGCCTGCGGTCCGAAAACCATCAGGCAGACCGCGATCAGCATCACCGCGACCGCCGCCATCAGGAGAAACTGGAAATAGTCGTGCAGATGGGCGACGCGCCGCACCACCCAGTCCTGCAACAGATAGCCGAAGCCGAACAGGATCGCCGCGACGAACGGGACCGCGACCAACGGATCGATCCCGAGATGGCGAAACGCCACCACGGTGAAGAACATGCCGAGCACCATGATCTCGCCATGGGCGAAATTCACGATGCGGATCACACCGAAGATCACCGACAGGCCGAGCGCACTCAACCCGTAGATCAGGCCGGTCAGAAGGCCGCTGATCGCGACATTAAAATAGATTTCGGTTGGCACGGCCGGTCCCGCGAGGCCTGTTCAGGCGAAATGGGCTCCGGCCGCGCACGGCCGGAGCAGATGTTATTGCGATGCCGCTTAGCTGCGCTTGGTGTAGGGCGTTGCCGGCCACTGCACCTTCGCGTCGGTCGCGCCCTTCGGCGCCACCGTGACGAGCTTGCCGCCGCGGTTCTGAATCGCGGAATTCCGCAGCTTGTCGTTCTGGCCCTTGGCGTCGAACTGAATGCCGGGGCCGGTCGAGACGTTGTCCTTGATGTCGGTCTTACGGATCGCATCCGCGAGTGCCGTCGGATTGGCGGAGCCTGCACGCTTGTAGGCGTCGGCGGCGATCAGCAGCGCCTCGAACGTGTACACATGATTGGTGTTCATGTGCGTTTCGGGGAACTGCTTGGCAAGAGCCGCCTGCAGCGCCTTGGCGAGCTTC
The DNA here is from genome assembly GCF_035565795.1 of Pseudorhodoplanes sp. GTDB lineage: Bacteria > Pseudomonadota > Alphaproteobacteria > Rhizobiales > Xanthobacteraceae > Pseudorhodoplanes. Next base: position 16,452 of record NZ_DATMRV010000204.1, read on the forward strand.
TTGTTCGGATCATACCAGGGCACGAAGCTGATCGGGCCGTCGGAGAGCTTGCCGAGGGTCTTGAGATACTGGTCTTCATACCAGCCCGGACCCATGCTGAGCACGCCCATGCCTTCCCAGCGCTGCTTGACGAGCTCGCGCGTGACAAGGATCGCGTCATTGAGCCGGCTGACGACCAGGAGCGCATCGGCGCCGGTGCCCTTGGCCTTGGCGACTTCGACCGAGAGGTCGCGCGCCTTCAGGTCATAGGCGATGGTGTCCGCCACCTCATAGGGCATCTCGAACTTCTTGAGTGCGTCCGGCAGCGACTTTGCCATCGCGCTTCCGAAGGTGTCGGTGACGTGCAGGAACGCCACCTTCTTCGGCGCCTTGCCGGTTTCCGCGAAGATTTCCTTCTGGTTGATGAAGGCATCCGCGACGATGCGCGGCGCGATCGGGAAATTGCGGAAAACGAACTTGTAGCCCTGCTCGGTGATCGGAGGCGCCGCGGCGATATTGATGACATAGGGAATGCCGCGCTGCTCGGCGACCTGTGCGATCGCTGTCGACTGGCCGGAATCGAACGCGCCGACCAGGAGCTGGGCGCCTTCGTTGATCAGCTTTTCGGCCTGCGCGCGAGCGATCTGAACGTCCGACTCGGTGTCGGCATTCATGATCTGGAGGCTCGGCTGGCCGATGTCCTTCAGGATGCCGGCCGCGACATCAACGCCGCGCTGGCAATCCTGGCCGATGAAGGCCTGCACGCCCGAACGCGGCAGCAGCACGCCAACCTTGAGCGGCGCGCCTTGGGCGCGACCGATGTTGAAGGGCGCGGTGCCGGCGACCAGGCCGGCAGCACCAAGGCCCGCGGCGAAGGTGCGGCGCGTCACGCGTGGATGACGAGAATTGATGGACATCTGGTAACTCCTCCCTGACTGATCCCGTGACCCGAGACCCTGGTTGGCCCCTTTTTCTTATTGTTCCGCCCGACTTGCAATGGGCCAAGTGTGCGGCATCAGCCCGCGCTCTGAAACCCGTATTTCCGGCGACAACGGATTGTTGTATAGCACAATGAGTGTCAAGAACAACAATTCAGGCCCGGATCAAACCGGGCTACGGGAGGATCGATGCCTGACAGCCCCGCAGCGGCACCGCCGCGCGAACGCAAGCCCCGCCGCGATATCGACCTCGACGTTCTGGACTCCCATTTGGGTTACTCGCTGCGCCGCGCGCAGGTCTGGGTGTTTCAGGATTTTATCCGGACCCTCTCGGTCATCGACATCCGGCCGGCGCAATATTCGGTGCTGGTCGTCATCGGAGCCAATCCCGGGCTGTCGCAGGCCGAACTTGCCGACCGCCTTGCGATCGAGCGCGCCCGCCTTGTCCACATGCTCGATCATCTGCAGCGGCGGGGACTGACCGAACGCCTGCCCTCCCCGAACGACCGCCGCACACATGCGCTGCAACTCACCAAAGAAGGACAGAGGGTGCTCAAGCGCGCTAAGGCGCTCGCGGCACGCCATGAGGCGCGACTGGCGGAGAAGCTGGGCGACGGAGCGCGTGAGCAAATGCTCGCTCTGCTGGATGTGTTTGTGACGAAATGAATTCCACATTCCGGGGGTTGCGCCGCCTGCGCTGCCCCGGAATGACAACGGACTACGCCGCGTCCGCTTTCAACACACCGCGGCGGATCTGATCCTCCTCGATCGATTCGAACAGTGCGCGGAAATTGCCCTCGCCGAAGCCGTCATCGCCCTTGCGCTGGATGAACTCGAAGAAGATCGGGCCAAGGACGGTGCCGGAGAAAATCTGCAGCAACACCTTGGTCATGCCGCCATCGACCACGCCTTCGCCATCGATCAGCACGCCGGTTCGCTTCAGCTGATGGATCGGCTCGCCGTGCCCAGGCACGCGCGCATCCACCTTCTCGTAATAGGTTTCGGGTGGCGACGGCATGAACGGCAGCCCGTTCGCGCCGAGCTTCGCGACGCTGTCATAGATGTCGCGGCAACCCATCGCGACATGCTGGATGCCTTCGCCCTTGTACTCGCGCAGGTATTCCTCGATCTGCGACTTGTCATCGAGCGACTCGTTGATGGGAATGCGGATCTTACCGCATGGCGACGTCATCGCCCGCGACACGAGGCCGGTCAGCTTGCCCTCGATGTTGAAGAACCGGATGTCGCGGAAATTGAACAGCGTCTGGTACCAGCCGGCCCAGTGGTCCATGCGCCCGCGATGGACGTTGTGGGTCAGGTGATCGAGATAATAGAGGCCGGCCTTCTCCGGCTTCGGATCGCGTTCACCAGTCCAGACGAAGTCGACATCCCAGATCGATCCCTTCTCGCCATAGCGATCGACGAAATAAAGAAGCGAGCCGCCAATGCCCTTGATCGCCGGGATTGCAAGCTCCATCGGGCCGACGCTGGTCTCACCCGGCTCGGCG
>NZ_DATMRV010000205.1:0-9034 GCF_035565795.1 Pseudorhodoplanes sp.
ATGGTGCTGCCGGACAGGATTGAACTGTCGACCTCTCCCTTACCAAGGGAGTGCTCTACCACTGAGCTACGGCAGCGTGGACAGCCTCGACGTCCGGCCCAAGTGGCTATGGCGCGGCTGCGGCGGCGTTCATACCCGCAGCCGGGTGGCCCGGCAAGCATCGCCGGGACATTTTTGCAGGTCCTGGCCCCAAATCCGGGTACCCGGCGCCGGTTTGCTACCAGAAGCCGCGTTTGTCGCAGCCTTGGGCGAACGGCCGCTCGCTGCAGGGCACGGTGCTGTTGGGGTCGCGCGGCCTTTCCCCATAAGGGTCGGACACGGAATCAGGGGCGACCTGAATTCGCTGCGCTGCGTGAGGGTTGTAGGCACGACCATGGGTCTGCGCGGCGGCTGCGGTCGCGGTCGCTGCAATCAGGGCAGCGGCGATGGTCAGACGGGAAAAGTTACGCATGGGCCTGTCTCCCTTGGGCCCATCTCCTTGGGCCTGTCTCCGGACGAGTGGTCCGCTGCAGATAAAGCGAGGGCCGCATCGACGCTTTTCCGTTCGTGCGCTGCTGTTTGTATCTTGCGGTCATGCAACGCGCGGACCCGCTCCGGACTGGAGCCAGCCGACTCACCAGGTTCCGCGCCGGTCGCACTCGCGCGCGAACGGGCGCTCGGCGCAATTCGACAGCCCGTAGGGATTTGACGGCGTTGTCACCGGCGCCTGCTGCGCGCGTGGGGGTGTGGCTGTGGGGCGGCGGGTCTGTGCCGCGGCGAAATCCACCGCCGGCGCAAGGAACAGGCCGGCTACGGCCAAAGTCAGAAGCGTCCGCATCTCAAATCTCCTTCCAATATCCGGGCGAATATGGAGCCGCCTTCGCCGTCGTGCCGGGGCGGGAACTCCGGCGAAGGTGCGAAATCGGGTCACGAATCTGCGAGATCAGCGGTGTGTTCGCCCGCCCTTGCGTCCATCGGAGATTTCGGCTTTTTCGCCCCTATGGACGAGAACACCGGGCCGGCCAAAATCGACCCGCGCAAGGAGCGCCTGGCCAAGGCGTTGCGGGAAAACCTGAAGCGCCGGAAGGCGCAGATTCGCGAGCGCGCGGCAGGCCCCGATTCGAAGAAGCAGGCTGGGGAGAGCTCGGACCGGAAGGGCTGACGCGCCATATTCCGCCCCACCGGGGCGTGTATTGCGCTAGGGTTGAACGCTCGCGTTCTGCTTGAGGGGGATCAATGGATCGCATTCGCATCACCGGCGGCAAGCCGCTGCACGGCACTATTCCGATTTCCGGCGCGAAGAATGCAGCCCTGCCGCTGATGATCGCAAGCCTCCTGACCGAGGACATGCTGATCCTGGAGAACGTCCCGCACCTCGCGGACGTGGTTCAACTGCAGCGCATCCTGAACAATCACGGCGTCGACGTGATGCTGTCCGGCAAGCGCGCCGGTGATGGTGAGCATTCCGGTCAGACGGTGAAGATCTCGGCCGCGAACATCGTCGACACCACCGCGCCCTACGATCTCGTTTCGAAGATGCGCGCGAGCTTCTGGGTCATTGCGCCGCTGCTGGCGCGCATGGGTGAGGCGAAGGTGTCGCTGCCCGGTGGCTGCGCGATCGGTACGCGGCCGGTCGATCTTCTGCTGATGGCGATGGAGCAACTCGGCGCGAAGGTGGAGATCGAAGCGGGCTATGCGGTTGCGCGCGCTCCGTCAGGCGGGTTGCGCGGCGGCGAGATCGTGTTTCCCAAGGTGACGGTCGGCGGCACGCATGTCGCGCTGATGGCGGCATCGCTCGCGAATGGCACGACCGTGATCGAGAACGCGGCGCAAGAGCCTGAGGTCGTGGATGTTGCCGATTGCCTCGTAAAGATGGGCGCGAAGATTTCCGGCGCGGGTACCTCCCGCATCGAGATCCGCGGCGTCTCGCGGCTTGGGCCGGCGCGGCACAACGTGGTGCCGGACCGGATCGAGACCGGCACCTATGCGATGGCTGTGGCGATGACCGGCGGCGACGTAATGCTGCAGGGCGCGCGCGCCGAATTGCTGCAATCCACGCTCGATGTTCTGACGCAGGTTGGTGCCAGCGTCACGACCACCAACGAGGGCATCCGCGTCGCACGCAACGGTGCGGGGCTTCAGCCGGTCGAAGTCACCACCGAGCCATTCCCGGGCTTCCCGACCGACATGCAGGCGCAATTGATGGCGCTGATGACAAAGGCCAAGGGTACGTCACGCATCACCGAGACGATCTTCGAAAACCGCTTCATGCATGTGCAGGAGCTGGCGCGGCTCGGCGCGCGCATTTCGCTCGATGGTCAGGAAGCGACGATCGAAGGCGTGGATCGTTTGCTTGGCGCGCCGGTCATGGCGACCGATCTGCGCGCATCCGTATCGCTGGTGATTGCGGCTCTGGCCGCCGAAGGCGAGACCATCGTGAACCGGGTCTATCACCTCGATCGCGGTTTTGAGCGGCTGGAGGACAAGCTCACCGCATGCGGCGGTCAGGTCGAACGAATCAGCGGTTAACCTCGTGCCCAGCCCGTGTCTTTTCCCGCCTGGGCCCCTTGCGACATCATGGCCCTTTGCCTAACTAGCCCTCAGGGCGAATTGCGAAATCATAAACGACCGACCCAAAAGGCCGCGTCATGGACATGCTAAAGCTCATCGCGCTCGATAACGAGGACCTGGAAGTCGTATCCGCGCATCTACAGGATGCGGTGGTGAAGATCGGCGAGGTGCTCTGGCGCCCGAACGAAAATCGGGTGGTTATCGCGCTGAACCGGTTCGACTGGGAGGCCGCTGTCGGCGAGACTCCCGCCTGGCAACGCCGCCGTGCCGCGCTGCGGTTCGATCGCGTCCTGTCCTGCAAATGCAAGAGCCTCGATTGTTCAGCCAAGGAGCAGGTGCTCAATCTTCTCGCGGTCGAATTCAGCGAGACCCAGGCGCCGGGCGGCGTGGTGACGCTGTCCTTCTCAGGTGGCGGTGCATTGCGGCTTGAAGTTGAATGCCTTGAAGCCGAGGTCGTCGATCTTGGTCCGGTGTGGCAAGCGGCGCATTGCCCCGATCACAAGACCATCGACGGCGAAATCGCGCAGGCCTGACACGTCGCAACTGTCTCGCCTGCTTGCCGCATTGGCGGCCTTCGCAGGCCCTTGCCTTTCCCGTTCCTCTCCCGGACACTGATCGCGTGGCGCCAGGGCGCCGCGAACGAGAAGACTTGCGCTCGGGAGAATCTGCCGATGTTTTTTCTGCGCCGGATCGGTTTCGCCATTGCGACCGTTGCGATTGTCCTGAACGCCCCTAGCCAGTCATTCGCGCAAGAGCCGCCTGCCATCATCAAGATCATGGTGGGCTCGGCTCCCGGCGGCATTCTCGATCCCTATGCGCGCATTGTCGGCGAGCACATGTCAAAGACCCTGGGCCGCACGATCATTGTCGAGAACAAGCCGGGTGCGAACGGCACCATCGCCGCGCAATTCGTCGTCGATCAGCCGGCCGACGGGACATGGATGTGGGTCGGCACGCAGGCGATGACGGAGATCAATCCGAGCGCGTACAGGAATCTGCGCTGGGGGATCGACGATTTCATTCCGATCGTGAAGGGCGTCGAAGCGCCGCTCGTCTTCGCCGTGCATCCGAGCGTGCCGGCCAGGACCCTCAATGAGTGGATCGCCTGGGTGAAGGCCAATCCCGGCAAGCTCGGCTATGCATCGTTCAGTCCGGGCACGCCGTCGGCCTTCCTCGGCCATCAACTCAACAAGCGTTTCGGGCTCGACCTCGCGCATATCGTCTACAAGGGCTCCGGCCCGCAGACACAGGACATCGTTGCCGGCCACGCGTTGATGGGGTTCATGCAGGTCGGCAACGCAATTCCGCACATCAAGGCGGGCAAGCTGATTCCAATCGCCGTGACCTCACCGAAGCGCTCGCGCTTTCTGCCCGATGTGCCGACCTTCGCGGAGCTTGGACATGACGAATTCACCGCGATGGTGTGGTTCGGCCTTCTCACCAGGAAGGGCACGCCCGAGCCGATCGTGAAGGCCTATATCGCGGCCGCCGAAAAGGCGCACAGCGATCGCGATGTGCAGCAGAAATTCGAAGTGCAGGGAATGGAAGCCACCGGCGTCACCGGTCCCGCCAATCTGACCGCGGACATCAAGACCCAGATCGAGCGCTGGCGCAAAATCGTCGACGAGACCGGGTTCAAGGCGGATTGATCTCTTCCCTCTGGAAAGAGGGGGTATCTACGCCCGCCCGGTCGGGTAGGGCACCGTGTCGGTATGCTCGATCTCGAGCTGCACGAGCCGTTCCATCAGCTGCGCCTTGATGCCTGCGTGCTCGGCGCTGCTCCACAGATTGTCGAACTCGCCGGGATCGGTTTCGAGATCGTACAATTCGCCGAGACCTGAATCCGACATCACGGTCATGCGGTAGCGCTGATCGACGATCGTGTGCCAGCGCGGCATGTGATCGACATCCTTGTCCGGCATCTGGTGCTCGTACTGCACGAAGGCGCAATCGCGCACCGGCCGTCCCTCCGGTCCCATGGCGGGGAGGAGGCTTTTGCCCTGCATGCCGACATAGGGCGCGATGCGTGCGCGATCGAGCACGGTTGCCGGAATGTCGATGGTCGAGCCGATCGCATCGGTCGCAACACGGGCAGGCGCCTGCGGATCCGACCAGATGAACGGCACATGCAGGATGCTCTGATATTGCTCGGATCCCTTCAGCAGCAGGCGATGATCGCCGAGATGGTCGCCGTGATCGGTGGTGAAGATCACCACCGTGTTATCGCGCTGGCCTGACGCATCGAGCGCACGCAGCACGCGGCCGATCGCGTCATCGATGCAGGCAATCATGCCGCAGGTCAGCGCCTGTGCTTCCTGCGCCTCGCGCGCTGTGGTGCCGATGGTCCGCATGCCGTGGATGTTGGCCTTTCCGCTCGCGCGTTCGTCGAGCGCCTGCTGCACCTCCGGCGGCGGCGTCCAGTCATTCCGGCGGAACGCCTCGGGCACCGGGAATTGCTCCGGCTTGTACATGTCCCAGTACTTGCCGGGCGGATTGAACGGATGGTGCGGATCGGGAAACGAAACGGTGAGAAAGAACGGATCGCGGCCGGCGTTGCGGGCATTCAGAAACGCCTCGGCGCGCTCGGCGAGATAGTTGGTCGCGTAGAGTTCTTCGGGGATCCGTGTCCGGTAGGCTTGCGGCACCACGTAATCGTGCGGTGCGCTGTTCTCCGGGCCAAGCAGCCTGAGCGCAGCCGGATCCTTCTCGTGCAGCCACGCACGATAATCACCGCCGACAGCGTCGCCATGTCCGGTGACGATCTCGACATGACCATAGCCATAAAACGGGGTCGCAATATGCGCGCCCGGCTCCTCCCAGTAGGACGGCGTTTCCTGTCCGTAGATCTTTCCGGTCAGGTCGATGCGCATGGCCTGCCGCAAGCCGGGCGACGGTTGGCGATAGCCATCGCGCAGTGGAGCGGGCTTCGACGTCGCCGGAATGCCGGTGAAGTTCTGCAGATGGCTCTTTCCGATGAGCGCGGTGTCATAGCCCGCGTCGCGCAGGAGGTCGACGAACGTCACACTGTCCTGTGACAGCGGAATCCCGTTCGAGCGCACGCCATGCACCGCCGGCATCCGGCCGGTCATCAGCGAGGCGCGGTTCGGCATGCAGACCGGGCTTGCGACATAGAACTTCCGGAACCGCGTTCCGCCGGCCGCAATCGAATCGATGTGCGGCGTTCGCAGGATCGGGTGCCCGTAGCAGCCGAGATAATCGGCGCGGTGCTGATCGGTGATGAACAGAAGAAAATTGGGCTGGCTGTGCGGCATGCGGACGACAGGCTAGACGGCCGCATCGCGAACGAAAAGGGGCCGCGTGGGGTCACCGGATGCGAATCACCGGTCATCCCGTCATTGGCAAAGTGTTTAACGAATCGTTCGCATTTGAGAGCTAACGTTGTCGCATGCGTCGAACCACGTAAACCGGCTGTAAACCATGCGGGGGGCCGGCCCGCGCCAACGATCGAACAAGACGATGATCTACAAGATCACTGCGGCCCTGCAATCGCTCATGAAGCGCCTGAAGCTCCAGAACCGGTATCGTCCCGAGCGCCATTACATGCGCGGGCCTGGCCCGAAGGCGCGCGCCATTGCCGCGAGCCAGTCGCGCCACTGAGCCGCTTCGGCGAAATCAGAAATCCAGATCGGCGTAGTGCGCAGCCGGCGGGAACGCGCCAGAGATGTCGGCGAGGATCGGCCGGAACGAGGGCCGTGATTTCATGCGCGCATACCAGTTCTTGGCGTGCTCACGCTCGCTCCATGGCACGTCGCCGAGATAATCGACGACCGACAGATGCGCCGCGGCCGCGAGATCCGCAAAAGTGAGGCGATTGCCCGCCAGCCAATCGCGCTGGCCGGCAAGCCAGTCGATATAGGCGAGATGATAACGCACGTTCTTGCGCGCCGCGCGCATCACGTCCGTATCGGGCGGGCCGCCGCCCTGGTCGGGCGTCATGAAGCGCTTGTGCAGCCGTTCGTTGACGAGCGGCGCCGACACCTCGGCCGCGAACTTCTCCGTGAACCAGGACACAAGGCGACGGACCTCCACCCGCTGGGCCGGATCGAGGCCGATCAGGTTGCGATCCGCCACGCCGTCTCCGAGCGAGCCGTGCATCTCCGAAAGGAATTCGGCAATCACGGTCGGGCCCGGGACGGCCGTCAGATCTTCGACGATCAGCACCGGCGTCTGTCCGGCCGGATTGAGGATCAGGAATTCCTCCCGCCGCTCCCAGACGCGCTCCTCCACAAGCTCGGTTTCGAGGTCGAATTCCCCGAGCGCGAGGCGCACGAAACGCGAATGCGGGCAGAAGGGGTGGTGGAAAAGGGTCAGCATCGACTTTGCGAATCATGACAGTGATGCCGCGGATAATGCTGTAAAAAGCGGCAAAGTGTTGAGTTATCGGAAATTTCGTTGCCGGGGGGCCGGCTTCGCGTCACAAGGGCCGTGGCCCGGTGTCCGAACCGGGATGCGCGTTGGGGCTAATCGGCTATGAGCGACCTGATCAAGGCGGCCATCCTCGGCATCGTCGAGGGTCTCACTGAGTTCCTGCCTGTATCTTCCACCGGACATCTGCTGCTGCTGCAGCGCTTTCTCGGTTTCGGCGACGAGGATTTCGGCAAGACCTTCGTGGTGCTGATCCAGCTCGGTGCGATTCTCGCGATCCTGTCGATCTACTTCCACAAATTGTGGCGCCTCGCGACGGGCATGTTTTCCGACCCGGCGTCCCGCAATTTCGTGATCGGCGTCCTGGTCGCGTTCCTGCCGGCGGCGTTGATCGGTGCGGCTGCGCACTCGCTCATCAAGTCTTATCTTTTCAACGCGTGGGTGGTCTGTTTCACGCTGATCGCTGGCGGCGCGGTGCTGCTCTGGGTCGATCAACTGGACTTCAGGCCCAAATATCGCGACGTGATGCAGTTCTCGCTGCCGATGTGTCTGATCATCGGCGTCTGCCAGTGTTTCGCGATGATCCCCGGCGTGTCGCGGTCCGGTGCGACCATCGTGTCGGCGATGTTGCTCGGCGCCGACAAGCGGTCGGCGGCGGAATTCTCATTCTTTCTCGCGATGCCGACGATGGCCGGCGCATTCACGCTCGATCTCATCAAGAACCACGATCAGCTGACGTCGGGCAATGTGCTGCTGGTCGCGATCGGCTTCGCCTGCTCGTTCGTGTCCGGCTATTTCGTGGTGAAGACGTTCCTCAACTACGTCTCGCAGCACGGATTCGGACTGTTCGCGTGGTGGCGCGTGATCGTCGGCTCGATCGGGCTGCTTCTGCTCGCGGTCGGCTTCTGACCGGAGTTTCAGGCGAAGCGGCCAGTGCGGAACTGACCGGTCTTGCGGAACCGCCACAGGTAACTCGGCACGATCGCCTCATATGACGCGGGTGCAATGCCGACGCCCTGAAGCGTGCGGTGCGTGCGGATCGCCTCTTCGGACACGACATTGTCGGTCCGCAGGAGCTCGACCTGATCCGGCGTCAGCGGCGGGTTCGGCAGGAACTGCGTGAACCAGGCCTGCACTTTTGCAAGACCGAATGGCAGCGGCATCAGCAGCCGCCTGCGCTCGGTGACCGCGAGAACGTATTCCATAATCTCGCGCATGGTGCTCACTTCCGGCCCGCCGAATTCATAGGTCTTGCCGGCGCCCGCGCCGGATTCGACCAGATTGGCGATCGCCTCCGCGACATCGACCACATAGACCGGCTGCAAACGGGTCTGGCCGCCGCCGATCAGCGGCAGCACCGGCAGGAACCGCGCGAGCGAGCCGAAGCGATTGAAAAAATCATCCTCGGGTCCGAACACGACCGAAGGCCGCACGATCACCGCGCCGGGAGACGCCGCCCGGACGGCCTGCTCGCCGCGCGCCTTCGACTGCGCGTAGAGCGAGGACGAATGCTCGTCGGCGCCGATGGCCGATACGTGAAGCAGGCGCGCCCCATGGGCATTGGCGGCGAGGGCAACCTGTTCAGCGCCGAAATGCTGCACGGCCTCGAAACTCTGCCGGCCCCGCTCGAACAGGATGCCGACCAGATTGATCGCCACGGACGCGTCGCGGATCGCAGCTTCAACCGAGGCGGGATAACGCAGGTTCGCCTGCACCGCCTGGATCTGGCCGACCGTGCCAAGCGGCTGGAGATAGTTGGCCAGCTCCGGACGCCGGACCGCGACGCGGATGCGATAGCGCCGCTTGGCCAGCGCTCGCACCACGTGACGGCCGAGAAAACCCGAGCCGCCGAAAACCGTGATCAGGGTGTCGGAATTGGTCTGAATCGCCATGAAAGCTGCCTTGGTCTCCACCGCGGGCGCGTTTCATGCGGGATACCGCAAGGATTTCGGCCTGTATAGGTGTCCCATCGTTGACAATGGCGGACCTCGCAACTTATGTCTCTGCCCGTTGCCCAGGTGGCGGAATTGGTAGACGCGCTGGTTTCAGGTACCAGTGGTGAAAGCCGTGGAGGTTCGAGTCCTCTCCTGGGCACCAA
>NZ_DATMRV010000206.1:0-14157 GCF_035565795.1 Pseudorhodoplanes sp.
GCGCGACCACCGCAAGCTCGGCCGCGAGATGGACCTGTTCCACTTCCAGGAGGAAGGCCCGGGCACGGTGTTCTGGCACGCCAACGGCTGGACGATCTTTCAGGAGATCGTCGCCTATATGCGCCGGCGGCTGAAAGGCGATTACAGCGAAGTCAACGCGCCGATCATGCTCGACAAGTCGCTGTGGGAGACCTCCGGCCACTGGGGCTGGTTCCGCGAGAACATGTTTCAGGCGACCTCGGCCGGCGACGACACCGAGGACGAGCGCGTCTACGCCATCAAGCCGATGAACTGCCCCGGCCATATCCAGATCTTCAAGCATGGCCTGCGCTCTTATCGCGAGCTGCCACTCCGCATGGCCGAGTTCGGCATCGTGCACCGCTATGAGCCATCCGGCGCGCTGCACGGCCTGATGCGGGTGCGCGCCTTCACGCAGGACGACGCGCATGTGTTCTGCACGCCCGAGCAGATGGCCGAGGAGTGTCTCAAGATCAACGATCTGATCCTGACGACCTATGCCGATTTCGGCTTCGAAGGCGAGATGACGGTAAAGCTCTCGACCCGGCCCGAGCAGCGCGTTGGTTCGGATGAAGCCTGGGATCACGCCGAAAACATCATGCAGGATGTGCTCAAGCAGATCGAGGCGCGCAGCGGAAATCAGAAGATCAGGACCGCGATCAATCCCGGCGAAGGCGCGTTCTACGGGCCGAAATTCGAATATGTGCTGCGCGACGCCATCGGCCGCGACTGGCAATGCGGCACGACGCAGGTCGACTTCAACCTGCCGGAGCGATTCGACGCCTTCTATATCGCCCCCGACGGCACCAAGCAGACGCCGGTAATGATCCACCGGGCCATCTGCGGCTCGATGGAGCGCTTCCTCGGCGTCGTGCTCGAACACTATGCCGGTCATCTACCTCTCTGGCTCGCGCCGAAACAGGCGGTGATCTGCACCATCGTATCCGAGGCCGATGACTATGCGGCGGAGATGGCGCGCACCGCGACGGCAATGGGCCTTCGGGTCTCGACCGACCTTCGCAACGAGAAAATCAACTACAAGGTCCGCGAACACTCGCTCGCCAAGGTCCCTGCTCTTCTCGTCGTCGGCAAGAAGGAAGCCGCCGAACGCACCGTGTCGATCCGCCGTCTCGGCAGCGAAGGCCAAAAGGTTATGCCCCTCGACGAGGCGCTCGCCATGCTTGCCGACGAGGCTCTGCCGCCGGATGTCCGGCGCGCGCGCCTCTCAAAGGTGGCGTGACACTGATTTTTCTTTCATCATGTCCGGTGGGATAATTTCCGCTGGGGGAGCACTGATGTCGGTCGAGCTGTTCAAGCTCGATGGGAAGGTGGCGCTGGTCACGGGCGCGGGTTCCGGGCTTGGCCGCGAGATGGCGATCGGGCTCGCGGCCGCCGGCGCCGAGGTGATCTGTGCCGACCGCGACAAGGGATGGGTGACCGAGACGGTCTCGATCATCCACAGCCGCGGCGGCAAGGCCTCTCGCATCGTTTTTGACGTCACAAAGGAAGACGAGATCGCCCATCTCGGCCGGGCCGTGAAGGGTGCGAACGGCAAGCTTGACGTGCTGGTCAACAATGCAGGTGTCGCGCCCTATCCGAAGCGGCTGCACGAGGTCGACATCGCCGACTGGCGGCGCGTCCTCGATGTGAACCTGACCGGCCCGTTCCTGGTCACGCGCGCGATCATCCCGCTGATGCTCGAGGCCGGCGGCGGCTCGATCATCAATGTTGCATCGCTGATCGGGATCGTCGGCTTCTATCCGGGATGTCCGGTATCGAGCGTGGCCTATGCCGCGACCAAAGCCGGCCTCACGGGCATGACGAAGCAGATCGCGGCCGAATACGGCAAGGACAATATCCGTGCCAACGCGATCGCACCCGGCTGGCAGGGTGCCGGCACGCGCCTTGCCGATCACTTCAAGGCCGACATGAGCACGCAGGACAAGGAGCGTTTCGAACAGGCGATCATTGCCGGCACGCCGATGGGACGGCGCGGCGCCTCGAAGGAATTGCAGGGCCTTGTGATCTACCTCGCGAGCGATGCGTCGAGCTTCGTCACCGGCCAGCTCATCGCCCATGACGGCGGCTGGACTGCCGTTTAGTCAACATGACCGCGGCCGGACCGCGGCCTGAGTATTATTCGCCGGTCAGCGTCCGCAGGAACGCGACGAGATCCTTGCGTTCGTCCTCGGTCAGATCAACCGGGCGCATCATCGGCGAGCGGCTCGGACGGTCGATGCCGCCCTTGACGTAGTGGTCCACGACATCCCGCAGCGTCTTCAGACTGCCGTCATGCATGTAGGGCGGACGCAGCGCCACCGACCGGAGCGTCGGCGTCTTGAAAGCGAACTGTGCGAAGGGGTCATCCTTGCGCTCGCGCCCACGCCCGGGATCCTTGTTGCTGATGCCGATATCGTGGAACTGGTCGTCGGTGAAACGCCAGCCGCGATGGCAGCCGACGCAGTTGCCCTGTTTGTTGAAGACGACAAAGCCGCGCTTCGCTGCATCGGGGATCGCCGTCTCGTCGCCGGCTATCCAGCGATCGAACGGAGCGTCGCCAGGCTCTATGGTGCGCTCGAATGCTGCAAGCGCGATGACGACATTGTCGAGATTGATCGGCTGTCCTGGCATCGCGCGCGCGAATGCCGCGGCATAACTGTCGCTCCGGCGCAGGCGGGCAACAATGTCGTCCACGCGCATTTCGTGCGGCGTCGCGAACATGGACATCGAACCGGTCCCGATGGACGACACCGCCTGCGCTTCGAGCGTGGCGTGGCGCCCATCCCAGTCGAACGGCGGACGCGCGTGGCCGATCCCCAGCAATGTCTGGACCCTGCGCTCCGTCAGGCGACCGGAATCCCCCATGCTGCGCGCGACATCATCCGCCCAGGCGAGCTCGGGTCGGTGACAGCTCGCGCAGGCTGTCTTGCCCGAAGCCGATATGACGGGGTCGAAGAAGAGCGTCCGTCCGAGCGCGACAAGCGCAGGATTGTCGGCAATCCGCGGTGCCGATCGCCGATACTCGGCTTTCATTGCCCGAAGATCATCCGGGCGCGGAACGTCCGATGCGAGGGCGGCGGCGCCGGACGCGATCAGGAGTACCGTAACGAGAAAAGCGAGCGGACGATGCACGATCGACTCCGAGTCGCCTCACCTGCTGGCGCTGGCGGCTTTCCGCTCAGCGCGCGACCACCGAAATTTCCCGATCGACGCCGGGGGAGACATTGAAGTCGTGCTGGAACGAACGCCCCTCGTTGCGGGCGATGACGCGATATTCGCCCTCCGCAAGCACCACACGCGGGAACGCGCCGATCGATTCCTTGATGACGTCGCCACCCGGCGTCAGAACCGACCACTGGGTATTTGCGATCGCTTCGCCGCCGCTGCTGGTCACGAGCTTCAGGGTGATAACCGCCGCGCGATGATTGACCGTTACATCGGTGACGCGCGCCGCCTGAACGCGGATGTCGGAGCGTACCACCGCGTTGCCGTCCCCGTAGTGCGAAACGATGTGATAGGTGCCCTCGGGCACCAGCATCACCTCGCCGGTGACGACATTCTGGCTGATCGGCCGCTTGTCGCCCGGCTCGAACTGGCTGCCCTTGTAGATGTCGAAATGGATCTGTCCGGCGGGAATGCGCGTCTCGCCGACCTTGCCTTCGATGCGAATGCCGCCGGCCGGGATATCGAAGGTCTCGCGCACGGCCTCCGCGCGCAATTGCACCTTCTTCAGCGAATGCGCGTGGCCCAGGGTCGCGTGAACGATGTAACCGCCCGGCGGCAGCATCAGCGTCGGCGCCGCAGTCTTGTCCTCACGGATCGGGCGGATGGCGCCG
Source organism: Pseudorhodoplanes sp. (assembly GCF_035565795.1). GTDB lineage: Bacteria > Pseudomonadota > Alphaproteobacteria > Rhizobiales > Xanthobacteraceae > Pseudorhodoplanes. Next base: position 3,855 of record NZ_DATMRV010000206.1, read on the forward strand.
GTTGCATCGGCGCGGTCCGGGAAGACGCGCCACTGGATGCCGCCCGGGACCTGCGGCAGGTCGCGGCCGAATCGCGCGCTCAGATAAAGCGGAACCTGCCCCGGCGGTACCGCGGGAGCGAGTGCCGGAGCCGGAGGTGGAACAGCAGCCGTTGCGGGCGGCCGCTCGACCTGCGGCGGAGGCGGCAACGGGGCGACCGGAAGCGGGATGGGAGCTGGCGGCCGCAGGACGTCGGAGGCGCCGGGAGCCGCCAGATTGGTTGCCGGCGGCGGCAAGAGGCTTTGCGGCTCGCCTGGCACAGGCGGTGCGGCGCTCGCCGGCGCCGAGTTTCCGATGAACGGCTGCGCCTTCGCGGGCAGACTGCCGCATGCGAGCACCGCGATGGCCAATGCCATGCAAGCTCTTGCCCGCCCCGCCGCAGTTCCCAACTCCCTCATGTGGGCGTTTTCGGAGGAAATCGCGGCGAATTCAAGCCTAGGGGGGTACCGGTCCGATTTGTGCGGCTTTCGGGCCTGTGGTAGCCGCAGCGCATGACCGACGCACTCTCCCTTCTCTCCACACGCCGCTCGGTGAAGCCGATCGAGCTGAACGGACCTGCCCCCTCGGCTGGCGAGATCGACACGCTGCTGACCATCGCTTCGCGGGTTCCCGATCATGGGAAGCTGGCGCCATGGCGGTTCATCATCTTCGAGGGAGATGCCCGCCTTGCCATCGGCGAAAAGATTGCCGAGGCCTTCAGCTCGGACCGGCCCGACGCAACACCGGAGCAGATCGAGTTCGAGCGCAAGCGCCTCGCCCGCGCACCGCTGGTCATCGCTGTGGTCAGCCGTGCAGGCCCGCACGCAAAGATCCCCGAATGGGAACAGGTGATGTCAGCCGGCGCCGCCACGATGAACCTGATCACCGCAGCCCACGCGATCGGCTACGCCGCGAACTGGATCACGGAATGGTATGCCTACGATCCGCGTGTGCTGAAGGCGATCGGACTCGCCGACAACGAGCGAATCGCAGGCTTCGTGCATATCGGAACCCCGGCGCGGCCGCCGGAAGACCGTCCGCGCCCTCCGCTCTCGGAGATCGTGACGCGCTACGGCGCCTGACACATGTTCTACGACGCGCGAAAGAACGATCACGGACTTCCGCACGATCCGATCAAGGCCATCGTCGCGCCCCGTCCAATCGGCTGGATCACGTCCATGAGCGCAGCGGGCGACATCAATCTCGCGCCCTATTCGTTCTTCAATGCGGTCTCCAGCCGGCCGACGATCGTCACCTTCTCCAGCGAAGGACAGAAGGATTCGCTGGCATTCATTCGCGAGACCCGTGAGTTCGTGTGCAATCTGGCGACGTGGGATCTGCGCGAGGCCATGAACAAGACGTCGGCGCCGATGGCGCGCGGCGTCAATGAGATGGAGGCAGCGGGGCTGGAGGCTGCGCCGTCATGCCTCGTGAAGCCGCCTCGCGTCGCGGCCTCGCCCTGCGCGCTCGAATGCGTGTTGCTGCAAATCCTGCCGCTCAGCGATATTGAAGGTCGCGCGCTCGATGCGTACGTGGTGTTCGGAGAGGTGATCGGCGTGCATATCGATGACCGCTATATCCGCGACGGACTGCTCGACACAGCCGCCATGAAGCCGATCGCACGAAACGGCTACCACAACTATTCCGTCGTCGAACGCGAATTCCGGATGGTGCGGCCCTCGCGCGCATAAGACCGGCCGCCGCTTTCACCATCCGGTCCGATTTTCCATCGCACACCCTTGTCTCTCCGCATCGAAGCCGCAATCATCGGCTTGGAGGATCAGATCGTGCTGCAGGCCTTGATCCGGCGCGCCGTTAACGGTGATCGGGCGGCGGAGGCAATCACCGAAAAAAAGGCGCCGTCCAAACCGAGCGTTGGCCTCGCACTGGGCGGCGGGATTGCGCGTGGCTTCGTCCATATCGGAGTCCTGCAAGTACTCGCCCGGCATGGCATCGAGCCCGATGTCGTGGTCGGTACGTCGATCGGCGCTGTGGTCGGCGCCTGTTATGCCTGCGACAAACTGGACGCGTTCGACACCTGGGCGCGCGGTCTGACGACGCGCGGCGTCCTTGGTTATCTCGACATCAGTCTCGGTGGCTCAGGTCTGATCGACGGCAATCGCCTGGCGGATCGGCTGGAAGGGACCCTGGCCGACACGATGATCGAGGGATTGCCGAAACGCTACGCGGCGATCGCGACCGAACTTGGAACCGGTCATGAGATCTGGCTGACGCGCGGACGCCTGGTCGATGCAGCACGCGCCTCCTACGCCCTGCCGGGTCTGTTCACTCCCGTCCGCCTCGGCGGCCGCTGGCTCGTTGACGGCGCGCTGGTGAATCCCGTGCCGGTATCCGCCGCGCGGGCGCTCGGTGCGCGGCTGGTGATCGCGATCAATCTCAACTCGGATATGCTCGGACGCGGCGGCACGATCTCAAGTCACGGACCGGACGAGGACGATGCGCGTCTTCTGACCGAAATGCGATCACGTCCCGAAGGACTGCGGCGGATTCTTAGCCCGGAGTTTCTGCTCAAGCGGCAGCTCATCGGCGATAAGCGCAGCCCGAACATCGCCAGCGTCATGGTGGATTCGTTCAACATCATGCAGGATCGCGTGACGCGTTCGCGTCTCGCCGGCGACCCGCCCGATGTGATGATCGCGCCGCGCTGCGGGAAGATCGGCCTGTTCGATTTCCATCGCGCAAAGGAAGCGATCGAGATCGGCGCTCAGGCCGCAGAACGCGCCATTCCCGATATCGAGGATGCGCTCGCTGCCTTGACGTGAGCAACGAGCGCAATTCGTTACCGTTAGGCTGTCTGGATGTAATCCCGCATCGCGCCCTGCTCGAACTCGAGTTCGGTGAGGCGATACTTCACCACGTCGCCGATCGAGATGATCCCGACGAGATTGCCTTCATCCATCACCGGCAGATGCCGGAATTTGCCCGCCGTCATGCGTTCCATGAGCATGGCAACCGTATCGGTGGGCGTGCAGGTCACGACCTTCCGGGTCATGACCTCGCTCAATGGCATTTGCAGCGCACTCGCTCCGTAGCGCGCGAATGCGCGCACAATGTCGCGCTCCGAAATAATTCCCGTGATCCGGCCGCCTGCTCCGGTCACGACCAATGCACCGATCTTTCGGTCCGCAAGAATATTTGTAGCTTCTGCCAGCGTCGCCGTGGGCGCGATCGTCATAACATCGCGGCCCTTTGCGGAGAGGATCGACTTCACGATCATTGTTTCGCCTCCCTATGGAGCGCGCGTCCGCAACGCGCAGACTACGCGCATGCTCTCAACCGCTTAGTGAGAAGAGTGTTCCACGCAGCACGCATGTTGGCCAGCACCAAACATGCTGCAACGCATCAGGCCGCGGGACGATCGTCCCGTTCTGGTGCGGATCCAACCGGATCGAACCAGCTGAACAGAAGCAGGCCGGCCAGAAAGCCGCCGACATGCGCCTGCCACGCAACCGGTTGCTCGTTACCCGTGATCGAGATCGAGCCAAGTCCGAACAAAAGGTTGAGACCGAACCATACGGCAAGGAACGCGAGCACACGCGGATCGCGGAACGAGTTGACAAGTGACAAGGCGGGAACGCGATAGGAGTGATGCGCCCCGCCAAACGTGAGCGGACCGCCGCGCTGAAATGCGAACCGCATCGCGCCAGACATCGCGCCCGATATCGCGCCCGATGCGCCGACCATTGGAACCATCTGTCCGAAATGCGTCACCAGATGCGCGAGCGCTCCGGCCGCGGCCGTGACCGCGCAGAAGGCAAGGAAACGCGCCGCCCCGAACCGTCGCGCGAGCGGCGTGCCGAAGGCGAGAAACCAAACCGAATTGAACAGAAGGTGCATCCAGTCGGCATGGAGCAGCGCATAGGTGACGAAGGTCCAGATATCGGCAGCGGTTCCGCCGGGCCACGCCGCATTCGCCAGAATATTGGCGTCGTAGCGCGCCGGAATGAACGCGAACAGCAGCAGGACCTCGACCTCGGCCTCCTGCGATAGCAGCGAACGGAGCGCGTGAATGACAACAAGCGCGCCGATCGTGGCGACGAGCACGCCGGGAACGTTGAAGATGGGTTCGCGAGGAGTCGAGGAATTCATGGCGGGAGCTATCCGGTGCCCTAGTCGCCCGCCGGCTCCGCAACTTCAAGTCAAATCGGCCGCAAAACGGAAAATCCCTGAAACCGGCCGCAAAAATGCGAGGGGAGAGCCTTGGCTCTCCCCTCGCCGTCCCTGACGCTGCGACGCAAGTCGCGCCGGTCACGTCCCCTCTGTCTCAACTCTGGCAGGCACCACACAACCTGCCGTCCGGTTCGATGGCGACCCTACCAGCCCCTTCACGCCGGCCAAGTGCAAGCTCCTGTTAACGATAACGGCCGCGCCCGCATGAAGGCACGCGTCCTGCACCATCACGCTCAATCACTTCAGCGCGCGTCAATTCTGTCCCGCATCGGTACAGAAGCCCGACCAGCCCGATACGAACGGCACAACGGAACGATGAAGCAGAGCGTGACACGCGCATTGTTCGCTTACTGGGACGCGTTGCGCGGCACGCGTCCGGCACCCGATCGCGCCGAAATCGATCCGGGCGCCATTCGGTCCTGCCTTGCCCGCACGTTCGTTTTGGCCTTCGACGCCGAGCACGGACACCCGTTCAGGATTGCAGGGACGGCCCTGTGCGAGACATTCGGACGCGAATTGACCGGCACCGCGTTCGAGCGACTTTGGACCCACGACGAGCGGCCGGCGATTTGCGAGCTGATACAGACGGTGACGCAGGAGAGCGAGGGCGTCGTCGTCGGCGTCAGCGGTCTGAACGACGCTGCACCCGACGCCGAACTCGAATTGATCCTGTTGCCGCTTGCGAGCGCCAGCCACGGCGCAGGCCGCGTTCTCGGCGCACTGTCCCCCGTCTCAGCCACTTATTGGCTCGGCGCACGCCCGGTACAGTCGCTGCGCCTCGGCGACATGCGCTTCATCCGCGCCGCCGCGACCGCCAGACCTGCGCCGATCCGCGGGCCGGGCTTCGTGCTCTATCCCGCTGCGCCGTCGGCCATTTCACGAAATTGCCAAGGCTAACCCGTCGTTAACGACGCTTGAATAGGTTTTAACGACCGCGTGCACTCGGGCGCGTGCGGCAACGTTAAGACCCGCATCATGGCAGCTGTTTTCGGCAACCTGGCTCACGCAAACGCCCGCGTCCTCCCGCACAGCGAGGAACGCAGGCGCTTTCAGCGCGTGAAGGTCAATCTGCTCGGCCGCTACATGCTGTCGGACCGCCGCGAATATCCGTGCCAGGTGGTCAACATGTCGCCCGGCGGCATGGCGCTGTTCGCGCCGGCTTTCGCGCAGGTCGGCGAGCGCGTGATCGCCTATATCGACCATGTCGGTCGGCTGGAAGGCGTTTGCACGCGCGTATTTGATAACGGATTCGCAACCACGATCGCGGCAACCGCGCGCAAGCGCGACAAGCTGGCCGCACAGCTGACCTGGCTTGCAAACCGGCATCTCCTCGCCTCGCCCGAAGACCGGCGTCACGGACGCTTTGCGCCGCGCAATCCGATGACCATGCTGATCCTGCCGAACGGAGCAGCCATCGGCTGCCGGCTGATCGACGTATCGCTCTCCGGCGCGGCTGTCGCGACCGACCAGCGCCCGCCTCTCGGCGCGCTCGTGACCGTCGGAAAGATTCAGGGCCGCGTCGTCCGCCACCTCGACGAAGGCTTTGCAGTCGAGTTCCTGCGGCTGCAGCATCCGGACTTTCTGGAAGAAAGCGTCACCGGCGGGTAAACGCGCAAGGCCGTCCAAAAGACGGAATTCGGCTCGACTAACGCGCGCCGAGACCAATCCCCTCATTCACATTAGTCAGATCCGGACGTGAGCGCCTTCTGCGTGAGACGGAGCATGCGCTCTCTCAATGCAGGAAAATCAGCGCTTTTGCGCATAAGTCCCGCCTCACGGAGCGAAACCGGATTGATTCAATTTTACTCAATTTCGTTTCAAGTGAAATTCGAATTCACCGCTCACTTGATTTTCTTTCGCTTCAAAAGCGCTCGCTCGACTTAGCGGCACGACAAAAGCTTTGTGCGAAGTGTGACCTAACGATAAGGGACGGGGTCACGCGGTGCAACGAGTTCTGCTCAACTTACACGGAAGCGTGCGGATTGCGGCGGCAGCCTGCATAATCGCATTCGGAAGCGCAGCGGCGGCGGGCCCGCGTCCTCTCTTCGTCTCGGTCGGAGAGACATCGCGTCCTCCGATCGGCTGGATCGAGTTCTGCGCAGAAAATCCGCGCGAATGCAATACCGCTTCATCGACACCGCGCGATGTCGTGCTGACCACCAAGGCGTGGAAGGATCTCGCACGCATCAACAAGTGGGTGAACGACAACATCAAGCCGATCACTGACCTCGATCAGTGGGGCGTCGTCGAGAAGTGGTCTTATCCGGACACGGGCCGCGGCGATTGCGAAGATTACGTGCTGCTGAAGCGCCGCATGCTGATGCAGGCCGGCTGGCCGCGCGAGGCGCTGCTGATCACCGTCGTGCGTGAACGCAATGGCGACGGCCACGCGGTCCTCACCGTCAAGACCGACAAGGGCGAGTTCATTCTGGACAATCAGCATCCCGACATCCTGCTTTGGTCAGACACCAATTATCGGTTCGTGAAGCGCCAGTCGCAGCACGACCAGAATGTGTGGATCTCGCTTGGCGATCCGCGGCCGACGATCTCGACCGCAACGTCACGCTAGTTCCGAAGGATCACGAGACAGCGGAAACGCGATCCCGGTCACGTCCCCACCCCTCCCCGTCCCCGACCGGGCTCGTGGCGGCCGGCTCTCCCCCCAAGAGCCGGCCGCATTCTTTTTGCGGCGCGATTAACCTCAAGCAGCGCCCGGCGAGTCAAAACTGCGCGAGCTAGAAGCCCTTACACCGAAGGAATTGCGTATACTGCTTTGCCTGACACGAGGGCAAAGCAATGGGCACACCTGTTGAATTCGACGGTCAGAACTTTGTGCTTCAGCCGCCGCGCGGGGCAGAAAACATCAGACCGCTGCCGATCTTTCGCAACGGAAAGTGTTGCGTTTCATGCTGGGAATTGTCCGACGAGGAGATCGCCGAGATCATGAAGTCTCGGCGCGTTTACTTGTCCGTCGTTCTTGGCGACACGCAGCCGCCGGTGTTCGTCGGAAGCGAGGACCAAGTCCGACGCTTCGTGGCCGATTACGGTGTCTGGAAACGTGCTCCGCAGGCTGGGTAGACACACCGGCACACCCGCAACCACATTCCTCGAATAACAGCTATTCGATTTTTAGGATTTGAGAAAAGCACTGATTAAAGGCTAGCGCCTAGGTTGTCTCGTGCCCGTGTCCAACCGAGAGGGAGATCGTCCTGCATGATTACTAATTTTTTTCGCGATGAATCGGGCGCCACGGCCATCGAATATGGTCTGATCGCTGCCGGCATTTCTGTTGCCATCATCACCGTGGTGGGCACGCTCGGCGGAAAACTCGTTTCCACCTTCACCAGTGTGGAAGGCGCGCTGAAGTAGGCGCGAGGGCGAGGCAGCAAGACACCAGACCTTGCTGTAGCAAATGTCAATGCGAAAGGGGTCGCTTGCCATTGGGTGACCCCTTTCGATTTCGGCGCCGCGCATCTAGGCTCTGGAGCGACTACGCGGTACCGCCAGACATGAAAAACAACGCGTTCTCACCGCTGATCGCGAATTCGAAATCCTTTTTCGCAATCCTCTGGAAGAAATTTCGGCTGGTCTTCCGACCTGGCAGCTTTTCATCGTGCAATTCGATAATGAGCAGGCCAGTTCTGTCGAGCCACTCTGTGTTCGAACGGAACAGCGCAGCCTCCGAACCTTCGATGTCGATCTTCATCACGAGGATCGGCTTGTCGCCCGCGATGTCACCGATCGTGTGAGACTGGACGCCACCGCGCTCGCCGCTCGCCTGATCCACCTGATAGGCCCAAGGCATGACACTGCGGTCGACGATCGACAATTGCGTCTGCTTGTCCCAAACACCGCCCGCTACGATCTCCGTGTTCGGATACGCCGCGAGATTGCGCCTCATGAGATCGATGTTATCGGCGGCGGGTTCGACGGCGACGACTCGCGCCTTCGGAAAAAGGTTCGCGAACCAGAGCGCGCTCAGGCCGATATTGGCGCCGCAATCAACGATAAGAGGCGTCTCTCCGCGCCCGAGCGCAGCGCGGTAATCGTCCCAGACCTTCCGCTGCTGAGGGAAGCGGGCAAAATCGTATTGCCCCTCGGCAAAGACCTGCAGAAATGTCTCGATGTCGCTACTGTTTGCGCGAAGCCATATCGGCGCCTGGAAGCCTTTGAGGTGCACGGCAATCAGATCGTGGTTCTGATAAGGGCGTGAAAACAGCCACGCCAGCCGGATTGCGGTGCGCAGGCCAAGCCGACGCCGCATCCCGAGAACATTCCAGAAGAACGTCTTCGCCCTTGAAATCATGTGCCGACGATAGTCCAGCCGCACGAAGCGGCGCCACGAAGAACGATCAAGCTCTCGAACAATGCGCCGTTAACCTCAACAAGGCGCGTCAACGACCGTCAGCGTCCGCCGGTGAATTCAACGCCGACACGCGGTCCCGATTGCCACGCGACGCGGCAGGATCGCCGGATATATTGCGGCTTGATGACGACCGAGAAGCCTTTCGGCAGGACGGGGCGGAAATCAAACTCCAGGCACGCACCCGCCTGAGACATGTTCAGGACCGTGCAGTCAACAATTGCCGCAACGCCGAAGCTGACCGAGCCCGGCTTGCCGGCATCCTCACGCACTGTCTTTCGCCGCTCCATATCAGCATTCGCCAACGAATTGAACGCCGACGCGGTATGAGGACTGCCAGACAATGCGGCAAGGACGGCTTGCCGATTCCCGGGCGAGGGTGAGCGAGAATTCCTTCGGCAGAGCCGTCTGCCTATGGACAAACACGAGACAGGCGCCGTCCCGCGACATGTTGCGTACGGTGCATTCGATGCCGCGGCCGAAACGCGCCTGCACCGCAGCCGCGCCGGAAGCCTGCAATCTTTCTGCCTTGCGCCGTTCTGTCATGTGAGCGCCTCTGTTGGTATGAGCGGACACTAAGCCGATCGCTCTAATTCGAAATAAATTGCGCCGCAGAATCCAGGGAGCATGGATTCATGTTCTGTTAACCCTGCTGTCGCAGTCGCCTGCGAAAAGAGCCGTGTTTTCAGCGTCGTGCCAATGTACGCCCTCTCTCTTCAACGACCTTCGGTCCGGACTGGGTAAACACCACCCGCAATTCGTAGGTCGCGGCACCGGATGACGCACGGTCCGCGCGCGGGTCGCTGACATTTTAATCCAGCTCCCCGGGCACGACGCAGTCGCCCGCGGCTTGTCACACTGCACGCGCATCGTCTCGGCCTTGAGCTGGTAGCGGCGCTGCGGCCAGCGACCGAGATAGCGGCGCTTCTCCTCGACCACCTGCGCGTTGGTCACGACCTTGCCGTAATAGCGGATTTCGGCGCTGAAGCTGTTGCGCACAAACGCCAGCACCTGCTCGGTGTTGCCTTCCGTGCGCCGCATATAGTCCTCGATAAACGCGCGTGCACGGCCGTCCAGTGTGGCGGCACCGCTCGGCCGCGGCGAAACCGGCACCACCGGAGGCGCTGACGCTGGCGGCGTAGCGGGCGCAACATTTGCGACACGCCTCTGGCACGTGGCGCGCGAAGACGATAACGCCTGAGAAGCGCCATCGAGACTGACCTGCAGCAATCCCTTTCGATAGACGAGCTGCAGCGTCATTGTGCTCGCGCGCCAGAAGGAAGTTCTGGTCGAACAGCTGAATCCCGTGACCGGCGAAATAGAACGGTGCGAGATCCGCACCAAGCGCCTGCCCGACGAAGCGCTCGGCCGCGCGGTTGAGCGTGAAGGCGTCGCCGTCGAAGACCTCCGTCACGTCGAAACCGAGATCGCGCAGACGGTCGGCGACCGCTGCCGCATCGCGCTGCGCATTCGGCAAGGACGAGGCCTTCTCGAATTGCGAATTGCCGACGACCAGCGCGACGAACCGGTCCGCCCTCGCCTGCACGAGCGTGATCGACCAGAACGCAATCGCAATCAGGACAGACAGCGAGGCGCAACATCATCGTGGGCTCTCCGCAGCCGAGCAGGCCGATGACGGTATTCTATGCGGCCGCGGCGCCCCCGCGAGAAGAGGCGCCTCATCCGACCCGCTTCAACCCTTTGGCATATTCACGCGAGCGGCGGACGTAA
>NZ_DATMRV010000207.1:0-67169 GCF_035565795.1 Pseudorhodoplanes sp.
CCGTCGAGCCCGGAGATACCGTTGAGATCGATCAGGATGCTCGGCTGCGACAGCCGCATGTTGAGCGTCGCCATCAGGCTCTGGCCGCCCGCAAGCAGCCTGGCGCCATCGCCGTGCTCGCCGAGGAGCTTGACCGCGTCCTCGACCGAACGGGCCTTCGCATACGCAAACGGCGCCGGCTTCACGCTGACCTCCCCGGGTCCTTGTTTTCAGTATTTGTTTTTTCTTATTCTGAGCGGGAGATCGTGCGGGCGTCAACAGTCGACAGTCATTCCGGGACGCGCCAAAGGCGCGGACCCGGAATCCAGCAAAGCTACTCCCCGTTCCGGTTGGTGAACCTCGCGTTGCCCAGTCCGGTGCCGATCGTCAGCACGGCCCAATGGTCGACGTCCTGCATGAACGGCGTTTCGCTCAGGCCCTGCACCACGGCATCGTTATGAAGAACAATGGCCGTTTCGTCGTCGCCGATCTTCGGAATCGCCTCATGGATCGCCTTGGGCAGATTGAAGCGGCTTGATGTCCAGTTTCCAGGCAGGTTCTGTGCACCCCGGTCGATCGAGCCATCCGGTTCGATCATGCCCGGACACCCGATCCCGATGAACGGCGCAAGCTTGATCTTCTCGCGCTGTGCCTTGGCGATCAGACGGTCCAGCATGCCGGCAAGGTTCTTGACTGCGTCCTCGCGCTTGACGTCGTCCTCGTCCGCGTGCCGCCACAATTCGTATTTCCAGACGGAGGCTTTGGACAGGTCTTTGTTCTTCTTGAGATTGAGATCGACGATGCCGGCGCGCATGTTGGTGCCGCCGATGTCAACGCCGATGATCGCGTCGTGCGCCTTGAACATCCACGCGGGCGCAAGATGCGCCGCGCCGAGGAGACCCGCTTCATCCGGATCGTTCCGGATCGGAACAAGATCCACCTTGATCTTGTCGGCCTTCAGGATCACGCCCGCGCGTCCGATCGCAAGTTCGCCGACACGATGCGCGCGGAACCCGCCGCCGACGACAATGCGTTCGGTTCCGGCCCAGGCCTTCTGCTTGAGAAAGCGGCGGATGACGAGAGCGAGTTCCTGAGCGAATTCCTCGATCGCGCCATGAACGAGGCCGGCCGCTTCCGGGTCGCCCTTGGTCAGCAATTCGTCGAGCTGCTTCTTGCTGAGGTCCGCGGTCGGTATGTCGCCGAAAGGATCGCCGCCGGTCTTGCGCAGGGCCTTGCGCCAGTTGTCGATGATGTCGGTAAACGCGCTCTTGCTGGCGCGGTCGCCAAGGAAGCCTTCGTCATCCTTGAGTTCGACATTGTAGCTGTCGACCTCGACGGACGGCAGACGCGCTGCGCCATGCGCGGCTACCGCGGGCAGTGTCTTGCTTTCGGCCATGCTGAACCCTCCAACGCGGATCAACGATGGAGGAGGGCGAGGGTTCCGCCGATCAGAGCGCCTTCACGATATCGATCGCGCGGCGCAGGAGCGTCATTGACGCCTCCAGCGTACGGAACGCGGCGTGCGCGGAGAGCGTGACATTCTCCATCCGGGTCAGCGGATGGTCGGCCTTCAGCGGTTCGCTGTGATAGACGTCGAGCCCGGCCTGCCGGATGTGCCCCGAGCGCAAGGCGGCCAGCAGCGCGTCCTCATCCACCAGCGCGCCACGCGCGGTGTTGACGAGGATGGCGCCGGGCTTCATGCGTGCGATGCGTTCCGCATTCAGGAATCCGCGGGTCTCATCGTTCAGCACGAGATTGAGCGAGATCACGTCGGACGTCGCCAGCAATTCGTCGATGTCCACGAGAGGCACCGGCGCGTCGGAGCGCTTCGTACGGTTATACGCGATAACCTTCATGCCGATGCCTTTGGCGATGCGCGCGGTCTCCGAGCCGATGCCGCCAAGGCCGATGATGCCGAGCGTCTTGCCCAGCAGCTGCATGCCCTCCAGCGGCTTCCAGGTGCCGGCACGAAGCGTGCGATCCATTCGCGCGATGTCGCGCGCGCAATCGAACATCAGCGCGATGGTGTGCTCGGCGACCGCAGTGTCGCCGTAACCCTTGATGATGTGGACGGTGATGCCAAGGTCCTTCAGTTCGGCGATGTTCATGTAGCTCGCCGCGCCGGTGCCAAGGAACACAATGTGCTTCAGCGATTTGCACTGCGCGATGATCGGCGTCGGCATGTAGGAATGGTCGTCGAGCACGACGTCGTAGCCGTCGAGCAGGCGCGGCAGATCCTCGCTCGTGAAGGGCGCGGTATTGACCGTGACCGGCGGGTCGCCCGCGCCATGCACGCGCTGCCAGACCGGTTCGAGCTGATGATTGCAGTCGATGAAGATTGATCGCATGTGTTACCTACTCGCGCGTTTCATGGCCGCGCGCAACATCAGCGCGACGGCAAGTCCGGACACCGTGACGGCCAGAAACAGGAACGGGACGCGGGCCCAGCCGAAATGCTGGACCATCGCGGCCATAGCCGCCGGTCCGAACAGGTTGCCGAGATTGCTGGTCTGGTTGAGGAGGCCGAGCACGATCGCCAGCAGCGCGGAGGTTGCGGCGAAGCGCGGCGCGGCGGCAAAGATCGAGGCCGGGATCAGGCCCGTGACCGCGAGGCTGACCGAGGCCAGCGCCGCGATCACGATCACCGGCAATTGTTCGGAAAAGACGCCGAAGCCTGCCGCGCCGACGAAGCAATAGCCGAACGCCGCAATCGCCCAGATCGGCGCGCCCATCCGCAACAATGCGCCGGCGAAGATATTCCCCACGGCATTGGCCGCGACCGTGATCGCGCTGATCGTCCCCGCCGCCGAGATTGAAAGTCCGAGGCGATCGACCAGCAGGGTGGGGAGGAAATTCGCCATCGCAGCGTACTGGAAGGTGTAGATGCCGAAGGCGAGCGCCAGCAGGATCGGGCCGGGCGAGCCGATCACCGCCTTGATGTTTGGCCCGAGCGTTTGCAGCGGCGCGGTGGGTTGCGCATCCTCCTTCAACGGCATGACGGCCATCACCAGCGCATAGGCGAGCGCGACGATGCCGTTGAAGATCCACAGCATCTGCCAGCCATGCGCCATCAGATGCGGTCCGGCGATCATCATGGCGAGCGACCCGACCGGCATATAGGCGCCCCAGACCGCAAGCACGGTGTCGCGATCTTTCGGCGCGGTGACGGCGCGCAGGAGCCGCGGCAGGGCGAGCACAGCGGCGAGGAAACCGCAGCCCTCGATCACGCGCGTCGCGATCAGCAGCGTGCCGTCGGTGACGAAAGCGCCCGCGAGACTGCCGAGACCCGCTGCGATCAGTCCGGCGAGCAGGGTACGCTTTGCGCTGAACAGCGACGCCATGATGCCGGCTGGCAGACCGGCGATCGCGCCGAGTACGCCATAGGCGCCGATCACCCACGACGCGACAACCAGCGTCAGCGACAGGTCCTTCTGCAGCACCGGCACCGCGATCGCGGCCTTGCCGATCTGCAGGGCAACCACGACGCCCGCAAGGATAAGGGCGGCTACCGCGCCCCAGCGTGTCCTGTCTGCCATGATGATGTCAGTCGCCCGTCGGCGAAATTCGGAATTCGGTGACGTCGGGTTGCGCGCGCAGATGCTGCGACAGCGCATCGATCGCGTTGCGGCCCCGGCTCTTGATCATCATCCGGTACTCGAAGGTCTCGCCGCGATCGGTCAGCCGCGAGGACAGATTGGCGACGCTGAAGCCCTTGTCGGCGATCATTGCGCGAAGCCGCGTCTCGTCGATGGCTTTCGCGCGCGGGAATCCGATGACCAGATGGGCGTAATGCTCGGACGGCAGCTTGTCCTCGATCCAGCGAAACAGCGACAGGATCGCCAGCACCATGACAGTGCCGAGCGCAGCCGCGAAATAGAAGCCGATCCCGATCAGGATGCCGATCGCCGCGGTGATCCAGATCGAGGCGGCGGTGGTGAGTCCGCGAACCGTCAGTCCCTCCTTGAAGATGACGCCGGCGCCGAGGAAGCCGATGCCGGTCATGATGCCCTGCGCCATGCGGGTGGGGTCGGTGCGGATGGCGTCGAGCGGCAGATGGGTCATCCAGAGGTCCTGATAGACCGTGACCAGCATCAGCAGCGCGGAGGCAAGGCACACCAGCGCATGGGTCCGGAACCCGGCCGGGCGGCCGTGGAAGGTCCGTTCGAATCCGATCATGCCGCCGATCACCACGGAGGCGATCAACCGGATGACGATGATAATTTCCTCCGCCGCGAGCGGGAGCGCCGTCTGCATGACGCGGACCATAATCGTTTCGGCCAGTGTCACAAGCCCGCCCGAATCCCAGCCATGCCGGGGCCCGTGTCGCGGTCCGGCAACATGGACGTGCTAGAGTGCCGCCATGTCCACCCTGAAGTCCGTCGTTCTCATCGCTTTGGCCTTATACCTCGGTCTCGTTGCGATCATGTATTTCGCGCAGCGTGCGCTGATGTATTTTCCGTACACGGTGCGGATGACGCCGGAGGAGGCGGATTTTCCGCAGGCGCAGGAGGTTATGCTGCGCGCGGCGGACGGCACGAATGTCATCGCCTGGACGGTGCCGCCGAAAGAGAACAGATCGGTCGTCGTCTATCTTCACGGCAATGGCGGCTCGCTCGCGCATCGGGTGGCGCGCTTCCGCAGGCTGGTCGATGACGGCACGGGGCTCGTCGCCCTGTCGTATCGCGGCTATGGCGGCTCGGAGGGAAGCCCGACGGAGGAGGGGCTGATCGCCGATGCCCGTGCGGCGTATGAGTTTGCGCGCTCGACCTATCCGAAGGCGAACATCGTCCTGTGGGGCGAGTCGCTCGGCACCGGCGTCGCGGTCGCGCTGGCCGCCGAACAGGATGTCGCCGCCGTGATCCTGGAGGCCCCGTTCACCTCGACGCGCGATGTCGCGTCCTCAGCCTATCCATTCCTGCCGGTGACGCTCCTGATGAAGGACCAGTTCCGGTCCGACGAGCGGATCGGCAGGGTGAGGGCGCCGGTGCTCGTCATGCATGGCGAACGCGATCGCGTGGTGCCGTTCCGTCTCGGCGAGCAGCTCTATGCGATGGCGAACCAGCCGAAGGACTTCGTGCGCTTTGCCGATGGCGGGCACGAGGATCTCGACCGCTACGATCATCTCGCCGCCGCGCGCAAATTCATCGCGCAGCATGTCCGCTAGCTTTGCGTCGCGCGCCTTGCGGATGCGAGCTTCCACGGCAGCACCAGCAGCGGAAAACTCAAGGCCGCGAGCGCAAGCACGATGATAGCGCGCAGCGGCCACGGCCCGAGTGCATCGATGAAGGGCGGAATTTTCAAGGGCGGCGCCGGATTGCCGAGATAGGCGTAGTTCGCGCCGAGCCAGGCATTCACCGCGACGACGGCGCCGACATAGACCGCGCTGAAGGCATAGACGCGCGGCAGGTCGTTCCAGAGCGGGCGATAACCGAGCACCATCAGGTCGTAGAGCGCGCAGGCCAGCACGATCGCGTGCGCGGCGAAGAAGAACCAGAACACCGGTGTTGCGGGTCCGGCCGACAGCGCGGGCTGGATGAACGCCTGAACCGTCAATGCGAAGGTCCAGAAATACAGCGTCGCGCGCAGGAAGCGGTTGCCCGTGAGCAGCGCGAACGGCCCGATCAGTCCGCCGAGATCGCAGATATGCAGCGGCAGGCCGGTGAGCCAGTCGATGCCCGATGCGTGAAACCAGGCATTCTGGAACACCCAGAATACGACGCAGGACCAGGCGAAGCCGCGCCGGAACGTTTCCTCCGCGCCGCTGTCGCGCAGGCGCCGCGCGACCATGATGAGGATCGTGATGGCGAGAAGGCACACCAGCACGGAGACGGCGTGCAGTGGGGTGTAGGGCTTGAAAATCGCCCACGGGCCGGGTGTGACCGGCGCGATCGCTGGCTGCATCGTGACGGCCCCCCTGTCCGCGACTCAGCAGGAAGCGGGAAGCCTAGCGCCAAAGCGGGGCGGTGTAGAGACGCGGGGCGCTGCGGCGGCACGCCGCCCTCGGCGCCGGGCCGCGCCTTACCTCCATACGCGAAGAGTGCGCAAAACGCGCAAGCACATGGCGTCAGCCTGCTCCCGGCAGGGTTTCGTAGACCCCGCCAATGCAGTTTGCGGTACGCAAACTTGTTGTGTGTGCTGCGACGCCGCACCTCGCTCCGCTCAAAAACGACGCCTCGCGACAGCGGTCCTAGTGAGCGAGTTCATATTCCATGGATATGTCAAGAGTGGCGAAACTGCTGCAGATGATGCATCTTTGAATGCATCACTTGGGGCAGGCGCATGCGAACCGAGACTAAATTGTTTGAAATCGCAAGGCTGTTACGAGAAGGTCAAGAGTCGCCACGGATCAGTGTTCGTACGTTATTGGAATGGTTTGGCGCACAAAGGCGTGGCTCTTGGTTGGTCTGGCACATTCGCTCTGCTCTTGATCGCGCTGGTCTTAGTACTGAGCCGGACTTCGAGTCGGCGTACATAGATTCTTACTTGAGCTTTGTTCTTGTTGATAAAGGGAATGCTTCGCCAGACGGTCGCTTGTCAGCGACTGAGACTGATAGCGCGCTGGCAAGTTCAGTGCCCGTTGCTTCAGTAGCTCAAAATGATCCAACCTATAGAATAAGCAAACTGGCTGCTGCCAACAAAGCACCAGTTTTTGTTGCCCCTAATGCTTCCTTGGAAAGAGCGGTAACGCTCATGTTGACGAACGATTTCTCGCAACTGCCAGTGATGACATCTGAACGAGAGGTCAAAGGGGTCGTGAGTTGGGCATCAATAGGGGCGCGTTTAGCATCCGGTCAATCTGGCAAGTCGGCTCAAGATGTGATGGATCATCACCAGGAAATTCGTGCATTTGACTCGTTATTTCAAGCGATACCAATAATTATTCAACATCAGTATGTCTTAGTTCGTGCGGCCGACAATCGAATAACTGGGATCGTGACAGCTAGTGATCTTAGCGAACAATTTCAGCAGTTGGCGGAGCCATTCTTGTTGTTGGGCGAGATAGAAAACCATATCCGCAGATTGTTAGATGGGAAGTTTTCCTCAGAAGAGCTGGGTTCCATTCGAGACCCGGAAGATAGTGCGAGAAGTGTCAGCGCTGTGGCGGACCTAACTTTTGGTGAATATGTTAGATTGATAGAAAAGCATGACCGCTGGACAAAGCTCGGAATTGCAATCGATCGTCAAACGTTCTGTGACGCATTGGATGACGTTCGCAGAATCCGAAATGATGTGATGCATTTCGATCCGGATGGCGTGCCTCCATCTGATTTGGACAAATTACGAAAGTTTACCGGATTTCTCTCTCGGCTGCAGGCTATCGGTGTCAGCTAGAATATCACGAAGCACGTCGCGTGTGCTGCAGTGTGGGTTAGATCCGCGCGCGCCTAACCCGCCAGCTACGTTGCCATGACGAAAGTATTGGGTTGCGGCACTGAAGTCATGTCACGACAAGGCCGCACGTCTCGGGCTCTGACGAAATTGCGCGCATACAGCGCCCAACTCAAAACGCCTGATACGTCTGCCCGAACTTGCCGCCGACTCTTCGGAAGCCTTCTGACGCAGGCGCATAGTTCTGCTGGATGTTGAGCGCCTTCGCGTATGAGCCCGCGGCCTTTTCCTTGTCGCCCAGGCGCTCATAGGCGAGACCGCGCGAGGTCCACGCGGCGAAATTCTGTTCGTCGATGCTGACCGCGTTGTCGAGATCGCCGGTCGCGGCCTTGAGGTCGCCGGCCGCGATGTAGGAGAGGGCGCGCGCGAGATAGGGATCGGCTTCGCGCGGCGCCAGCGTGATCGCGGTCGAGAAATCGTCGATCGCGAACTGGTGCTGGTTGTCGCCCTGATAGAGCAGGCCGCGATTGTAATAGGCCTGCGCGTTGTCGGGCCGGATCGCGATCGCACGGTTGATGTCTTCCAGCGCTTTCAGGGTCTGCTTCTTGTCGCGCCAGGCGAGCCCGCGTCCGAGATAGGCGGCGGCGTAATTCTCGTCGATGCGGATCGCGGCGTCGTAATCCTTCAGCGCAAGATCGGGTTTGCCGTCCTGACGATGGACGAGGCCGCGATTGGCATAGGCCTCGGAATATTTCGGATCGAGCTGGATCGCCTTGTTGAAGTCGATCAGCGCTTCCTTGCGGCGGCCGGACGAGGCCAGCACGCTGCCGCGCATGTTGTAGGCCTGCGGATCGTTCGGTTGCGACTGGATCACATCGGTAAGCGAGGCGATGTTGGCCGGCGAGGCGGAATAGCTCGCCTCCGGGAGCGCGCTCTGGTCGAGCATGGTCGAACAGCCCGCGAGCGCGAACGCGGCCGCAAGGCTTGCCATTTGAGATGCGGCGCGTGCGAAGGGGCGCGCGGCGCGGCTGGCCGGAAAGGGCGGGACGTTCGGCGGGCTCATTGCGCGCGATGATAGACGGAATGGCGTGGCGGTAAAACGGCGGGCGCGGGATATGCCTCCCACAAAGCAAAACCGCCGGAGTTGCCTCCGGCGGCTTCGTAAACCCCTCGTGCGAAACGCGTGTGCAGTTAGCGCGCGCCGCCAAAGCCGCCGCCAGCAGGCCGCGGGCCACGTCCACCGTCGCGGCCGCCTGCAGCACCAAAGGCCGGCTTCGGCTTCATCGGCAGCAGGCCTTCGCGCTGCAGCTTCTTGCGCGCCAGCTTGCGGGCACGACGCACGGCTTCAGCCTTCTGGCGAGCCTTCTTCTCGGACGGCTTCTCGTAATGGCCGCGAAGCTTCATTTCGCGGAAAATGCCCTCGCGCTGCATCTTCTTCTTGAGCGCCTTGAGAGCCTGGTCGACGTTGTTATCGCGGACGAGAACCTGCACGGATAATCCTTCTTCGCGGCTGCAGCCCAAGCCGGATCGGCCGGCGGGCAGTGCATGAATTGTTGTACGGGAGCCGAGTTGGGCTGAAACCGGCCCTTCGAGTCGGGCGGCGGAATAGCAGAAAGCCAGGGGAAAGTCCACTTCGGTTTCAACCGGGCGGCGCGTCCACGGCCGCGATGTCACAGGGGCTCTATTTTCCCCGGCCCGCCTTGCCTGGGGACCAATTCGCAGCCATGCCTGACTCTCGGCGGCAAATCAAAGGGAGGTCCGATGTCTGGCGCGAAGGGGGCAGTTTTTGCGGTGATTCTGGTGTTCGGTGCGGCCGGGGCGGCCTTTGCCCAGCAGCAGCCGGCACCGCTTCCGCCTTTCCCGAACATGATGCAGGGAACACCGGAGGAGGAACGCGCCTGTGCGCCGGATTCGGCCAAATACTGCCAGCGGTTCGAGCCGGATCCGCTGCAGGTGCTGGGCTGCCTCCAGCAGAATCGGGCGCGGCTGAGCAAGTCCTGCCAGACGGTTCTGCGGAACCGGGGGGTGTGAGCCAGAGGCGAACTCCATCCGCTCCCTCCCCCTGAAAGGGGGAGGTGAAGGACGACTCAGTCTACCTGTACGCGGGTGACGTGGCCCATCTTGCGGCCGGGAACCGGCTCGCCCTTGCCGTAGAGGTGGAGCGAGGCGCCCGGCACCGTCAGCCAGCGCCCGTAATCGGCCGCTTCGGCTCCGATCAGGTTCACCATCTCGACCCGGCCGAGCCGCACCGGCACCGCCAGCGGCCAGCCGGCGATCGCGCGGATATGCTGCTCGAATTGCGACACCGAGCAGCCGTCGATGGTCCAGTGCCCGGAATTGTGCACGCGCGGGGCGATTTCGTTGACGAGGACGCGTTGCGCCGTGCCGTCGCGCACGACGAACATCTCCACCGCCAGCACGCCGACATAGTCGAACGCGGTCGCAATGGTTTCCGCAATGCGCACGGCCTCGGCCGCGACCTGATCGGGGATGCCCGCGGGCACGCGCGAGACCTTGAGGATGTGGTCGCGGTGCTCGTTCTCGGTGACGTCGAAGCTCTGCAGCGAACCGTCGCGGCCGCGCGCGACCACGACCGAGACTTCCCGCTCGAACGGAACGAATCCTTCGAGGATGCAGGGCGCCCCGCCGATGGCGCGCCAGCCCACGGCCGGATCGCCGCCGGCGTCGATCTTGAACTGGCCCTTGCCGTCATAGCCGAAGCGCCGCGTCTTCAGGATCGCGGGCAGGCCGATGCGGCGCACCGCCTCGAACAGCTGCGGCGCATCGGCGACCGGCGCATAGGGCGCGGTCGCGATGTCGAGCTGCTCGACGAATTCCTTCTCGATCAGCCGGTCCTGCGTCGTCGCAAGCACGCGCGGGTCGGGGAGGACGAGCTTTCGCTGCGACAGGAATGAGGCGGTCTGCGCCGGCACATTCTCGAATTCATAGGTGATGACGTCGCATTCGTTGGCGAAACGGGCGAGCGCGTCCTGGTCTTCGTACGGGGCAATGGTGGCGCGCTTGACCACCTCGAAGGCGCAGGAATCGGCCTCCGGCGCGTAGACATGGCAGTTCAGCCCGATCCGCGAGGCGGCCTGCGCCAGCATGCGCGCCAGCTGGCCGCCGCCAAGAATGCCGATCGTCGCGCCGGGCGGGAGCGAGCCGTTGTCGCGCTTGATCATCTTACTTCGATCGTTGGTTGGCAGATTTTGGAGGCTTCGTCTCGTTCACGGCCTTCGGCCTTTTGGCGACGCTCGCGGTCTGCGCCTTGCGGAGCGCCGCAAGCCGCTTGGCCAGCGGCTTGTTGTCGAGCGCCAGCACGGCGGCGGCGAGGAGCGCCGCGTTGATCGCACCGGGCTTGCCGATCGCGAGCGTGCCGACCGGGATACCGGCGGGCATCTGCACGATGGAGAGGAGCGAATCCTTGCCCTCCAGCGCGGTGACATTCATCGGCACGCCGAACACCGGAAGCGTCGTCATGGCCGCAGCCATGCCGGGCAGGTGCGCCGCGCCGCCTGCGCCGGCGATGACGATCTTGTACTTCTTGTGCGCCGATTTCGCGAAGGCATAGAGCCGGTCGGGAGTGCGATGTGCGGACACGATCAGCGCGTCGTAGCCGACCTTGAGACGGTCGAGCATCTCGGCGGCGTGCTGCATGGTCGCCCAGTCGGACTGGCTGCCCATGATGATGGCGACGGGCTTCTTTCTGGATGATGATTTCGGCCGGGCGGCCATTGTGGCGATTCCGTGGATCGAAAGAAGCGGCCGACTATACGCAGCAGCCGGGGTGCGGCAAGCCAAAGGACCGGTGTTTGTCCTGACTAGGCAATGATATCCGGGGTCAACTCGTCCTCGATGAAGGAGATGCGATCGCGAAGGATGAGCTTGCGCTTCTTCAGGCGCTGCACCTGGATCTGGTCGCGGCCAGGTGCGTCGTTCAGCGCATCGATGGCAGCGTCAAGGTCGCGGTGCTCCTGCTGCAGCCGCGCAAGTTCCGCCCGCAAATTGCTCTCGTCCTCGCCCGTCATGCCAGTCGGTTGTGAAAACCCTCTCGGTTCAATGGGTTGTGGCCACCCCACATTCCCGTCCGGTACCATCTTGTGCCGCGAGACTGGAACCCGTTCAAGCCAGACGGCCCGCAAAGTCGCCAAAAGCTAACGAAAAGCGGGGATTTGCCGCAACGCAATTTCCGCCCGCTGTCGACTTGCCACAATTCGCATGTCAAAGTGTTCAGGTTAGGACTCCACCCCCATCCGAGGAGGCCAAATCCCCCATGTCGATTCAAGAGCATCTTGTAGAGCTCAAGGCCCGTCATCGGGAGCTTGAGGAAGAGATCGCCGATGCCCTCGCGCATCCATCGAGTGACGACATCAAGATAGCGGAGCTGAAACGACGGAAGCTCCAGTTGAAGGATGAGATCGCCAGGATGCAGTCATCGACCAGCATCCACTGAGCTGACATTCAATTTCATGGCGTAATGACGACCGTACCGCCGGCTCTCGCAAGAGAGACCGGCGGTCTTGTTTTTGGGAACGGCGCATCTGACATTGGGGGCGCCGGAGCATGACTGCGCCCGGCAACAACCGCGCCGGACATGGCTTCGAACCAGAGCAACATCGGGGGATTGTGTCGTGAGAACTATCGCGGAGAGAACAGCGAAATCGCTGCTGTGTGGTCTCGCGTTGCTGGCGTGTCTTGGCGGCGCGATCAGCATTTCCGCGCAGGCGCAGGATTATCCGAACCGACCGATCACCCTGATCGTGCCGTTCCCGCCCGGCGGCGGTAACGACGCAATGGCGCGCATCATCGCCGACAAGCTGTCGGCGTCGCTCGGTCAGCAGATCGTGGTCGACAATCGTGGCGGCGCCGGCGGCGTGATCGGATCGCGCGCGGCGGCGAAGGCGGCGCCGGACGGTTACACGCTGCTGCTCGGTCACACCGGCACGATGGGCATCAATCCGAGCCTCTATACGAATCCGGGCTACGATATCCGCAAGGACTTCGCGCCAATCGGACTGATCGCGGTGATGCCGATGGCGTTCATGACCCAGCCCGGCTCGCCCTACAAGACCGTCGCAGACCTGATCGCCGCTGCGAAGAAGGAGCCCGGCAAGATCAATGTGGGCT
Organism: Pseudorhodoplanes sp.; assembly: GCF_035565795.1. GTDB lineage: Bacteria > Pseudomonadota > Alphaproteobacteria > Rhizobiales > Xanthobacteraceae > Pseudorhodoplanes. Next base: position 12,436 of record NZ_DATMRV010000207.1, read on the forward strand.
CGTCGCCGAAGGGCACCGGCTCGCATCTGTGCGCCGAACTGTTCATGGCCAGCGCCGGCGTGAACATGAACCTCATTCCCTACAAGGGCACCGCGCAGAGCCTCACCGATCTCGTCGGCGGTCATGTGGCGGTTGCCTGCAACATCATTCCGCCGGCCTTCGGCAATCTGAAGGGCGGCACGCTGCGCGCGCTTGCGGTGACATCCGCGAAGCGCTCCAGCCATCTGCCGGACGTTCCGACCGTCGCGGAATCCGGATTGCCGGGCTTTGAAGCCGATCTCTATTACGGTCTTCTTGCGCCGGCCGGCACGCCGCGTCCGATCATCGACCGGCTGAATAAGGAGTTGCGCGCGGCACTGGCGCAGCCCGACGTGCAGGCGCGTATCGCCAACGACGCTGCGGAGCCGATGTCGAGCACGCCGGAAGAACACGGCGCATTGCTCGATCGTGACGAGACCAAGTGGTCGACGCTGATCCGCAAGCTCAACCTGAAGATCGATTGATGCGCCTCGCGGCTCTCACATTGATTCTCCTGGTCGCGTGCGGCAGCGCGTTCGCCTCGGAAATCGTTGATCGGCCGGCTTCGCAAGCGCCACAACTTGCGGAGCCTTCGCAGAAATTCGCTGAGGACTCCAAGCTCGACTTGCAGAAGCCCGAGGACGATGGGGCCAAGCCTGACGAAAACTGGTGGCAGAAGATCACTCGCGATGCGCCCAGCTGCAAATCCTTCACCGATGGCTGCCGTATCTGCAGCCACACCGTCTGTTCGAATATCGGGATCGCCTGTCAGCCGAAGGAATGGTCCTGCAACGATGCCAATTCCGGCGCCAATCCTGGCGCCGAGCCGGATGCCAAACCCGAGACAAAGCCAGATGAAAAGCCTCAGCCAAAGCAATAGCCAGCGACGCCTCGCGCGCCTGATCGCGGCTGCGTTCGTGTTTGCTGCGATCACACCGGCGCCGGCGCAGGACGTTCGCGGGCTGGAGGTCTGCACCGCCGAAAAGCAGATGGAGCGCCGGACCAGCTGCCTGCAGGCCAACGCGGAGTTTCTTCAGGGTGTGATCGACCGCAACGCGCGCGACGCACGGCAGAAGATCGAGGCCGCGACCAAGGAGCTTGCGGCGGCGCGGACCGAGATCAACGCGCTGAAGGCTGCACTTGCCACGACGCAGGCAAGGCTCGAGAAGCTGGAAAAGCCGCAGGACGACAAGGCGAAGGCGAAATAGCGGCGTCCCGTTCGTCGCTCATTCCCGCGAAGACACGAATTCAGCCGGTCTACTTCAGCGCGATGGCAGGGCGATGCACGGACATCGGCTCGGTCATCGCCTCGCCGTAAGCCGCGATCACCCGGCAATAGACGAGGCTGTCGCGCCAGTCTGTCGCCGCTCTCTGCCTGTTCGCGTCCCCAACCTACCTGACGATGTGCCGCCGCCCCGGCGGGTGGAGCTTGACTCGTCCAAATCGTCAGAATACTAACGATAAGAATTCTAACGATTTGGGTCGGATGTCTCGAAATGCTCTCCAGAAGGCGGTTGAGCCCGCCCCGGTTGAACGACCGGAGCGTCCGGCCGTCCCGGTGCAACCCACGCCCAGCGCCCTTGCGCGCCGCTTTCATCAAATCTGCACGTCCGCCGTCGCCGGCGCTTTGGCCGATTCCGGCCTGACGCCGCTGCAATATGCGGTGCTCGCCTATCTCTATGTGAATCCCGACATCGAACAGAACAGTCTTGCCGCGCGGCTTGGCGTGGATCGCGCAAGCACCAGCATGCTCGTCGATCAGCTCGAAAAGCAGGGCCTCGTCGAGCGGCGCATCAACGGTGAGGATAGGCGCGCACGCCTGTTGCGCCTGTCGCGGCCCGGTATCGCGTTGCGCAAGCGGCTGCATCCGACCGGGCGCGCAGTCGAGAAGGAAATCCTGTCGGCGCTTACGGCCGCCGAGCAGGAAACGTTGATTGCGCTCCTGACAAGGGTGGTCGCAACCAACGAGGCGCTCGCGCGGCCCGGCGCCGGACGGAGAAAGCCGAAGCCGCGGAATTCATCGAAGTGAACAGGAGCGTACCATGCTTGCAAAGCCAGAATTAGCTCGATCGTTCGCGTTGGGACTCGCCCTGATCGTCACGACGGCGGCTGGAGGCACCGCTGCCGAATCCTGGCCCCAGCGGACCGTCCGCCTCATCGTTCCGAATCCGCCGGGCATCGCCAACGATGTCATAGCGCGGCTGTTCGCGGAGAAGCTGAGTGAGAAATGGAAGCAGCCCGTCATCGTGGAAAATTTGCCCGGACCGGATGGCCTTGTGGCAGCGCGCGAATTCGTAAGGCGGAGCGACGACCACACGCTGCTCTATTCGTTTGCGGCACTGATCAGCATCAATCCGTTGACGATCGAGAAGCTGCCCTACGATCCGGCGCACGACCTCGTCCCAATTGCGTCAACGTCCGACAACTTCCTTGCGATTGCGGTTTCCAGTTCTCTGAACGTCAACTCGCTTGCCGAGCTCATTCAGCTGGCTCGCAAGCGAAGCGGCCAACTGACGTGGGCGGCGACGCCCGGAGTCCCCTATTACGCCTTCGCCGCCTTTCAGAAGGAAAGCGGCCTCTCCATGGTCCAGGCTCACTATCGTGACTTCAATCAAGCCATCACCGATCTGCGCGAGGGACGAATCGATGCAATCGCAGCCGGTGTCTTGCCGCTCTTGCCGCAAGCGCGCGACGGAAAGATCAAGTTTCTCGCGTTCCTGAATGGAGCGCGTTCGCCGGCGGCGCCCAGCGTGCCGACAATGGCGGAAGAAGGCTATCCGGCAATGAAATTCGAAGCGGTCACCGGTTTCTTTGGATGGCGCGACATGCCTCAGCCGTTGCGCGAAAAGATCGCGGCCGATATCGGCACAGTCGGCGACCAGCCCGAGGTTCGGGAACGCCTCGCCAAGCTCGGATCGGCGGTGCGGGGCAGTACGCCGGCGGAATTTGCCGCTGTCATCGCCACGCAGCGCGCGCAGATCGCCGCCATTGCGGGTGAGATCACGAAGTCCGGCGTACCGAAGCAACAATAAGGGGGAGGCCTTGAGCGGGGGATTTGCGCCTGCGTTTGAACGGATCCACCGGCTCGCCTATGCCTATCGCGAGGCAAAGGTCCTGCTGAGCGCGGTCGAGCTCGATGTTTTTTCCGCACTCTCCGACCAGGCGCTCGATCTTGAATCCCTGCGCCTGAGGATCGGCATCGACAGGCGCGGCGCGCGCGACTTTTTTGACGCCCTGGTCGCGCTCCGACTTCTTGATCGCGGAGACGACGGCCGGTATCGCAATGCGCCGGAAACTGCGTTCTATCTTGATCGCACCAAATCCACCTACCTCGGCCATGAGCTCGAATTCATCAATGCGAGCCTCTACCCGAAATGGGCATCGCTGAGCGATTCTCTTAGAACGGGCCGGCCGCAGACCGAACCGGATCGTTCCGGCCCCTATGGCAGCCGGTACCGCGACAGCAAGGGGCTTGCGCAATTTGCGGCCGCCATGACCGCTGCAACGCGACCGATCGCGGACGCGCTGGCTGGGACTTTTCCCTGGTCGCGCTGCAAGAGGGTTGTCGATATCGGCTGCGCGGAGGGGTGCCTGCCGGTGCGATTGGCGCAGAGCCATGCACATCTGACTGTCGTTGGATTCGATTTGCCGCCGATCGAACCGGTGTTCGAGGCCTATGTCCGCAAACACGCGCTGTCCGACCGTGTGATCTTTCATCCCGGCGATTTCTTGCAAGCCCCGTTGCCCGCAGCGGACGTGCTGGTCATGGGGCGAGTGCTGCACAATTGGGATTTGGACACAAAGAAGCTCCTGCTCGCCAAGACCTACGCTGCCCTTTCGGAGGGCGGACGTCTCATTGTCTATGAACGGTTCATCGACGACGAAAGAATGTCGAATGCAACCGGTCTGCTCGCCAGTCTCAACATGCTCGTGATGACGCCCGGCGGATTTGATTTTACCATTGCGGATTGCCGTCAATGGCTGGACGAGGCGGGATTCAACGGCGCCGAATTCGCACCGTTGACGCCGGATCAGTCGATGATTGTGGCCACGAAATAGCTGGCAGGTGCCAACGAATTCATTGCTTCGATGCGAGCACTGGATCGTACAAGAGGACCGTCTTCGTCATCGCCTCGCCGTAAGCCGCGATCACCCCATCCACCATCGCGTCGACCGAGAACAGCGATGCGACGCGGCGGCGGAGATCATCCGCGAGCATCCGTGCCGCTGCGGGATTGTCCATCGTGCGGGCGATTGCGCTGGCGAGCGCGTCGACATTGCCCGCCTCGACCAGCGCGGACGACAGCGGACCATAGATCTCGGGAATGCCGCCGACATTGGTTGTGATCATCGACTTGCCGGCGGCCGCGGCCTCCAGGACCACATAGGGAAGCGACTCCGCGCGCGACGGGATGACCATGATATGGCCGAGCGCGAGCGCCTCGCGAGCCGGCATCGCCGGCCTGAAGCGGATCGCGTGTTGCAACGACAGGCGCTGGACCTGCGCCTTCAGCGCAGCCTCGTCGGGGCCGCTGCCGACCAGCGTCGCGGTGACGGCGCGTCCGGTCGAGTGCAGGCGCGAGATTGCGTTGATCAGGACGTCGATGCCCTTCACCGGCCGCAATTCGCCGATGAAGATCAGATCGGTGGCATCCGGCACGGGTGCGATCGGCTCGAATTCGCCTTGCGACACGCCGTTATGGATGACGCGCACGAGGCCGTTCGGCTTGCCGATCTTCTCGCGGAAGATCTGGCCGCTATAGGCGCTCTCGAACAGGAACAGTGTGGGGCGCGCGAGCAGAATGCGCTCCAGCGTGAGATACATCCGGCCCGACCAGTTGTCGTGGCTGAGCAGCAGGCTTCCGCCATGCGGCGTGTAGGCGCGCACGAGGCGGCGTCCGGGAATGGCGAGGCGCGCATAGGCGCCGCCCTTGGCGCCGTGACCGTGAATGACATCGGCCCGCGTGTCGTGAATGCGCCGGGTGACATGCAGCACGGCGGGCATGTCGAGCGGGCTGAGCGGACGCCGCATCGGGATGCGCGTCAGCCCGAGCGCAAGCTGCGGCGCAAGGTCGGCAAAGATCTCGTCCGCCCTCATGTTACCGGTGGTCGAATCCGCGATGATGCCAACCTGGTGACCACGCGCGATCTGCCCGCGCACGAGATCGACCACGTGCCGGAACAACCCGCCGACGGGGGCACGGAAGACGTGGATGATGTTCAGATGCATTCGGGTATCGTCTTGAACCAGTACGGCTGCACCTCGGCACGCCGAAAGCGGCGCCGGTAAGGCTGCAAGCCGTAGTTCTACGAGAGTATGCCTTCTGGTTTGCCGCATCATTAATGCGGCGGAAAGCACGCCTCATGCGCGCGCAAGCCTGCCATGAGATTTTGCGCAGACTTGCGAGCAGGCTTGCGAAGGTCCGTAAAGAGTCTGGTTACCATACGCGCGTGTTTGCTTGCGCGGCGCCCGCGGTCGCGCGCCTACACCTCGCGCGCCATATCGCGCAGCTTGAACTTCTGGATCTTGCCGGTGCTTGTCTTCGGCAGTTCAGAAAACACGATGTGTCGCGGAACCTTGTAGCCGGCGAGATTGTCACGGCACCACGCGATCAGATCGTCCGCGCTCGCACTCGCGCCGGGCTTGAGTTCGATGAATGCGCAGGGCGTCTCGCCCCATTTGTCGTCGGGCTTTGCCACCACGGCCGCCGCCTGCACGGACGGATGCTTGTAGAGCGCGTCCTCCACTTCGATCGACGAGATGTTCTCGCCGCCGGAAATGATGATGTCCTTCGAGCGATCCTTGAGCTGGATATAACCATCGGGGTGCATCACGCCGAGATCGCCGGTGTGGAACCAGCCGCCGGCGAACGCCTTGGCGGATGCAGCGGGATTCTTGAGATAGCCTTTCATCACCACATTGCCGCGCATCATCACTTCGCCGAGGGTCGCGCCGTCGCGGGCCACGGGCTGCATCGTCTCGGGGTCCATCACCTCGAGCGCTTCGAGCGCGCCGTAGCGTACGCCCTGCCGCGCTTTCCGCGCGGCCTGTTCGGCGGACGTCAGCGCGTCCCAATCCAGATGCCAGTCATTGACCACGGCTGGGCCGTAGCATTCGGTCAGCCCGTAAAGATGCGTGACGTTGAAACCGGCTTCCTTCATGCCGGCGAGCACGGCTTCCGGCGGCGGCGCGGCCGCGGTGAAGAATTCCACCACATGCGGCAGCGGCTTCTTCTCGCTGGCCGGCGCATTGAGCAGCGTCGCCATCACGATCGGCGCGCCGCACAGATGCGTCACCTTGTGGTTCGCGATGGCGTCATACATCGCCGCCGCGCGCACCTGACGCAGACACACATGCGTGCCGGCCAGCACCGAGATCGACCACGGGAAGCACCAGCCGTTGCAGTGGAACATCGGCAGCGTCCACAGATAGACCGGATGTTTGCCCATGCTGCAGGTCACGACATTGCCGGTCGCGAGCAGATAAGCGCCGCGATGGTGATAGACCACGCCTTTCGGGTCGCCGGTGGTGCCGGATGTGTAGTTGAGCGAGATCGCGTCCCATTCATCATCCGGCATCTGCCACGCGAAGTCGGCATCGCCCTCTTTCAGGAAGGCTTCGTATTCGATCGTGCCGATGCGTTCGCCTTCGCCGGCATATTCGGGATCGTCGTAATCGATCACCAGCGGCTTCACCTTCGCGCGCGAAAGCGCATCCTTCATCACCTTCGAGAATTCGCGATCGACGATCAGCACTTTCGTTTCGGCATGATCGAGGGTGAATGCATTCACGGCGGCATCGAGCCGCGTATTGATGGTGTTGAGCACCGCACCGGTCATCGGCACGCCGTAGTGGCATTCCAGCATCGCCGGCGTATTGGCGAGCACGACTGACACGGTGTCGCCGCGCTTGATGCCGCGCTTTGCGAGCGCCGAGGCGAGGCGGCGGGAGCGGGCGTAGAAGTCGCGGTAAGTGCGCCGAAGCGGCCCGTGGATGATGGCGACGTGATCGGGATGCGTGCTCGCCGCGCGCTCCAGAAATTGCAGCGGCGTCAGCGGCTGGAAGTTGGCCGCGTTGCGGTCGAGGTCGATATCGTAGGGCGTCAGATTTTGGGGCGTTTTCGCCATTGTTGTTGCCTCCCTGGGGCTGAGGCAACAATAGGAAGAGGCGCGCAGGTGATCAATCGCGTGTCGACGCGAGCGCAGTGTTCAGACACCCTCCCCCTGCAAGGGGGAGGTAACGAAGGCTGCATCAGCGCACCGATACCGGCTTGGGTGCCGCGATGCCCTTCGGCAGCGCCGCGCGGGCGCGGTCCGGATAATCCGAGATGATGCCGTCGATGCCGGTCTGGTACATCAGTTCGAGGTCCGCCATCTCGTTCACCGTCCATGGGATCACTTTCAGTCCGAGGCCGTGCGCTTTCTTCACCAGCGCTGCGGTGACGTTGTGGAAATAGGGCGACCAGACCGTGCAATCGGCGGCTTTCACGAGGCGCGGCACCGAACCGCCGTAATCGTCGATATCGAGGCCGACCGTCCATGGCGAGGGGCCCGGCAGGTTGCGGCCGATATTGTCCTCGCCCGGAGTTTCGATCGTCAGGCAGACGCGTTCGATCTGCGGCGCGATGCGCCTTGCCACCATCAGGGTACGCCAGTCGAAGCTCTGGATGCTTGCGCGTGAGGTGAGCCCGGCGTCCTGGATTGCTTTGGTAAGCGCGGTCGCGAAAGTTTCGGGGTCGGGCGCATCGGCTCCGGAGGTCGGCGTCAGCTTGGTCTCGATATTGAAGCGGATATGGTCGGCGCCGTTACGCTGCACGAGATCGAAGACGTCGGTGAGCTTCGGAATGCGGACATTGTCTGCGCCCCGCTGCGTCGGGAAGCGTGCGGCATAGGCGGTGCCGGGCTGGATGCGGCCGACATCATAGCGCTGCAATTCGTCGAAGCCGAGCGAACGGATCGCCGGACCTTGCTTCTTCAGGAATTCGCCGTCGGGGCCGCGCGTGTGTTCGGGATTGAGATAGGAATCGTGGCTGACGACCAGGACATCGTCCTTTGTCATTGCCACATCGAGTTCAAGCGTGGTGACACCGATCCTCAGCGCGGTCTCGAAAGCGGGAATGGTGTTTTCCGGTGCCAGCCCGCGGGCGCCACGATGGCCCTGAAGATCGAACGCCTGTGCGGGTGAGGTCATGACGGCGAACGCTACAACAGAAACGATGACGGGTCCGATAGGCCTGATGCAGGCAGGCTAGAAATCGCCTGTGTCAGCACGGTGACGTGCTCTCAGCCCCGCATCAAGCCGGTAATGCCCTGCCACAGCAACATCACCGACACGCAGAACACCAGCGTATAGGCGATGCGATAGAACACCTCCACCGGCGTCACCCGCACCAGATAGATGCCGAGTGCGTTGGCGGCGACCGCGACCGGCAGCAGCACCATGGAGGTCGCGAAGTTCACCGTGGAGAATTGCCCGAGCGCGAAATAGGGACCGATCTTCAGGAAATTCACGATCGCAAAGAAGATCGTGGTGGTGCCGACCAGCGTGAGCTTCGGCAGTCGCTGCGGCAGGACATGCACCTGATAGGGCGGGCCGCCGGCCTGCGACAGGAACGAGGTGAAGCCCGAGACGCTTCCCCAGAACGCGCCGCCGAGCGCCGTCTTCTTGTGGCCTTCCGCCGGAATTTTGGTGAACAGCGAATAGATCACGAAGACGATGCCGATGACGCCGACCGAGATGCGCAGCGCATCGTTGCTGACATAGGCCGCGAAGGCCCATGCGAGCGCCATGCCGACGAGTGCGCCGGGCAGCATTACCTTCAGATTCCAGGGATCGAAATCGCGCCGGTACCACCAGACCGAGATGGCATCCTGCACGATCAACACCGGCAGGATCAGCGCCGCAGCTTCCAGCGGCGGCAAATACAGCGCCGTCAGCGGCGTCGCGATCACGCCGACGCCGGCAAAGCCGCCTTTCGACAATCCAAGCGCGATCAGGGCCGGGATCGCGACCATGTAGAAGAGCGGATCGGTGATGATGGACATCTGTCAGGCCGCGAATGCGGTCACGCCGTTGCGGATCAGTTCAAGCGAAATCAGGAACGTGATGACATACACGATCCTGTAGAACCTTTCCTGCGGCGTGACGCGGACCAGCCAGATCCCGAGATAATTCGTGGCGATCGCAAGCGGAAACAGCGCAGCCGAGATCCAGAGCGTGTCGGTGGTGAACTGCCCTAGCGCGAAATAAGGAATGACCTTCGCGAGGTTGGTCGCCGCGAAATACATGGTGGCGGTCCCCGCGAAGATCAGCTTCGGCAGGTGCTGCGGCATCATGTGGACCTGCCAGGGCGGAGCGCCGGCGTTGGCCAGCGTCGATGTGAACCCTGAAAGCGAGCCCCAGAACACCCCGCTCGCCGCACTCGGGCGAATCCCGATGTCGCCTCCGGCCGGACCGAACCAGCGCCACAGGACGAAGGTCACGCCGATGACGCCAACCGCGAGGCGCACCGCCGCGTCCGGCACGTAGGCCGCGAGGAGTCCGCCGGCCGCGACCCCGATCAGGCCGCCCGGGATCAGAACTTTCAGATTCCAGGCATCCCAGTGGTGCCGGTAGGCCCAGACCGAGATCACGTCCTGAAGGAGCAGGATCGGCAGCATGATCGCCACCGCCTGCAGCGGCGGGACGATCAGCGCCAGGAGCGGCGTCGCAACCATGCCCACGCCGGTGAAGCCGCCCTTGGCGAGGCCAAGCAGCGTCACGCCGATTGCGGCGACGATCCAGAACAGCGGGTCGGTAGGGAGGCTCAAGCGGAGGGTCTCATTTTGCGGCGGATCAAATACGAGCGCCCGGGCGACCGCTACTGCAAATTGCGAATGGCGCGCCTGCGTGGTGCATGTTCCGGCCTGCATCTGTGCGGCGCTTGCAATTGCGGGCCACAATCCGACAATTGCCGAAAATTCCGCTCTCCTCTCTGTCGATGGCTGCATGGCCTCGTCGGGACGCAGGACAAAGGGAGCGCGATACAGGGAGGCGCGTGCGAGATGGATGCCAAGACAACAAGCCGGTACCCTGAGGTCTATGCGCAGTGGAAGCGCGACCCGGAGGGCTTCTGGGCCAAGGCCGCGACGGAGATCGACTGGATCGAGCCGGCCAGGAAGGTCTTCGATCCGTCCATGGGCGTCTATGGTCGCTGGTTTGCGGGTGGTGTGCTGAACACCTGCTACAACGCGCTTGACCGGCATGTCCTGAACGGACGCGCTAACCAGACCGCCCTGATCTACGATTCGCCCGTCACGAGCAGATTATGTTCGTTCTCCTATGAGGAGATGCTGTTCGAGGTCGCCACGCTCGCCGCCGTTCTGAAGGACTTCGGCGTCGGCAAGGGCGACCGCGTCATCATCTACATGCCGCTTGTGCCGGAGGCGGTGTTTGCGATGCTCGCCTGCGCGCGCATCGGTGCGGTCCATTCCGTGGTGTTCGGCGGCTTCGCGGCGAGCGAACTGGCGAAACGCATCGACGATGCGGAACCCAAGCTCATCCTGTCCGCCAGCTGCGGCATCGAGCCGGGACGTATCGTCAAGTACAAGCCGCTGCTCGATGAGGCGTTGGAAATGGCGCAGTCCAAGCCATCGGCCTGCGTGATCCTGCAGCGTCCGCAGGAACAGGCCACACTGGTCGAAGGCCGCGATCACGACTGGGCGACGCTGCGCGACGCCGCGATCGCCGCAAAGAAGACCGCCGATTGCGTTCCGGTGCTCGCGACCGATCCGCTCTATATCCTCTATACGTCTGGCACGACCGGCATCCCGAAGGGGGTGGTGCGCGACAATGGCGGACATGCCGTCGCGCTGAAATGGTCGATGAAGAACCTCTACGGCGTCGATCCCGGCGAAGTGTGGTGGTGCGGCTCCGATATCGGCTGGGTGGTCGGGCATTCCTACATCGTCTACGGGCCGCTTCTGCATGGCGCGACCTCGATCATGTATGAGGGCAAGCCGGTCGGCACGCCGGACGCGGGTGCGTACTGGCGCGTGATCTCGCAGCACAAGGCGGTCGCGTTCTTCACGGCGCCGACCGCGTTTCGCGCGATCAAGAAGGAAGATCCGAACGGCACATTCCTGCCGAAATACGATCTGTCGAAATTCCGCACGCTGTTCCTCGCCGGGGAGCGTGCCGATCCGCCGACCGTGGAATGGGCGGAGCAGAAGCTGAACCGGCCGGTGATCGATCACTGGTGGCAGACCGAAACCGGCTGGTGCATTGCAGGCAATCCGGTCGGCCTTGGCATGCTGCCCGTGAAGCACGGCTCGGCCACGGTGCCGATGCCGGGCTGGGACATCCGCGTAGTGGACGAGAGCTGCAAGGAAGTGCCGGCGGGCACGATCGGCTCGATCGTCGCAAAGCTGCCGATGCCGCCCGGCGCGTTCCCGACACTGTGGCAACAGGACGAGCGCTTCAAGGAAGCCTATCTCGCGGAGTTTCCCGGTTACTACAAGACCGCGGATGCCGGCTTCCTCGATGAGGACGGCTACGTCAACGTCATGGGCCGCACCGACGACATCATCAACGTCGCGGGCCATCGTCTGTCTACCGGTGGCATGGAAGAGGTGCTCGCGTCGCATCCAGATGTCGCCGAATGCGCCGTGATCGGCATGGCCGATACGCTGAAGGGCGAGGTGCCCTGCGGCTTCGTGGTGCTGAAGGCGGGCGTCACGCGCGATCACGCCACGATTGAAAAGGAGGTCGTCGGTCTCGTGCGCGAGCGGATCGGTCCGGTCGCTGCGTTCAAGCTTGCGATCACCGTGTCGCGGCTGCCGAAGACGCGCTCCGGAAAAATTCTCCGCGGCACCATGAAGAAGATTGCCGATGGCGAATCCTGGACGATGCCCGCGACGATCGAGGATCCGAAGGTGCTCGACGAGATCGGCGAGGCGGTGAGAGGGCGGGGAGCGTGATGCTGCCGTTCGTGGCGAAAGGCTGCGTCGGCGCGTGTTTGATTGCTTTCGAGACGGAACAATAGTTCCGTGTCGAATGTACATGCCATGGAACGTTGATTTCCGCAGGAGGTTTGACCCCCTGAGCGCATCACCTGCGCTGTAAATCAACCTTCGGAGGCAAGATGATACACGCAACGAATACGCGCGCGCTGAAGGCGCTTCTGCTCGGCAGCGCCACACTCGTTACTTTGGGACTGCAACCGTCCATCTCGCAGGAGCGCGGTCAGCTTGATCGCGCGCCGTCTGCACAGAGCCCATCCGCGCAACCGGACGCTCGGCCATCGCCGCGCGAAAATCGTTCCCAGCAGGCGCCACGGGCACAGGAGCGCGGAACCACCGGACAGGCAAGCCCGTCCGTTTCGCAGCCGGACCAGGCAACGCCGCGCGCGCAGGAGCGTGATGGCGAGGCGAAGCCCTCGAAGGGCGATCGCACCCAGTCGCGCGACGGCGACCGCGCACGCGATAATCAGGCGCAGCCGCGTGATGCGGAGCGAAATCGCAGTCAGGCCCGTGATCGCGATGCCGACCGCAACCGCAATCAGGCGCAGGACCGGGATGCGGACCGAGGCCGCAATCAGGCGCAGGATCGAGACCGCAGACGCGATCGCGATCAGGCCCGCGACCGTGACAGCGATCGGGCACGCAACCGGGATCAGGTCAGAGATAACGACCGCGGTCAGGATCGCGACGCGGCGCGCACCAACGAACGCCGCGCGGCGCAGCCGACCGAGCAGCAGCGGACACGGATTTCCACGTCGATCCAAAAGGTCAATGTGCAGCCGGTTCGCAACGTGAACTTCTCGCTTTCGGTGGGAACCGTCCTGCCGGCGAGCGTGCGCTTCTATCCGGTGACGCCGGCGATCGTTGAGGTTTATCCGCAGTATCGCGGATACCAGTTCGTGCTGGTTGAAGATGACATCGTGATCGTCGAGCCGCGCTCGCGGAAGATTGTCACGGTGATCGACGAAGGCGGCAGCGGGCGTGCGGCCGCGCGGTCGCGTGGCAAGCTCACGCTGTCGGACAAGCAGCGCGACGTGATCCGCCGTTCGGCGATCGAGCGCCGCACGACGGGCAGTGCCACTGCGACAACGACCATCGACCGCGAATACGTGATCGGTGACGATCTTCCGGAATCGATCGAGTTCGAGAGCTTCCCTGAGACCATCTATACCGAGGTCCCGGAAATCCGGAGCTATCGTTACGTCGTGCGTGATCGGGACGTGTATGTCGTCGATCCGTCCGAGCGGCGCGTGATCGAGATTATCCGATAACGTGCGATCATTCGCAGAATGCGGTGGCCGGGCTTTCGCCCGGCCGCTTGGTCCCCGCAACGATGCCGTTGCGTAGCCCCCAGTAATTCTCGCTTTTCCTAGCGCTGCACGATCACCGTCGCGCCCATGCGCGTGCGGTTATAGAGATCGATCACGTCCTCGTTGGTCATGCGGATGCAGCCGGACGACACTTCCTCGCCGATCATCCATGGCTCGTTGGTGCCGTGGATGCGATACAGCGTGTCGCCGAGATAGAGCGCGCGCGCGCCCATCGGATTCTGCGGGCCGCCTTCCATGAAGCGCGGCAGGTTCGGCTGGCGGCGCAGGATTTCCGGCGTCGGCGTCCAGCTCGGCCATTCGCGCTTGTTGGAGACGACGCTGGTGCCCGACCAGGCCGCGCCTTCGCGGCCGACAGCAACGCCGTACTGGATCGCCTGTCCGTTGCCGAGCACGTAGTAGAGGCGCTTCTCGTGGTGGCGCACGATGATGGTGCCCGGCGCGTAATTGCCGGCGAACGGGACCGTCTGGCGCGGGATCTTGGTGTAGAACATGCCGAAGATCAGGCGATTGTTCGGCCGTGTCGAATAAGCCGGCGTCGCCGGATATTGCGTCGGCGCGCCCGCGCCGCGCCGCGGATCCGCCTGACGGGGATCGGCTTGCCGCGGGTCAATCTGCGGATTGTTCACACCCCACATGCTGCGCATCCGCTCCTGCCATGTCGGCTGCTGCGGCTGCTCGGGCTGCTGCTGCCGCGCGACGGGGCGTCGGACCTGGCGTGCGCGAGGGGCTGCATCGCCTGCGGGCGCTACGGCGGCGGTCGCCGGTACCGGAGCCGCAAGTCTCGGGGCCGCGGCGGGATCCGGTGCGCTAACCGCTGGGGTTGCCGCGGCAACTTGCGTTTCTGTGGTCTGGGCGGAGACTTGCGAGGTCGCGAGAGCAAGCAAAGAAAAGGTCAGAACAGCGTGACATCTCATGGATATTTTCCCTCGACGCCCCCGCCGATGAGGGGCGGACATTAGCCACCTCGCTGCAACGCACTAGTGCACGGAGGCCACAACCGATGCTGAACGGCTGCGACCGTTAGGTGCAGCGGGATACCAACTGAGTCGCGGGAAATTATCCACAGCCTTCCTGCGGTGGGCGCAGGTTCCCGGATGCGGACGAAGGCGGCGTCGAATGAGTGCGGCACGTGTCGCCGGGCGCGGCCGATGAACCGATCAGGCGGGAGTCTGAAATTCCGGACCGCTCCAGTCGGTCGGGACACGGACGCGGCCGTCCTTGATGTCGGCCGCCAGCGCCTCGATCTTCTTGCGAATATCGTCGCCGACCGCCGGCGACATTGCGAGCCGCACGGCGTCGGGCCGCGCGAGGCCGATCTTTTCCACGGAATTGGTTTTCAGCGTGCCTGCGGTCAGATCCTCCGCGGCACGCAGGAGCGCAATTCCGGAATCCGCAATGGCCGAGGCGATGAACACGTCCGGCATCACGGTGGTCCAGTCGCGGACATTGCCGATCTGCCTCGCTCCGCCTTCGCGGCAGGCGTCGATCGCGCCGGACCGGCCGGCATTGAGCATCGTGAAGATAACATCGGCCTTGTCGGCGATCATCGCGGCCGCAATCCGCTTCGACAGCGGATTGTCATCCTGATTGCCGGAGAAATTGGTGAGCAGCCGGACCTGCGGATTGGCGTGAGCAATACCATGCGCATAGGCCGCGCGGCCCTTCAGGCCGGGGACAACGCGAATGCCGGACATGTGCCCGACGACGCCGGTCCTTGTGCTCCACGCGGCCAGGGCACCAGCCAGAAAGGCTGAGTCTTCCTGCAGGACCTCGTAGCTCGCAAGATTGTCGCCGGTGACATTGCCCTGCGTGACGACGAACCTGGTCTCCGGAAACTCCGGCGCAACCAGCCTGGCGGCTTCGTTATTCTGGCCGCCGTGAGCGATCACCAGCGCCGCTCCGCTGCGCGCCAATTCGCGTAACGCCGTAGCGAGCAATTCGCGTTCCGGCCGCACGCCGTCGCGCCAACCGATTTCGACGCCGAGCTTGTCACGCGCTGCGACGAGCCCGCGATAGCCGGACTCCATGAAGCCGCCATCCGTTATGCTGCCGGCAAACAACGCCGCGATTTTTGGCTTCGGTTGTGCGCGTGCCGGAGCGGCCAGCATCGTGCAGGCGAGCCCGCCCGCGAGGCCGAATACCTGGCGACGACTTGGCCGAAATCGCATGGCGTGGCCCTCATTACCGCGGACAGCGAAATTGCCGCCGGAATGGCGCAGGGCGACGCAAAGCAAGCCCTGTGCCGTCCCTCGATCGAGAAAGCCGTCAGACCGCCGCTGCGATCAGTCTTCTTCGGTCTTCGTCCCGCCGATCTTCTTCAGCTTCGCGAAGACCGAGGCGACGTCGGCGTCTTCCTGCGATTTGGCGTGAGCGGCCGCGGTCCGCGCATCCTCGATCGGCTCCTGCTCGGGTGCGGTCGTGACCGACGCCGGCAACAGCGTGACGCGATCGTGATCGGACGGAGCGGGCTTTTCCTTGGCGGCCTTGGCCACCTGCATGTCCAGATCGATCTGCGAGCACAGGCCGAGCGTCACCGGATCGAGCGGCGTCAGATTTGCGGCGTTCCAGTGCGAACGCTCGCGGATGCTCTGGATCGTCGACTTGGTGGTGCCGACCAGCCGCATGATCTGGCTGTCCTTGAGTTCCGGATGATTGCGGATCAGCCAGAGGATCGCATTCGGGCGGTCCTGGCGGCGCGAGACCGGGGTGTAGCGCGGGCCGCGCTTGGTCTTCTGCTCGGGGACGCGAACTTTGCGGTCGGCGAGATGCAGACGGCGATTTTTGTCGTTTTCGGCGCGCTCGATCTCGTCGCGGGTGAGCTGGCCGGTCTGGATCGGGTCGAGACCCTTGATGCCCTGCGCGGAATCGCCGTCGGCAATCGCCTTCACCTCAAGCGGGTGCAGCTTGCAGAATTCGGCGATCTGATCGAACGACAGCGCGGTGTTCTCGACCAGCCACACGGCGGTGGCCTTCGGCATCAGCGGCGCTTCCTGCATGGCAAAATCTCCTTCGCGCTCCGCCCGCCCGTCGGGGCGTATTTGGAAGGCGAAGCAGTCGTCATCGGGGATGACAGGGATAACGCGAATATAGGCCTTGGGGACCTCAGGAGCAACCGAATAGCGGCTGAAAGCTGGGCGTCAGCAGCCCCGGCAGATATCCATGACGCGCTTCAGCCGGGCGTCTTCGCGCTTTTCCTTGTCCCACCATTGCTCGGAAAAGGGCTTGTTGGCGTCGTTCTGGACCGAGTTCCGGGAGCCGGTGGTGATCGACGACAAATTGTCCGCGCGCTCGATCGCGGTCGGCCGCGTCCGGGCGATGGCGCGGGTCGGCGCGCTGGGGTCGACCGGCTCGGCATACCGCCGTTCGACGACGCTGGACGAGGGCGACTGCGCCAGGCGGCGGGCGCTCGGCCCGGTTCCATCGAGATAGACCTCGTCGGCGACCGCGTGGCGCGGGAGGGCGCGGCCGGTCGCGTTTTCGACCTGATAGGCGCTTTCGCCAGTTCCGGCGCAGCCTGACAGCGCAACGGCGCAGGCCGCGGCGGCCAGAAGTTTGGTGTGGATTGCGTTCATGCCCCAGTGCCCCGATCCGCCCCGTCGCACCATAAGATCACTATAGCTTTTCCGAGGAGTTAAGTCGAATGGTGCGCCTTGACTTCCCCCCGCTCCCGACCCCATGTCGCGGTTAGCGTTCCGATGACAATTGCGCCAATGACTGTCCTTGCGGGCATGCCCGGCGGGGGAAAACCGCCGCTTCGAGTCATTCTCTGTTCTCCGCGTGGTTTCTGCGCCGGTGTGGTGCGAGCCATTGATTCGGTGGAGCGGGCGCTCGCGATCCACGGTGCACCGGTCTATGTCCGGCACGAGATTGTCCATAACCGCTATGTGGTCGACAGCCTGAAGGCCAAGGGCGCGATCTTCGTCGAAGAACTGGACGAGATTCCGGAAACCGATGCGCCGGTGGTGTTCTCCGCTCATGGCGTGCCGAAATCTGTCCCCGAGGATGCCAGGGTCCGCAACTTCATCACGCTGGATGCGACCTGCCCGCTGGTCACCAAGGTCCATCGCGAAGCTGAAATTCATTTCCGCCGCGGACGCGAGATCGTGCTGATCGGTCATGCCGGTCACCCTGAAGTCGTCGGCACCATGGGACAATTGCCCGAAGGCGCGATCACCCTGATCCAGACGATCGAGGAAGCGCAGACCTTCATTCCGAGAGATGCGGGAAATCTCGCCTTCGTGACGCAGACCACATTGTCCGTCTCCGATACCTCGGAGATCGTGGCCGTGCTGCGCGCGCGTTTCCCGGCGATCGTCGGTCCGCACAAGGAAGACATCTGTTACGCCACGACCAACCGCCAGGAAGCGGTGAAGCTCGTGGCGCCGCTGGTGGACGCGATGGTCGTGGTCGGTGCGCCGAATTCCTCAAACTCGCAGCGTCTGAAGGAAGTCGCCGAACGCGCCGGTTGCGGCTATGCCGTGCTGGTGCAGCGCGCCGCCGATATCGACTGGACCAGGCTTGACGGGATCACCTCGCTCGGCGTGACGGCTGGCGCTTCGGCACCCGAGGTGCTGGTCGAGGAAGTGCTCGACGCCTTTGCGCAGCGCTATGAGCTGCATGTCGAGACCATGGCCGCGACCGAAGAGAACATGTTCTTTCCGCTGCCGCGCCCGTTGCGCACATCAGAAGCTGCGGAGTGATCCGTGGCGGTCTATACCGATGTCCCGGCCGAAGAACTGAACGCCTTCATCGCAGGCTATGACGTCGGCCGCGTGCTCTCCTACAAGGGCATCGCCGAGGGCGTGGAGAATTCCAACTATCTCCTGCACACCGAGCGCGGCTATTTCATCCTCACGCTCTACGAGAAGCGGGTCGCGGCCGCCGACCTGCCGTTCTTCCTTGGACTGATGGAACATCTCGCCGCGCGTGGCATCACCTGTCCGCAACCGGTGAAGGCGCGCAGCGGGGAGATCCTCGGTACCTTGTGTGGACGCCCGGCGGCCCTCGTCACCTTCCTCGAAGGCATGTGGATGCGGCGCATCGATGCCAAGCATTGCGCGGCGGTCGGCGAGGCGCTGGCGAAGCTGCATCTCGCCGGCGAGGGCTTCACGCTCCGGCGCGCCAATGCGCTATCGGTTCGCGGATGGCGGCCGCTGTTCGACTCCTGCGCCGATCGCGTCGACGGTGTGCATCACGGACTGCAGGACACCATCCGCCATGAGCTCGATGCGCTGGAGGCGTCGTGGCCGAGCGGATTGCCGTCCGGCGTGATCCATGCCGACCTGTTTCCGGACAATGTTTTCTTTCTCGGCGACCGGCTCTCCGGCCTGATCGATTTCTATTTCGCCTGCAACGACATGCTCGCCTATGACGTCGTGATCTGCCTGAATGCCTGGTGCTTCGAGGCGGATTTTTCCTACAATGTCACCAAGGGCCGGGCGCTGTTGCAGAACTATGCGAAGGTGCGTCCGCTCACTGATGCCGAGCTCGACGCCATGCCGCTGCTCGCGCGGGGCGCGGCGATGCGTTTCCTGCTGACGCGACTTGTTGACTGGCTGAACGTGCCGCCGGGCGCGCTGGTGCGGCCGAAATCGCCGCAGGAATATTTCCGCAAGCTGCGTTTTCATCAGCACGCGAAGAGCGTGCATGATTACGGCATCGAGGCGCGAGAACTCGCGTGAGCCTGCCGCACGTTGTCGTCCACACCGATGGCGCCTGTTCAGGCAATCCCGGCCCCGGCGGCTGGGGTGCGATCCTGCAATTCGGGGAACGCGTCAAGGAATTGAAGGGCGGTGAGGCGCACACCACCAACAACCGCATGGAATTGATGGCGGCGATCTCCGCGCTCGAGGCGCTGACCAAGCCGTGCCACGTCGATCTCTATACCGACAGTCAGTATGTCCGGAACGGGATCTCGGCCTGGATTCACGGCTGGAAGAGGAATGGGTGGCGCACGGCCGACAAGAAGCCGGTGAAGAATGTCGATCTGTGGCAGCGCCTCGATGCGGCGCTCGCGCGGCACGAGGTGAAGTGGCACTGGGTTAAGGGCCATGCCGGACACGATCTCAACGAGCGCGCCGATGAACTTGCGCGCGCCGGGATCGCGGAACTGCGGCTGCAGGGGAAGATGTAGGCGCGTTGCTCGCTGACGTTCGCAACGCGCCACCCTCTCCCTCAAGGGGATAGGGTAAGAAAGATCACAGCGACTTCAGCAGCGCCTCGGCGCCCGATACGTCCGCCTTGCCCGGAGCATCCTCGATGGCGAGCGACTTAACAACGCCGTTGTCGACGACCATGCAATAGCGCTTGGAGCGGATGCCGAGACCGCCCGCGGACGCATCCAGTTCGAGGCCGACCGCCTTTGCGAAATCGGCGCTGCCGTCTGCAAGAAACTCGATGTCGTCGGAGCCGGCGGCGTTCTTCCATGCGCCCATCACGAACGGATCGTTGACGGCCGTCACGGCGATCGCGTCGATGCCCTTGGCCTTGATCGCCGCCGCATTGGCGACGAAGCCGGGCAGATGGTTCTTGCTGCAGGTCGGCGTGAAAGCGCCGGGGACAGCGAACAGCACGACCTTCTTGCCCTTGAACACTTCATCGGTGGTCTTGGGCTTCGGGCCGTCCGCAGTCATGACGCGGAATGTGGTGTTGGGCAGTGTGTCGCCGACCTTGATGGTCATGGAATCCTCTCGACGTGTCACGTTATTGTTAGTGCGGCCACGAGCGGACGCACGGGAAATGCGACGCAAAATAGGCGGGGCCGATGCGTTAGTCGAGCCGGAACGTGGTCTCGATCGCCTCGGTGCCGGCGACAGCCGTGACCTTCAAGGTCGCGCCCTTGTCGGATGCGCCGGGTGGCAGGCCATCGAGCGCAAAGGCGAAACGCTGCAAACCGGCCGGCGCACCGTCGACCTTGTCCGGGACCGGCAGCGCCCAATCCGGCGTCGGGCCTTCCGCAAAAATCGAGACAGGCGCGTCTGCCGGTGCTGCGACATCGATCAGAACGCGTGCGGGCTTCCTGCTCTCGTCGCGCCGGACCGTCTTGATGGACAACGCGGCGTCGGCGCCGAGCGGTTGTGCGCGCGGCACGGATTTTTCGGCCGCGATGATCGCCGTGTCGGCCTTGCCGCCCGCCTTGATGGCGAGCTCGGCCTTGGCCTGGGCGGGAATGCAGACCTTCTCGCAGATCGCGTAATCGAGCGCGAGCCGGACGACGACCGGCTTGCTGGCATCCAGCGGCTCGATCTCAAGCGGGAAGAGAACACTGGTGTGATAGCCGATCACCGTGCCATCGGCCTCCGCGAAACGCTCGGGTGCCGGCCACAGGACCTCGACCGACTTCACGTTTTCGGATTTGGCAAAGTCGAACTGCGGTGGAACGCCGGAATCGCCCGGGTAGCGCCAATAGGTCTTCCACCCCGGCGCGAGGCGAATTTCCACGCCACCGCGCAGCAGCGAGCGGCCGCCTTCGACTTTCGTGCCACCCGAAACGATCCGCACGCCGGCCCGTGCGTCGCCATCCCATGCCGAGAGATCGGCGAGCGCCGCCGGCACAACCCAGCCCAACGTCGCCGCGAGGGCAAGCGTGCGAACAACCATCAGGCGGATTTTCTCGGGATGCATTGCAACGATTTAGGCATTTGCCGCGTTTGGAACCACTGAATTCGCCGTGAAGGAGGGCGAAACTTCCCTTTCACAAGGTCGGGGGAAGGCGCTAACCTTGAAGACATGAAGATTCCTAGGACTGGACTGGGGCAGAAGTCGGTCGGCGGCAAATCGGCGCGTGGCTTTCTCGATGGCCAGATGCTGATCGCTTCGCCGTCGATGAGCGACGATCGCTTTGCCAAGACCCTGATCTACATCTGCGCTCATTCATCGGAAGGCGCGATGGGAATCATCGTCAATCAGCCGGCCAGCAACATCAAGTTTCCGGACCTTCTGGTTCAGCTCAACGTCGTGCCCGATGGCGAAGCGATCCAGGTGTCGACCAATTACGACGACGTGATGGTGATGAAGGGCGGACCGGTGGAGACCGGACGCGGCTTCGTTCTCCATTCGGCGGATTTTTTCATTGAGAATTCGACGCTGCCGATCGATGAAGGTATCTGCCTGACGGCGACGATCGACATCCTCAAGGCCATCGCGACCGGCGAGGGCCCGAGCAGCGCGATCCTCGCGCTTGGTTATGCCGGCTGGGCGCCGGGTCAGCTCGAACAGGAAATCCAGAGCAACGGCTGGCTGCATTGCGCGGCGGATGCTGACCTCATCTTCGGCGAGCCTGCGCAGAAATACGAAAAGGCGATGCGCAAGCTCGGCATCGCGCCCGGCATGTTGTCGAGCGAAGCGGGCCACGCGTAAGCCTGCGGTCAGTCCGGGCGCGTGAGCGAACCCGGAATCGAGGATCACAATTCATCTCGATTATGAGCTGGAGACCCGGCCGCATGCTTTGCATGCGCGCCGGAATGACGGCGCTTTACGGCGTCATCTCCATTCGCTCGGTCGTCAGCAGCTTGGTCGCCGCTTCCGCGGTCATCGGCTGGCCGAACACGAAGCCCTGCGCATATTCGCAGCCCATGTGATAGAGCTCGACCGCATCGGAATCGGTCTCGGCCCCTTCCGCCACGGTCTCCATGCCGAGATCATGCGCGAGCGCAATGATCGAGCGCAGGATCACCGGCCGCGTCCCCTTGGCGCTCATGCGCACGAACGACTGGTCGATCTTGATCGTGTCGAACGGGAAGCGCTGCAGATACGACAGCGACGAATGCCCGGTGCCGAAATCGTCGAGCGCAAGACCCGCGCCCAGTTCGCGCAGCCGTGTCAGGATCTGCGCGGCGTGTTCGGGATTTTCCATCACGACGGATTCGGTCAGTTCGAGCTTCAGCGTGCCGCGCATCAGCGACGAGCGCGCCAGCACCGTGCGCAGGTCGCCGATCAGGTCCTGCCGCAGCAACTGCTTCGACGAGACGTTGACGCTTGCGAACAGGCCTTCCTGCGCGCGCACGGTGCGCTGCCAGATGCTGAGCTGCCGCGCGGTGCGCTCGAGTACGAACATGCCGAGATCGACGATCAGGCCAATCTCTTCGGCGATCGTGATGAATTCGGCGGGCGACATGCGGCCGAGCTTGGGATGCTCCCAGCGTGCCAGCGCCTCGAAGCCCGCGATGGTGCGGTCTTCCAGCCGCACGATCGGCTGATAGTGAAGCTTGATCTCCTCGCGTTCGATGGCGCGACGCAGTTCGGCTTCAAGCGTGAGCCGGTCGGACTTGCGAGCACGCATCGCGGCCTTGAACACTTCGATGCGATCGCCGCCGATGCGCTTGGAGTGATACATCGCAAGCTCGGCGTCCTTCAGGATCTCCTCGGTGCGGGCCGACTGGCTGTCGGCGAGGCACAGGCCGATCGATGCGGTGATGAAGATCTCGCGATCGTTGAAGGTGATCGGCGCGCGAATGGTGCGGCGGATATTTTCCGCGAATGCGATGATGCGGCCGGGGTCGCGTTCGGACAGGACGATCAGCGCAAACTGGTCGCCGGACAAGCGGGCCAGCGTATCCTGCGGCTTGAGCAGGCGGGCGAGGCGGCGCGCCAGCGTCAGCAGGATGGAATCGCCGACAGCCATGCCGACGGAATCGTTCACCTGCTTGAAGCGGTCGAGATCGATCACGATCACGGTCGGGCGCATCGCCGGATCGCTCTTGGCGAAGGCGAGGACGGCCTCGAAGCGATCGAGGAAAAGCTGCCGGTTCGGCAGACCGGTGAGGTTGTCGTGCACCGCGTCGTGCAGCAGCCGCTCTTCTGCGGTCTTGAACTCGGTCACGTCGGTCAGCGTGCCGACAAGGCGCACCACTTCGCCGTCGGAGCCGACCACGGGCCGCGCCTTCAGCGTGAACCAGAGATAGTGGCCGTCCGGCGTACGCAGCCGGAAATCTTCCATCAACCGGCCGCGACGCTGTTCGATCACGCTGTCGAGGGTGGCGCGGAAGCGGTCGCGGTCGAGCGGATGCAGCACGTCGAGCCATTTCGCGGCCGAGCCCTCGAGCGCGCCGCGCTTGAGGCCGAGCATCGCTTCGGTTTCGGGGCTGGTATAGACCTTGTCCGAGGACACGTCCCAGTCCCAGATCATGTCGCCGGCGCCGGTCAGCGCGAGCGCGCGGCGTTCGACGTCGGTGACGATGCCATGCGTGATCGAGCCGGCGAAGGCGTGCTGCATCACCGTGAACCCGATCAGCATGACGATCAGGACGAGACCGCCGAGGAGGGCAGGGCCGACGATGTCGTTGGTCACGAGCCCGGCGATGGTGAGCCCCGCCGCGATCGTCCAGATGCAGAGCAGGAACCAGGTCGGGATCAGAAGCACCGCGCGGTCGAAGCCCTGTGTCGACAGGAGCAGCACAACCGCAAAGCCCGCGAACGCGACGGCTGCGAGCGAGAAGCGTGCAATGCCTGAGGCGACCGCGGGATCATAGAGCGCAACCGCGATCAGCGCAGCAAGACCGCCCAGCCACGCGATGGTGATGTGCGCATAGCGCACGTGCCAGCGGCTGAGATTGAGATAGGCGAACAGGAACACCAGCAGGGTCGCGGCCAGCACGCATTCGCCGATCGCGCGCCAGATGCGTTCGGCGCCGGCCGACATGTCGAAGACCTTGCCCCAGAATCCGAAGTCGATGCCGATATAGACCAGCACCGCCCAGCCAAGCGCAGCGGCGGCGGGGAACATCACCGAGCCCTTCACCACGAACAGAATGGTGAGGAACAGCGCCAGCAATCCGGAGATGCCGATGACGATGCCGTAATAGAGCGTGAAGGAGTTGACCTTGTCCTTGTAGGCGTCCGGCTCCCACAGATAGAGCTGCGGCAGATTGTCGGAGCGAAGCTCGAGGACGTAGGTCACGACCGAACCGGGATCGAGCGTGATGCGGAAGATGTCTGCGACCGCCGAGTCCTGACGTTCCGGCCGCTCGCCGGCGCTGGGCGTCACCGATACGACGCGCGACAGGCCGAGATCCGGCCAGAACAGTCCCGATCCGACCATCCGGTAATGCGGAACGACGATCAGCCGGTCGATCTGCTCGTCACCGGTATTGGCGAGAGCGAACACGGCCCAGGAATTCCCGGCTTCGCGTCCGCGCACTTCGATGCGGCGGATGATGCCGTCGGGTCCCGGCGCGGTCGAAACCTGCACCCGATCGGTGTCGCTCTTGGGCCGTTCGACAACGGCGGTCAGATCGATGGCGGACGCATCGCTGCGCACATTCACCGCGTCGACGGCGCGCGCAGGCGAAAGCGCGAGCCACAGAACCGCGAAGGCAAGCATCATCGCAGCGGCGGCACGCGGCAGTCGTTGCCACGCGCCCACTGGCGGTTGCTTCGTCGTTATGGTTGCGCGGCGTCCCGGCAAGATTCCCCGTCCTTGAGTGGTACAAAAGTCCGACCTTTGCGCCGTTTTCGCGGCGCAGCCGGGGCCAGTCACGCAGTTATACGGGGTATGCGCCGCGGATGGGAAGGGAAAGCAGGGGATGCGGGAAATAGGAAGACGAGCCGCAACTCAACCTATGGTGAGCACGATCTTCCCGATATGGGCGCTGGATTCCATCCGGGCGTGAGCCTCGGCCGCTTTAGTCAGCGGGAACGTGGAATCGATCACCGGCTTGATCTTCCCGGCGGCAACAAGCGGCCAGACCTTCTCCGTAAGCTCCTTCGCGATTTCGGCTTTCTCGGCCACGGTGCGCGGGCGCAGCGTGCAGCCCGAATGGGTCAGGCGCTTGGCCATCAGCCTGGCGAAATTTGCAGTCGCCTTTGGCGCACCTGCGAACGAGATTTGTGCGATGCGGCCTTGATCGGCAGCGGCGTCATAATTTTTGTCGATGTAATCGCCGCCGACGATATCGAGGATCACATTGGCGCCCTTGCCGCCGGTCGCCTTCTTGGTCTCCTCGACGAAATCCTGCGTCCTGTAGTTGACGGCGACGTCGGCCCCGAGTTTTTTTGCGGCCGCGCATTTTTCGTCCGAGCCTGCCGTGGTGATGACGTGGCCACCGAAATTCTTCACCAGCATGATGCCGGTGGTGCCGATGCCCGATGTGCCGCCATGCACCAGCACCCATTCGCCGCTCTTCATGTGCGCGCGCATCATCAGATGCTGCCACACCGTGAAGAAGGTTTCCGGCATTGCTGCAGCCTCGACCATCGATAGCGACGGCGGCACCGGCAGCGCGTGACTTTCGAAGGCGAGGCAATATTCGGCGTAGCCGCCCGCGACCACCAGCGCACAGACCTTGTCGCCGACCTTCCAGCGCGTCACGCCTTCGCCGACAGCTGCGACCTCACCGGCAATCTCGAGTCCCGGAATATCGCCGGCACCCTTCGGCGGCGGATACGTGCCCTGGCGCTGGCGCACATCCGGACGGTTCACGCCGGCGGCCGCCACCTTCACCAGGATTTCGCCCGGGCCCGGCTTGGGGACGTCGCGCTGCTCGGGCACAAGCATCTCGGGGCCGCCGGGTTCCTTGATGCCAATCACGGTCATGCGGGCGGGGAGCGCGCTCATATGCAGATCCTCGAAACGCTGTTGATTGCGCGCAGCCCTCGTCCGCGCGTCAACCGAAGTGGAGGAATGCGTTTTTCAAGAAGATGGATGACCGGGTCAAGCCCGCCACGCCAAGTGTGATAGTTTCACCGCAGCATTACGGAAGGATCGACCATGCCCGTTTTCGACGATGATGACCGGCCCAAGAAAAAGATCGCACACGAGATCGGTCAGGATCTGACGTTGTTGTCTGTCGGTGAACTGAACGAACGCATCGCGTTGTTGCGCGAAGAGATCGCGCGGCTTGAAGCCGATATCGTCAAGAAACAATCGTCGCGAAGCGCTGCGGATCAGTTCTTCAAGAAATAACCGGTTCCAATTCATGCAAACTTTTCGGAACCGGGTTTACCGATCGTTTTGCATTTAAGAGGTCCTTAAGCTTTCACAGGTATTACCTGCGGTGTCCATCTTCTGGACATCGAGTGGCTCCTGTCCACTCTGTTTGACGCCTCCCTGTTATCCACTTGAGCCGCCGGAAACGGCGGCTCTTTTTTGTTCTGTGCCAAATCGGAACACAATTTCACCCTGCGACGGCCGCGCGCAGTCGCTGGCAACTATGTCCTTCAAATTAGTGTCCCGCTTGCTTTACCCCGCTGGCGCGCTGCCCTTATGCTTGAGGGCATACGAAAACTTGGCGCTGCACCGACCGGGCATATGCGACGTCCTTGCCGGTCTGTGCATTGGGGGTGAGGCGTAACGCGATGTCGGAAGTGTATGTCGAGGTGAACAGCCCGATCTCGTTTCGGGAGAAGCTCGCAAGCTCGCAGGCCTTCTCGCAATTGTTCCGCGATGGCATGGGGCTCGTGGAAGAAACCGCGGCCTATCTCGACGGCGAGGGCCGAAAGGAATCGAAGGCGCTGCCGCGTGCCGCAGCGCTGACCTACGCCACCGAAAGCATGCGGCTCACCACGCGCCTGATGCAGCTCGCATCGTGGCTGCTGCTGCATCGCGCGGTGAAGGAAGGCGAGATGTCGCTCTCGCAGGTGAATCAGGAAAAGACCAAGGTGAAGCTGTCGCCGATATTCGCGGCGGACGAGGACACGCTGAAGCTGTTGCCGGAAACGCTGGTCGTGTTGATCCAGCGCTCGATCGTGCTGGCCGATCAGGTGCGGCGGCTGGATGCGACCATCCACGCCCCGGCGGACATGCCGCGTAACACCAACAATCCGGTCGAGCATCAGCTCGGATTGCTGAAGGCGGCCTTCGAGCGCAAGGCTCAATAGCCCGGATCGTCCGGCGGCCTCCGGCCCGCAAAAGCAAAAGGCCGGGACGAGCCCGGCCTCAACGCATCGAAGACAACAGCCGGACGCGTCCGGCCGCGCTGCCTACTTCTTCGCGCCGTCTTCCTTCATGAAGCCCGAGAACTTCTTCTGGAAGCGCGACAGGCGGCCGCCGCGATCCAGCAGCTGCTGGGCTCCGCCGGTCCAGGCCGGGTGCGACTTCGGATCGATGTCGAGATGCATCGTGTCGCCTTCCTTGCCCCAGGTGGTGCGGGTGACGAACTCGGTGCCATCCGTCATCTTGACGGTGATGGTGTGGTAATTCGGATGAATATCGGACTTCATGATTGAGCTCCCGCGCGCTGCTCGGCCGCGCCAGTCGGACCCGCGTTTTGGTGAAATTTGCGGGGTCTATAACGCAAGCGGGGCCGGGGCACAAGTTAGAACGAATCCGGCTTGCGGGCCCCCCCGTCAACCGGCATTCAGGGGCCGTTAACGAGCCGGAGACCGGGCGAAATGGCCCTTATGTCAGACAGCGAAAAGAGCGCGGCGGCCGAACGGGCGGCGCAGGGCAGGGGGGCAGGGCGCACATCGCTTAAGCCGCTGCGGCTGCTGGTTCCCTATGTCATGCGCTACCGGGGACGCGCGCTGTCCGCGCTGGCGGCGCTGGTGGTCGCGTCGCTGGCCACGCTCGCGGTTCCGGTCGCGGTCCGGCGCATGATCGACAACGGATTTTCCGGCGAACGCGCACTGATCGACAATTACTTCACGGTGATGATCGGCGTCGTTCTGGTGCTCGCCCTCGCGAGCGCGCTCCGTTTCTACCTCGTCACCACACTCGGGGAGCGGATCGTCTCCGATCTGCGCGAGGAGGTTTTCGCGCATCTGACGCGCCTGTCGCCATCGTTCTTCGACCGTTCCCAGACCGGCGAGATGATGTCGCGGCTGACGGCCGACACGACGCAGATCAAGTCGGCGGTCGGTGCGTCGGTGTCGGTGGCCTTGAGGAACTTCTTTCTGTTCGTCGGCGCCGGCGCCATGATGGTGCTCACGAGCGCGAAGCTCTCGCTGTTTGTCCTCGCCGCAATTCCGGTGATCGTGTTGCCTCTCGTGGCATTCGGGCGCGCGGTACGTCAGCGCTCGCGCCAGGCGCAGGACTCGCTTGCCGATGCGTCCGCCTATGCGGCCGAGACGATCGGCGCCGTTCGCACCCTGCAGGCGTTCACCAGCGAAGGTTATGCTGCAAAGCGCTTTCACGGCGCCGTCGAGGCGGCCTTTGAGGCCGCGCGGCAATCTACCTTGTCGCGCTCGGTGCTGACTGCGATCGCGATCTTCCTGATCTTTGCAAGCGTCGTGATCGTGCTGTGGGTCGGCGCCAACGATGTTCTGGCCGGCGACATGACGCCGGGACGGCTCAGCCAGTTCGTGCTCTATGCGGTGTTCGCAGCCGGCGGCCTTGGTCAACTGAGCGAAGTGTGGGGCGAGGTTCAGCAGGCGTCGGGTGCGGCGGAGCGCCTGTTCGAAATTCTGCACGTAAAGCCTGACGTGAAGGCGCCGGCCAATCCGGTGGCGCTGCCGGACCAGGCGCGCGCCGAAGTGGCGTTCGACAATGTGCGGTTCTTCTATCCGACGCGGCCGGAGCAGGCGGCGCTCGATGGTGTCTCGTTTCGCATAGCGCCTGGCGAGAAGGTGGCGATCGTCGGCCCGTCGGGCGCCGGCAAGAGCACGATCTTTCACCTGATCCTGCGCTTCTACGATCCGAATGTGGGGCGCGTGACATTCGACGGCGTGAACATCGCGGACACCGACCCGCGCGATCTGCGCCGTCACATCGCGCTGGTGCCGCAGGAATCGGCGATCTTCGCGGCATCCGTGCGCGACAACATCGCGTTCGGCAAACCGGACGCGACCGATGCCGAGATCGAGCGTGCAGCGGACATGGCGGCAGCGACCACGTTCATCCGCAGACTGCCGAACGGATTTTCAACGTTGATCGGCGAGCGCGGTGTGACCTTGTCCGGCGGGCAGCGCCAGCGCATTGCGATCGCGCGCGCGATCCTGCGCAACGCGCCGCTGCTGCTGCTCGACGAAGCAACCTCTTCGCTCGATGCCGAAAGCGAAACGCTGGTGCAGGAAGCGCTCGCTCATTCGATGGAAGGGCGTACGACGCTCGTCATCGCGCATCGGCTCGCGACCGTTCTGTCCTGCGACCGCATCATCGTGCTTGATCACGGCCGGATCGTCGAGGAGGGCACGCACGAGCAACTGACCGGAACCGGCGGTCTCTACGCGCGGCTTGCGCGGCTGCAGTTCGGCGTGGCCTGACCGCGCCGCTCCACGAACGCGCGGCCTAGGGCCGCGCTTCGCGGCCGTGCCAGATGCGAAGAATGAAGATGTCTGCGGTATCCGGCATGACGACGTATCGGCACACGTAGCCCGCGTTACCGAAGCGGATCACGATCTGCCTGATCCGATCGTCTTCGGTCGGCCGGCCGAGATCTGGAAATTCCTCGAGCCTTTCGAGTGCATTCCAGATGGCGAGCAGAGCGCGCTTCGCCGCTGACTTGTCTTTGACTTCAATGAATTCGCGGAGTCGCTCGATGTCGCGCGCGGCATGCGGCGACAACAGGATCATTCAAAACGCCGGGCTTTAGGTCGCGGAAGCTCGTTGCTCGTGCCCCAGCTTTCGACCCAGGTCTTGATCTCGTGCAGCGGAATGGCCTCTCGCGTCCGCTCGAACTCCGCGAGCCGCAAGCGGTCCTCGTCAAGGTCCGGTCCGCTGAGGTCAATGACGGAATCGAGCAGCGCCACGGCCTCGGCCAAAACAGCCGATACGTCCTGCCCGCGCTCTTTCGCCATTTCCCGAAGGCGCGCGTCGGTCTCTGAATCGATGTCGATCGTGCGGCGGACGACGTTCATGGTCAAAATCTATGGGGCAGACCTGCGGTTGTCGAGGGTTATGGCCGCCACGTCATCATGTAGACCGGGGCGCCGGATCTGCGGTTGACGTCTTCGCCCGCAATGTTGAACCCGCATTTCCGATAGAATTCGAGCGCGCGCGTGTTGTCCTTGTTGACGTGCAGATACAGGCCCTCGCGCCCGATCTGCTTGGCGGCATCGATCAACGCCTTGCCGACACCGTGATGCTGCATCTCGGGGGCGACGACGATCTGGTCGAGGTAGCCGGAACGCGGCGACACAGCGACGAAGCCCGCGAGATGATCCGGCGCGACGTCGGATTCCGCGATGACGACCTTCGATCCGAGCAGCAGATCGCTCCAGTGTTCGCGAAACCAGTCCATGCGCTTCGAGAAGTCGATCTGCGGATAGGCCTGCTGCCAGCTGCGCTGCCACAGCGCAAGCGCGGACGGTTCGTCGGCCGAATGATAGGGACGCAGCGTCACCGTCTGTTGCGGCATTGGTCGTCCAGCCCCCCGGTATTACCGGAGGGAGGTTATCGCTCGGTCAGTTTCAGCTCAATCCTGCGGTTACGGCGGAAGGCCTCTTCGGTCTTCTCGCTGTCGAGCGGCTGAAATTCGCCAAAGCCGGCCGCGACCAGACGCTGCGGCGAAATGCCTCGCGAGATCATGTACTGCACGACCGCGATCGCGCGGGCCGACGACAGCTCCCAGTTGGACGGGAACTGGACATTGGCGATCGGCCGGATATCGGTATGTCCGTCCACGCGCATCACCCACGCGATGTCCGGCGGAATCTTTTTCTCGAGCTCGGTCAGCGCCTCGACGATCTTGTCGATTTCGACGCGGCCTTCCGGCTTCAGCACGGCCTGTCCGGGATCGAAGAACACCTCGGACTGGAAGACGAAGCGGTCGCCCACGATCCGCACGTCCTGGCGGCTGCCGAGGATCTGACGCAGCCGGCCGAAAAAGTCGGAGCGGTAGCGCTGCAATTCCTGCACGCGCTGGGCGAGGGCAACATTCAGCCGCTGCCCGAGATCGGCGATCTTGGTCTGCGAGTCGCGTTCGCGCTTCTCGGAGATTTCGAGCGCGGCTTCGAGGGCGCCGAGCTGGCGTCGAAGCGCTGCGATCTGCTGATTGAGGATTTCGACCTGTGCGAGTGCGCGCGCAACACTTTGCTTCTCGAGGTCGAGTGCTGTGGCCAGTTCGCTTGCACGACCCTGTGCGGCTGCGGCGTTGCCCGCGCCTTCGGCGAGCGCACGCAGACGGTCGCGCTCCGATTCGGTCGCGGACAGGTTGGAGCGTACGGTCCCGAGGAGTGCTTCAAGCTCGGAGCGTCCGCTCCTTTCGAGTGCGAGAAGATCGCTGAGCTGCGCGATCTGCGCGTTGAGGCGCTGCAGTGCGGTGTCTTTGCTGGAGACTTCCTGCGACAGATAGAATTGCACCACCGCAAAGATCGACAGCAGGAAGATGATGCCGAGCAGCAGCGTCGACAGCGCGTCGACGAAGCCCGGCCAGTAGTCGACGCCGCGGTCCCTGCGATTGCGCGCCAGTGCCATGGCGGCCTACGACTTCACGCGCTCGCGCGAGAGCGTTTCCAGCACCTTGCGGATTTCCTGGTTTTGCTCAGCCTGCGAATCCGCCCAGTCCCGGATCATCTGCTGCTCGGTGCGCATGTGGTGCACGAGCCCCTGGATCGCTTCGGCGAGGTTGGCCATGGCTGCGGTCGCAGCCTTGTTGCCGCCGGTATCGGCCACCGTCTCGCGCAGCCGCTCGATTGCGACCTTCATGTCCGGAGCAAGAGGCGCGGCGGCGGCCGTCGAAGGGCCGGCAGTCACGTCATGCACGGTGGTCGAAAGCCAGTCCTCAAGGTCGGTATAGAACCGGTTCTGCGCCTGGCTGGTTTGCAGATCGAGGAAGCCAAGGATCAGCGATCCGGCGAGGCCGAACAGCGAGGATGAAAAGGCGATGCCCATGCCGCCGAGCGGTGCGGCGAGGCCTTCGCGCAGCGTCTCGAACACGGAGGCCGGGTCGCCGCCGGGCTTGAGCGTCTCCACCACCTTGCCGACCGAGCCCACGGTCTCGATGAGACCCCAGAAGGTGCCGAGAAGGCCGAGGAAGATCAGAAGACCGGTCAGGTAGCGCGACAGATCGCGCGCCTCGTCCAGCCGGGTCGCGATCGAATCGAGGATGCCGCGCATCATCTGGGTCGAGATCGCCATGCGGCCGAGCCGGTCGCCCAGCATGGTCGCCATCGGCGCGAGCAACGACGGCGGGCGTTCAACCGCGATGCCGGGATCGGCGAGGCGGAAGCTGTTGACCCAGGCGACTTCGGGGAACAGGCGCAGCACCTGCCGGAAGGACAGGATGATGCCGATGAGCAGAACGCCGAGAATCAGACCGTTCAGGCCGGGATTCGACATGAAGGCGCCGAGGATCTGTCGGTACAGCACGAAGGCGATCAGGCCGCACAGCACGAGAAAGACGAGCATCCGCACAAGGAAGATGCGCGGGGAGGAAAGCTTGTGAGGGTCGAATTTGCGAGCCATCGCTGGCCAGCCTTTCATGAAAATGCGTGACGTCAATATGGCACAGACTAGGCGAAATAGAACCCGTCGGGACACAGACCCGCGATCGCGTTTGAACCGTTCGAAATCCCGTGCGCCGTTTTGGGAAAGCGGAGATCGGAAACGGTTGCGCGGGCGCTGCGGTTCCACCATCACATTCGGATTTGTGATTATCGGCGGGGCCGTCGTGCTCCGATTCGACGCGCGGCTCTGGAGCGCCTGGCGATTGGGCCTTGATCGGTCAGGCCCGGCAGCCGCATGCCGTGCGCGTGTCAGTTGCCGGATGATGCCGGCGGGACGATCGCGAGCGTGTCGAGATATTGCAGGCACCAGGTCGGACTGATTGACCATTCGCCCTGGTCGGAGCATTCGAGAAACAGCACATGCTGGCCGAGCGCGACGCGGCCGGCGATGTCTTCGATCGCGCCGCCGCTGCCGCCCTCGGATTTGCCGAGATGTCGATAATGCACAACGCGATCCGCGCGTTTGCGATCGGGGCGGCCGCTTTCGTCGCGCATGAGGTATTGCTGGTCGAAATCCAGGCCGGGCTTTTGCGGCGCTGCGAGTAGCAGCATGACCCGTTGCCGACGTTGTCGCTTGTGCTCGTAGAAAATGACGCCGTCTGTTCCCTGATCCCGCATGCCTGCGTCTTCCGGCAGCGAGATCGCATAGCGAACGCCGCCGACAGTGAATTCGAAGCGCGTCAGCTTTTCTTTCGTCTCCGCGGCGGGAGGCAGCGCGGGCTGGTTGTCGTTGCAGGCGCTGACCAGCGCGAGGGCCGAGAGCAGGAGGAGGGCTCCTGCGCTGCGCATTACGCCACGCCGGTCCGTTTCAGGATTGCCAGCAGGTCCTTGAGAAGCGTCTCGTTACCGGCGCAGATGTGACCCTTGGCGAACATCGCGTCGGTACCGTCACAATCGCTGACGAAGCCGCCGGCTTCGCGGACGAGCAGAATGCCCGCCGCCATGTCCCAGGATTGCAGGTTGCGTTCCCAATAGATGTCGAGACGCCCGGCGGCGACGAAGGCGAGGTCGAGTGCGGCAGAGCCGAAGCGGCGCAGTCCGGCGACCCGCTCCTGGACCGCCGCGAATTCGGTGCGGAATTCCGCGAGTCCCCCGCGGCCCCGATGCGGCAGTCCGCAGGCAACCACCGCATCCTCCATCGAGCGGCGGCCCGCGACGCGCAGGCGCTGGTCGTTGACGAAGGCGCCTTTGCCTTTTTCGGCGATGAACATCTCGTCCGAGATAGGATTGTAGACCAGCGCGGCCACCATGGTGCCCTCGCGCTCGAGCCCGATCGAGATCGCGAAATGCGGGATGCCGTGCAGGAAATTGGTCGTGCCGTCGAGCGGGTCGACGTACCAGGTGTGGCTCTTGTCCGGACCTTCGATCCGGCCGCCTTCCTCGCCGACAAAGCTATAGCCCGGCCGCGCCGACATCAGCTCTTCGCGGAGCGTCTGCTCGGCCTTGCGGTCGGCGGCGGTGACGAAGTTCGCGGGTCCCTTGATCGAAACCTGCAGCTTCTCGACTTCACCGAAATCGCGATTGAGCTGCCGCGCGGCTTTGCGCGCGGCCTTCATCATCACGTTGAGGAGGGCGGAATGCTGCATGAATTTCTGTTTTTCCCTCCTCCGGAGGAGGGATCAATCTGCCCTGCGAACGTAGGTGACTTCGTTGGTGTCGACGACGATTTTTTCGCCCGCGGTAATGAAAGGCGGGACCAGAACGCGCAGCCCGTTTTCAAGCTTCGCCGGCTTGTACGACGATGAAGCGGTCTGCCCCTTCACCACCGGATCGGCTTCGACGATCTCCAGCGTCACGTAATCGGGCAGCTTGATGCCGATCGGCCGCTCCTCGTGCATTTCCAGCGTCACGGTCATTCCGTCCTGCAGGAAGGCCGAACGCTCGCCGACGAACTCCTCAGCCAGTTCGAGCTGCTCGTAGCTGTCGGTGTCCATGAACACCAGGCTGTCGCCCTCCTTGTACAGAAACTGGAAGTCCTTCTGCTCGAGACGGGCGCGCTCGACGCGCTCGTCGGAGCCGAAGCGGTTGTTGAGCTTGCGGCCGTCGATCAGGTTCTTCAGCTCGACCTGGTTATAGGCGGGCCCCTTGCCGGGTTTCACCGCCATGGTCTTCACCGCGACCCAGAGCGTGTCCTGGTACTCGATCACGTAACCAGGACGAATTTCGTTGCCATTGATCTTGGCCATGCGGTGTTCCGTGCGCTTTTTCGGGAGTCGTATCGCGCCGCCATGTGCCCGGCGGCTCTGCCGCCGTCAAGTGCGGGAATTCGCGATGATGAACAGCCAGGGGTCGGCCTCTTTCCGGGCCGCCGCGCGGACCTCTTCGGTCTGCTTGGCCATGTATTCATCCAGGAAGGGATCGCTGGCGCCGGCGGCCTTGGAAATGATGTGCCATTTCACCGCCTCCTTGGGGTTTTCCGGCAGGCCCCGGCCGGTGGCGTAGATGCGGGCAAGGCGATTCTGCGCGATCGGAGCCCCCCGGCGGGCCGCCTTGCGCAGGAGTTGGGCAGCCGCAGCCTCGTCCTTGGCGATCCCGGTGCCGTTATGCAGCGCGATGGCGTATTCCACCTGCGCGTCGAGATGGTCCGCGAGCGCCGCGAGCGCGAGCAGGCGGGTCGCCTCCTTGTCGTCTTTGGGAACGCCGCGGCCTTCCTTGTGCATCGTGGCCAGCGCGTATTGCGCTTCGCGATTGCCGGCCTGGGCGGCCTGCCTGAACAGTTCTGCGGCCCGCGCGAAGTCGCGGGGGAACTGCATCCCCTCGAGGTAGAGGAGCCCGAGATTATAGGCGGCGGCCGGCTGTCCGAGCTTGGCCGCGCTTGCGAACAGCGTTGCCGCCGCATTGCGGTCCTGCGCGCCGCCGCGCCCGGCCAGGCGCATCATCGCGAGCGAGAACATGGCCTCGCGGTCGCCGCGCTCGGCCGCCTTGGCGTACCATTCGACCGCCTTGGCGTCGTCCTGCGGGACGCCGAGGCCGCTGCCATACAGAACGCCGATCAGCGTCATGGCCTTGGGATCGCCATTCGCGTCGACGCGCTTCTGCGCCTCGGCGAGAGCCGACAGGTAATATCCGCGCTGAAATTGGGCATAAGCGACGTCGCCCGGATCCGCGGGCGGCGTCTGCTGCGGGGCGGCTGCTGCGGGCGGCTGCGAGGGCGTTGCCTTCTTTGCGGCGGCATGGGCGTGCGCCGCCGCGAGCGACAGCACGAGTGCGAGGGCCAGAGCGCGTGAACGCGTCATACCGCCGTCTCCGGGAGCACGAGGCGGCTTTGCGCATCCTTGAGTGCCGCCTCAAGGCCGCGCGGGTCCGCGAATACGGCGTCGCCAACGGCAACGAAATCGGCGCCGGCGGCAACCAGAGGCGCGATCTCGTCGAGTGCGGTCGCATAAGCAACGCACGGAATTTCGAACACCTCCGACCACCACGACACCCGCTCGATGAGCGCCTCGAGCGAGGGCCGTGCATTGTCGCCGAACATGACATAGTCGGCGCCGCCCTCGGCCGCAGTCATGGCGTCGTGACGCGTTTCGAGGCCGCCGACGCCGGCAATGCGATCAGGTTTCAGCGAGCCGACCGCGCTCTCGAACGATGCGATGCCAGTCAGGTGGGCGCCGTCCGCGCCCGCGCGCGCGACGATCTGCGGATAGCCGTCGATGAGCAGCGCCACGTCGGCGTTCTGCACTGTCGGTGCGATCGCCTTGACGCGGTTGATCAATGCGCGATCGTCATCGGCCGGCAGCCGCATCAGGACCGCGGCAACATCCGCGGAATCGAAGGCGGTCATCAGGCCGAACTTGAGAGCCTGCGGATCGGCAGCGGCCGGCGTCACAAGATAGAGACGCGGGTCCGGCCGGTCGTCGTCGTGAGGTCGCGGCGATGTCATCCGGTAACCCGATGTGTCGGCAATCGGGCGGCAGTTTGGCGCATTAGCCCTGACCTGCTGATTCCCGCGTCAGCGGACATCAGTGCAAACTGTCGTCCCCGCTGTCGCGGGAACGACCGGTTCCGGCCTACGCCGCCTTCTTTTCCAGGTCCTGCTTCCACTGACCGAGGGAAGCGAGGCCGTTCATCATCGCGCGGTGGGTGAATGCGCGCTGTGCGGCGGCGACATTCTCCGCCTTGCCGGACCAGGCCTTCTGCGGGGCAGCCTGCAATGCGCGACCGTAGGAGAAGGTGAGCTTCCACGGCAGATTGCCGATCTTGTTCATGGCGTCGAGATGAGCGGTCGCCTCTTCGTCTGACTGGCCGCCGGAGAGGAATGCGATGCCCGGAACGGCGCCCGGCACGCAATCCTTGAGCATGCGCACGGTCTTCTCGGCGACTTCTTCCACCGAGGCCTTCTTCGCGCTCTTCTTGCCGGGCACGGCCATGTTCGGCTTCAGCACGATGCCTTCCAGCTCGACGCGCTGGTAGTAAAGCTGCTGGAAGGTCTCCTTCAGCACCCATTGGGTGACTTCGTAGCAGCGGTCGATGTCGTGCGCGCCGTCCATGAGCACTTCCGGCTCGACGATCGGCACGATCTGCGCCTGCTGGCACAGCGCCGCATAACGGGCGAGCGCATGGGCGTTCGTCATGACCGCGGTGTGGCTCGGAATGCCGTCGGCGATGTCGATGACCGCACGCCATTTCGCAAAGCGCGCCCCCTGCTCGTAATATTTCGGCAGGCGATCGGCGAGCTTGTCGAGGCCCACGGTGATCAGTTCGCCGGGGCACTGCGGCAGCGGTTTCGTGCCTTCATCGACCTTGATGCCCGGAATAGCGCCAGTCTTCTTGATCAGTTCGACCAGCGGCGTGCCGTCCTTCGCCTTCTGCCAGATGGTCTCGTCGTAGAGGATGACGCCGGAAATGTATTTCGACATCGCCTCGGTGGTGCGGAACATCAGCTCGCGATAGTCGCGGCGATTCTCTTCCGTGTTCTCGGTGCCGATGGCGTCGAAACGCTTCTTGATGGTGCCGGTGGATTCGTCGGCGGCCAGGATGCCCTTGCCGGGCGCGACCATTGCTTCGGCGATCTTGTTCAGGTCTGCGAGGTTCATCGGATGCTCCTGGAGGCGCGGTAAGCCTGTATTTGGCGTGGTTTTACATTGCCAGCGGGGCGTGCGGGAAGGGGAAGGTCACTTTGCCCTCAGCACTTCGACGCCCGGCAACGCCTTGCCTTCACAAAATTCAAGGAAAGCGCCGCCTGCTGTGGAAATGTAGCTGAAATCGTTTGCGACGCCGGCGTGATTGAGGGCGGCAACGGTGTCCCCGCCACCCGCGATCGAGACAAGCTTGCCGGCCTTGGTGCGTTCCGCCGCGTGACGCGCTGCCGCAACCGTACCGCGGTCGAACGGCGGCAGTTCGAACGCACCGAGCGGGCCGTTCCAGAGCAGCGTGCGCGCATCCTCGATGGCGCGGTTCACGCGCTCGATCGAGAGCGGCCCGACATCAAGGATCATGCCGTCGTCCGGGATCGCGTCGAGCCCGTAAGCCTGCGAGGGAGCGTTCGCCTCGAACTTGAATGCAACAATCGCGTCGACCGGCAGGATGATCGCGCATTTCGCGGTCTCGGCCTTGTCCATGATGCGGCGCGCGGTGTCGGCGAGATCCCGCTCGGCCAGCGACTTGCCGATCTTCACGCCCTGGGCATGCAGGAAGGTATTGGCCATGCCGCCGCCGATCACGAGCGCGTCGACGCGGCCGACGAGATTTTCCAGAAGGTCGATCTTGGTCGAGACCTTGGCGCCGCCGACGATCGCGATCACAGGTTTTGCGGGCGCGACCAGCGCCTTCGACAGCGCGTCGAGTTCGGCCTGCATGGTGCGGCCGGCATAGGCGGGCAGCTTGTGGCCGAGGCCTTCGGTCGAGGCATGTGCCCTGTGCGCCGCGGAGAATGCGTCGTTGACATAGATGTCGCCGAGGTCGGCGAGCTTCTGAACGAACGCCGGATCGTTCTTCTCTTCTTCCTTGTGGAAGCGGGTATTCTCCAGAACGAGAACGTCGCCCGGCTTCATCGCATCAATCGCCGTCTTCGCCGGTGCGCCGACGCAGTCCTCCGCGAATGCGACCGGTCTTTTGATCACCTGCGAAAGAGCGGCTGCGACGGGGCGAAGCGAGTCCTTTTCGTCGCGTCCTTTCGGCCGGCCGAAATGCGCGAGCATAATGACCTTGCCGCCCTTGTCCGCGATCTCGGTAATGGTCGGCGCGACGCGTTCGATGCGCGTTGCGTCGGTGACCTTGCCGTTCTCCATCGGAACATTGAGGTCGACGCGCAGCAGCACGCGCTTGTTGTTGAGGTCGGCGGTATCGAGGGTGCGGAAGGTCATTGCGGCATACTCACTCTCGTCATGCCCGGCCTTGGGCCGGCCATCCACGTCTTTCGTGGCTCCAAGACGTGGATGGCCGGGACAAGCCCGGCCATGACGAAGAAGAGACAGACTTAAATCAGCTTGCCCATCGCGACGGCCGTATCGGCCATGCGGTTCGAGAAGCCCCACTCGTTGTCGTACCACGACATCACGCGCACCAGCGTGCCGTCCATCACCTTGGTCTGGTCCATGTGGAACACCGAGGAATGCGGATCGTGGTTGAAGTCGATCGAGACATTGGGATCGTTGGTGAAGCCGAGGATGCCCTTCAGCTGCTGCTCGGCGGCGCGCTTGATCGCGCCGTTCACTTCGTCCTTGTCGGTCTTCTTCTTGGCGACGAACTTGAAGTCGACGACCGACACATTCGGCGTCGGCACGCGGATCGCGACGCCGTCGAGCTTGCCGTTCAGTTCCGGCAGCACGAGGCCGACCGCCTTCGCTGCGCCCGTCGAGGTCGGGATCATCGAGAGTGCCGCTGCGCGCGCGCGGTAGAGATCCTTGTGCATCGTGTCGAGCGTCGGCTG
The DNA here is from genome assembly GCF_035565795.1 of Pseudorhodoplanes sp. Lineage (GTDB taxonomy): Bacteria > Pseudomonadota > Alphaproteobacteria > Rhizobiales > Xanthobacteraceae > Pseudorhodoplanes. The sequence goes on from NZ_DATMRV010000207.1 coordinate 51,973, forward strand.
GTCGCCGGTATAGGCGTGAATCGTGGTCATGAAGCCCTTTTCGATGCCGACGGCATCGTTCAGCACCTTGGCGACCGGAGCGAGGCAGTTGGTCGTGCACGACGCATTCGAGACCACCACGTGATCCTTGGTCAGCTTGTCGTGGTTCACGCCAAAAACTACGGTCAGGTCGGCGCCGTCAGCCGGGGCCGAGACCAGGACGCGCTTAGCGCCGGCGGTCAGATGCGCCGAGGCCTTGTCCTTCGACGTGAAGATGCCGGTGCATTCCAGCGCGATATCGACGCCGAGGTCCTTCCAAGGCAGCGTGGCCGGATCCTTGATTGCCGTCACCTTGATCGCACCGTTGCCGACCGAGATGGTGTCACCTTTCACCGTGACTTCGCCCGGGAAGCGGCCGTGGACCGAGTCGTAGCGCAGCAGATGCGCGTTGGTTTCGACCGGGCCCAGATCGTTGATCCCCACCACCTCGATGTCCTTGCGGCCTGATTCCGCGATCGCCCGCAACACGTTACGGCCGATGCGGCCAAATCCATTGATGGCGACGCGAACTGTCATGATGCGGGACTCCCGGCTGGCTTGGGCTGAATTTGGCCCCGCATATAAAGGATTTTCGACGCAACTCAAATCGCGTCAGGAACCTTGCGCGGAGCACGGTAAATCGCGCGCATCAGAGCGTGAATCTGGCGGATTTCGCGCTTGCCCGTATTCCGGAACGGATACAGGGCGGCATAGGTCCCGAAGAACAGAACCGCCACCGCATACAGGAACTTGCGCACTCCGCCGGGGCCGTAGGCGCGCAGCGCCGTTTCCGCGAGCACGACATTCGGCTGGAAGAACGCCGCCGAATGCCCGAGCTGCCAGGTATCCCAGACCCGGCGCATGAATGGCGGGAGCCAGTTCTCCACGGTGTTTTCGAGGTCGATGAAGCCGATCTGCCCCTGATAGAGCGTCATGTTGTGAAGCCGCGCCGCGCCGTGCCAGCGGCCGGAATCGTGCAGGCGCCGGACCGCCTCCGCCGCCTGCCGGACCACCGGGGCGCGTTCCTCCGGCGGCGCCAGCGTCAGCACCGTTTCGAGGCTTGGCCCGAGGTCGGAGAGCACGAGGCAATACTGATTGCGGAACACCACCTCCGGCGTCAGGAAGCCGTGCCGACGGAGCGCCGTGAGGCTCTCGACTTCGTGCTCGCCAAGCGCTTCCTCGCCCTTGCCCGACAGCCGGGATCGCAAACGGTAGGCCAGCCTGGAAAGCGGATTGTCGAGGTTCTTGCTGAGGCGCTTGACCCAGTAGCGTCGTCCATCGCACTCGATTGGAAACACGCGCAGCGGATTTTCGGCCAGCCCGCGCTGCAAGAGTTCTACATCAAGAATGCCGGGATTTGGCTGCGCCGGAACCGAACCGGCCGTTCTCTGCAGTGAGCCTGTATCAGACACGTCGCGGCAGAGCCGGTGTCACAGCTCCCTCGCTGCGATGATGGACACCGCGTCAGTACGACAATGTCGCGCGATCCTGTCAAGAATCGCGTCAGGACGGACTACCGATGCCGGAATTTTGCCAGCGCCGCCGCCGCGACCGAGTCCGCGGTGATGCCGAAATGGCGGTACAGGTCCTTCACCGGCGCGCTCGCCCCGAAGCTGTCCATCCCGACGAAGACGCCATCGGAACCGATGATCGCGTCCCAGCCCTGGCGAACGCCGGCTTCGACCGCGACATTCACCTCGGCTCCGCCGATGATCGCATGGCGTTTCTCGGCCGGCAGGGCGAAGAACAGTTCGAAACACGGCACCGAAACGACGCGCGCAGGCTTGCCTTGCCGGTTCAGCAATTGCGCAGCCTCGACCGCGATCGCGACTTCCGACCCGGAGGCGAAGATCGACACATCGACATTGTCGCCTTCGACCGGAAGGATTTCGTAGGCTCCCGACGCGCAGAGGTTGCTGGTGGTGTAGGACTTCCGCAGCTGCGGCAGGTTCTGGCGCGTCAGCGCGAGCACACTCGGTGTGTCCTTCGCGCGCAGCGCCAGGTCCCAGCACTCGACGGCTTCGACCGCATCGCACGGCCGGAACACGTTGAGGTTCGGGATCGCGCGCAGAGCCGCGAGATGCTCGACCGGCTGATGCGTCGGTCCGTCTTCGCCGAGGCCGATGGAGTCGTGCGTCATCACATGGATGACGCGCTCGCCCATCAGCGCAGCCAGGCGGATCGCCGGGCGGCAATAATCCGAGAACACGAGGAATGTTCCGGAGAACGGGATGATGCCACCATGCAGCGTCATGCCGTTCATCGCGGCGGCCATGCCGTGTTCGCGAATGCCGTAATGGATGAAGTTTGCACCGTAATCGGAGGCCGACATCGCCTTCATCGACTTGGTGCGGGTGTTGTTGGAGCCGGTCAGGTCGGCCGAACCGCCGATCATTTCGGGAACGGCGGGCACGAGGCTTTCGAGCGCGAATTCGGACGAGGACCGGGTCGCGATATCCTTCGGAGCCTCGGCGAGCGTCCGCTTCACCTTCTGGACCGCGCTCTCGAGCGCGTTCGGCAATTCGCCCTTGATGCGACGCTCGAACTCCGCCTTCACGTCGGGCGCAAGACCAGCGAGCTTCTTGTCCCAGGCCTTGCGAATGTCTTTCGAGCGCTGACCTGCCTCACGCCAGGGCTTCAAAACGTCGTCAGGAATGACGAACGGCTCGTGCGTCCATCCAAGTTTCTCGCGGGCGCCCTTGATCTCGTCGGCGCCGAGCGGGGAGCCGTGCGACTTCTCGCTGCCGGCCTTGTTCGGCGAGCCGTAGCCGATGGTGGTCTTGCACGCGATCAATGTCGGGCGGTCCGCACCCTGCGCCTTTTTCAGCGCGGCGGCGATCGCTTCGGGATCGTGTCCGTCGATACGCTCGGCGATCCAGCCAGCGGATTCGAAGCGCTTCACCTGATCGACCGAATCCGACAGCGACAGCTTGCCGTCGATGGTGATGCCGTTGTCGTCGAACAGCACGATCAGCCGGTTGAGCTTGAGATGGCCCGCGAGCGCGATCGCTTCCTGGCTGATGCCTTCCATCAGATCGCCATCGGAGCAGAGCACGTAGGTGCGATGATCGACCACATCGCCGAAGACAGCATTCAGATGACGCTCTGCGATCGCCATGCCGACCGCGTTTGCGATGCCCTGGCCGAGCGGACCGGTGGTGGTCTCGACACCCGGCGTGATGAAATTCTCCGGATGTCCCGGCGTCTTTGAGTTGAGCTGGCGGAACCGCTTCAGCTCCTCGATCGTCATAGCCTCGTAGCCGGTGAGATGGAGCAGCGCATAGATGAGCATCGAGCCGTGTCCGGCCGACAGCACGAAGCGATCGCGGTCCGGCCATTTGGGATCGGACGGATCGAATTTCAGGAATTGCGTGAAGAGCACCGTGGCGATGTCGGCGGCACCCATCGGCAAGCCGGGATGGCCGGACTTGGCCTGTTCAACGGCGTCCATTGCCAGCGCGCGGATCGCGTTGGCCATGCGGTCGTGATTTGCGCGCGACATGAGAGGGTATCCGGGGAAAGTCCAACAATGCTGATGGGCGGGCATAGTCAGGCAGAACCGATGAGTCCAGCGTGAGCCACCGATCCGCCCAACATTCTCCCCGTACAAGGATGATGGGGATGATGAATCCACAGCGTTGACGCGGTTGAAGCGTCAATTTAGGCTAGGAGCCCTAACGCCTTGTGTCGCAACAGTTTTCGACCGAATGAGTGCTGCGTGACATGATCGATCCGAGTGCCATCGACGCCGCAATCCGCAGGCTCGCTCTGGCGCTGGACGCGATCCAGGCGGCGGTCGACCGGAAGCGGGAGATCGATTCCGGCGGCAGCGGTGTCACGATGCAGCTCCAGGCGCTTGGCGTCGACCGTGCGCGGCTAGCGAGCGAGCTGGACGCGTCCGCCGCGCATGCGCGGAAACTGGAAGATACCAATCGTGAGGTTGCGCGCCGTATTGAGGTCGCGATGGACACGATCCAGAAGTTGCTCGACGAGCATGATCGCTAGACTTCGCGGTAAAGGGGACGAGCGATGGCGCAGGTGAATGTCACGATCAACGGCCGCCATTACCGCATGGGCTGTGAGGACGGGCAGGAGGATCACGTCACGCAACTTGCGATGGATATCGACAGTCGCATCGAGCAGTTGCGCGCGGCGCATGGCGAGATCGGCGATCAGCGCCTCACGGTGATGGCGGCGCTTACGGTTGCCGACGAGCTGACGGAATCGACGCGCCGCATCCGCCGGCTGGAGGAAGAGCTCGCGTCGCTGCAGGATGCCCGCGTGAATGCCGCCGAACGGGCGCAGCAGGCCCAGGCGGCCGTGGTCTCCGCTCTGAACGCCGCCGCCGAACGGATCGAGGATATGGCGCGCCAGATCAACCAGTCGGCGCAGCCCGGTCCCGACGTCGCGATGGGGTGAACATCGTCCCTCGCGGAAGCGATTTGTTCACTGGCTGAATGCATCTGCGCACACTACATTGCAGTGGCGGGGCTGCGGGGTGCGACTGGAAATATCATACTCCCGGGGCCTTACGATCCTGAAGGGAGCTGTCCCTGGCCGGGTCCGTGGATCCGGACATATGGCGCCCACCTACTTATGTAGGTTCCCGGGGTCGAAAATTCCGACGGCCATCGTGGCTCCGCACTTTTCCTTATCGTTCGTTTTTCGTCATGGCCGGGCTTGTCCCGGCCATTGACGTCTTTAGGTTCGCGCAAGCTGCAACAAGACGTGGGTGCCCGGCACAAGGCCGGGCACGACGGAGTGTCGTTTTGACAACGAACCAGACAATCGAAGCCTCGGACAAATCCGCCTTGCGCCAATCCGCGCTCGAACGCCGCGATGCGATGCCGGCGTCTGCGCGTGCGGCCGCAGTCGATGTCGTGACGCAGCGGCCGTTCCCGGTCGGGATTGCGCCCGGCATGGTCGTGTCCGGCTATTCACCGATGAAGAGCGAATTCAATCCAATACCCCTGCTGCGCAAGTTCGCGGATGCAGGCGCAAAGCTTGCGCTGCCGGTGACGCCCAAGCGCGGCAATCCGCTGATCATGCGCGCCTGGGCTTTCGGGGACGAACTCGCCTCCGGCGTCTGGGGTATCCGCGAGCCGAAGCAGGAATCGCCGGAGGTCTTTCCCGACGTGATGCTGGTACCGCTCGCGGCCTTCGACCGCGCCGGACATCGCATCGGTTATGGGGCCGGCTATTACGATATGACCATCGCGCGCATCCGGGCCATGAAGCCTGTCGTTGCCGTCGGGCTCGCCTTTTCCGTCCAAGAAGTCGCCCACATTCCGGCCACCGCGTTCGACCAGCAACTGGACCTTGTGCTAACGGAAGCCGAAACCATCGATTTCCGTTAGGGGAGCAGCGGTTGCGCATTTTGTTCATTGGCGACGTGGTGGGCCGCTCCGGGCGGGCCATGGTCAATCAACGGCTGCCGGGTCTGATCTCCGACTGGAAGCTCGACCTCGTTGTGCTGAACGGCGAAAACGCCGCCGGCGGCTTCGGTATTACCGAGACGATCTATCGCGAATTCGTCGATGCCGGCGCCGATGTGGTGACGCTCGGCAACCACGCCTGGGATCAGCGTGAGGCGCTTGTCTTCATCGAGCGGAGCCCGCGCCTCGTGCGTCCGCTGAATTATCCGAAGGGCACCCCCGGCCGGGGCGCTGCGATGATCGAGGCCAAGAACGGTGCCCGCGTGCTGGTGATCAACGCCATGGGCCGGATTTTTCTCGATCCCCTCGATGACCCCTTCGGCGCCATCGATCGCGAGCTGGACCTCTGCGCGCTCGGGCGCGACGCCGACGCGATCATGGTGGACTTTCACGCCGAGGTGACCAGCGAGAAGCAGGCCATGGGCCACCATCTCGACGGCCGGGTGACCGCGGTGATCGGCACCCATACCCATGTCCCGACCGCCGACCATCAAATTCTGCCGGGCGGGACCGCCTTCCAGTCCGACGCCGGGATGACCGGCGACTACGATTCCGTGATCGGCATGGTCAAGGACGAACCTCTGTCCCGCTTCCTGCGACGAATTCCTGCGACCAAGTTCGAGGCCGCAACGGGTCCAGCGACCCTGTGCGGCCTCGCGATCGAGACCGACGATGCAACCGGACTGGCCACGCATGTGGCGGCTGTCCGGCTTGGCGCGCGCCTGGAGGAAGCCGTGCCGCGCTTCTGGATACAGGCTTAAATCCGGCCCCGGGTCAGGGTCGGGAGGCGGCGCAAAAGGGACGCGCCGCCATGAGTTTCGTCAGCCAGCGTTTCGTCAGCCAGCGTTTCGTCAGCCGGAGCTTCAGCCGCAAAATTTCCGGCGCCGTGCTTGCAGGCTGCCTGATGGCGTTCGCCGCCGTGGCGAATGCGCAAACTCCTGCTGACGAATTCGTGAGCGAGAAGACGTTCTTCCGTACCAATATCAACGGCAAGAACGTCCGGCTCGAAGGCTTCATAGTGAAGCGCGCCGACCTGACAGGTCCGCTGCCGATCGCGCTGATCACCCACGGCAAGTCCGCCAATCTCACCGACATGCTGGCGCTGCGTGGCAGCGACTACGGACCGTATGCGCGCGATCTCGCGCGGCGCGGCTATCTGTCGGTCGTCGTGATCCGTCGTGGCTTCGGTCAGTCGGACGGCCCGCTACCGGTCAACGTGACCTGCGACACCAAGACGTTCAACGACTTCTTCAGCGCCGATGCCGACGACCTGCAGGGCGCGCTCGAGATCGCGGCAAAGCGCCCGGATGCCGATCCGCAGCGCGCGATCGCAATCGGCGTGTCGGCCGGCGGCGCCGCAGTGATGGCGCTCGCCGCACGCAACCCGAAAAACCTGCGCGGCGTGATCAACGTCTCGGGCGGTCTGCAAACGCCGGATTGTCCGAAGGAAGATGTGCTGGTGAATGCCTTCAAGAGCTACGGCATCGCCAGCCGCATTCCGAGCATCTGGATCTATGCGAAGAATGACAGCCTGTTTGGTCCGGCGCTCGTCGAGCGCATGCAGTCGGCGTATCTCGATGGCGGCGGCGACGTGAAGCTCGTGATGTTCGACAAGCACGGCAATGACGGTCACCAGATTTTCGCCGAGGCCGGTGGTCGCGTGAAATGGCTGATGGAGATGGACGCCTTCCTCACCTTCCACGATCTTCCGTCCACGAAGCGTGACCGTAGCGATGAGCTGATGAAGCAACTCAAGCTCAGTGACCGCAGCCGCAATTTCGTCGATCAGTATCTCGCCGCGCCGACCTTCAAGGTGATGGTGCAGACGCCGGACGGTCAGAACTACATGACGCAGTTCGGCGCCGCGACCCTGGATCTTGCCCGCAGCGCGGCGCTCGATAATTGCCGGACCCGTCACAAGACCGCCGAGCCCTGCAAGGTGATCATGGAGAATGATACCTGGGTCGGCCCGACCGCGCCGGAGCGCGTGGCGGCTGCCCCGGCCGAGAAGACAGTCCGTTAGAGCCCTGTTGACGCTGGCAGCGCAAAATCGGAACCGCTATCGTAACCTCGGAAGAGCGAACCGATGTGCGCTGATGTCGACACGGGAATGGCTCCGCACGCGGACGCTGCAGGGCGCCTTGCAGCGATCGCGGTGGCGTTGACGTGCGTGGCGCTTCTGTGCGCGGCTCTTTCGTCAAATGCGGTTGCGCAGGCGGCTCCCGATGAATTCGTGACGGAGCGAACCTTCTTCCGCACCACGATCGAGAACCGCACCGTTCGCCTCGAAGGCATGATCGTGAAGCGCGCGGATCTCACTGGAAGGCTGCCGATCGCGCTGATCACGCATGGCAAGTCATCGCATCTGTCGGACATGCTGAACAGCAGGGCCGCAGATTATTCGGGAACGGCGCGCGATCTCGCGCAGCGCGGCTGGCTCGCGGTGGTGGTGATGCGGCGCGGCTTCGGCCAATCGGATGGACCGATGGCGGCCATCGTGTCGTGCGCGACGACGAGCTTCGCGGACCGCTTCGCAGCCGATGCCGATGATCTGCAAGGCGCGCTCTTGGCCGTATCGAAGCGGACGGATGCCGATCCGAGCCGCGCCATTGCGATCGGCGTGTCGGCGGGCGGCGCTGCAGTCGTCGCACTTGCCTCGCGCAATATTCCGAGCCTTCGCGGCGTCGTAAGCGTCTCGGGCGGACTGCGCATGCCGGATTGTCCGAAGGAAGACGTGCTGGTGAATGCCTACAAGGAGTTCGGGCTCGCGAGCCGCGTCCCGAATCTGTGGGTCTATGCCAGGAACGACAGCTTCTTCAGTCCTGCGCTGGTCGAACGCATGCAGTCGGCGTACCTCGACGGCGGCGGTGACGTGAAGCTCGTGATGTACGAGAAGTTCGGGAACGATGGGCATTCGCTCTTCACTGCGGCGGCCGGCAGGCTGCAATGGCTTATGGAGATGGATGCCTTCCTGCGCTTCCACGGATTGCCGGCGGCGGGTCGCGACCGTGTTTCCGATCTGATGAAATTGCTGAAGCTCGAGAGCAGGCAGCGCGGTTTTCTCGATCGCTATGTCGCGGCGCCGACCTACAAGGTCATGGTGCAAACGCCGGACGGCAAGCATCACTTCACGCAATTCGGCGCCGCCACGCTGGAGGGAGCGCGCAAGGCCGCCATGGCGACCTGCGCGGAGCGCTACAAGGCTACGGAACCCTGCAGGATCGTCATGGAAAATGACCACTGGCTTGGCGGCGGCGCAGACGGGCGCGATCAGCCATAGTCTGTCGGCGGGTCGGCAGGCCGTCGACAATCGGGATGCGGCCGGCCCCGGGCTATCCGCAAAAGGGTTGAGCGGACTGCGCCCGCCGTCCTATAACGCCGCCGCGCTCACCGATTTTGCGGTCAAAGGTCCATGGCAGGTCATTCCCAATTCAAGAATATCATGCACCGCAAGGGGCGGCAGGATAAGGCCCGCTCCAAGATCTTCTCCAAGCTGGCGCGCGAAATCACCGTTGCCGCCAAGATGGGCATGCCGGACCCGAACTTTAATCCGCGTCTGCGTGCGGCGATCCTCGCGGCGCGCGCGGAAAACATGCCCAAGGACAATATCGAGCGCGCGATCAAGAAGAGCCAGGGCGGCGATTCGGAGAACTATGACGAGGTGCGCTACGAGGGCTATGGCCCGGGCGGCGTCGCGGTGATCGTCGAGGTCCTTACCGACAACCGCAACCGCACCGCCGGCGATGTCCGCGCAGCCTTCACCAAGAACGGCGGCAACATGGCGGAAACCGGTGCGGTGTCCTTCATGTTCGATCGCGTTGGGGTGGTCGAGTTCGACGCCAAGGTGGCGAGCGCCGATGACATGCTTGAAGCCGCGATCGAAGCCGGCGCCGAGGACGTCGTTTCGAGCGAGAACGGCCATGAGATCTTCACGGCGCAGGACTCGCTCGCCGAAGTCTCAAAGGCGCTCGAAGCGAAGTTCGGCGAGCCGCGCAAGTCCGCCCTGATCTGGAAGCCGCAGAACACGCTCGCGGTCAGCGACGAGCAGGGCGAGAAGCTGCTGCGCATGATCGAGGCTCTGGAAGAAAGCGACGACGTGCAGAACGTCTATGCCAATTTCGAGGTTTCCGATCAGCTCATGTCGAAGATGAGCGCCTGATCGACTGCACCCCATTCCGGGCACATTGAATGCCACTTGAAAAGCCGGTCCTCCCGCTGCCGCGCCAGCCCTGGTCGGAGTTCGGGACGGTTTATGCCGGCAACGCGTTTGTCGCATTCCTGTTTGCGAGTTCGGGCCCGGTCGCGATCATCCTGTCGGTCGGTGCGCGCGGTGGGCTCTCCGAATCCGATCTGGCGTCGTGGATCTTCGCGGTCTTTTTCCTGAACGGCCTGATCACGATTGCCTATTCGCTGCTGTACCGTCAGCCGCTCGCGTTCTTCTGGACCATCCCCGGCACCGTTCTGGTCGGCCCCGCGCTGACGCATCTCAGCTTTCCCGAAGTGATCGGTGCGTTTCTTGCGACCGGCGCCCTGATGGTCGTGCTCGGTCTCACCGGACTCGTTCGTCGCGTGATGGATGCGATCCCGATGCCGATCGTGATGGCGATGGTGGCCGGCGTATTCCTGCGTTTCGGGATCGATCTCGTGCACGCCTTCCGCGATGGATTCTGGATCGCGCTCTCGATGGCCGTTCCGTTCTTTGCGCTAACGGCGATGCCGCGGATCGCGCGTGTCGCGCCGCCGCTGATCGTCGCGCTGATCACCGGCGCGATCGCGGTCTGGCTGCTTGGCGCGTTCAATCCGCCGGCCGGTACCCTGTTCGAGTTTGCGAAGCCGAATTTCCATGCTCCGCAATTCTCGTGGCAGGCGATGGTGGAACTGGTGGTGCCGCTGGCCATCACCGTGCTGGTTGTCCAGAACGGGCAGGGCGTCGCGATCCTGACCGCGAGCGGACACAAGCCACCGGTGAATTCCATCACCTTCATATGCGGCGTCGGCTCGCTGATCACCGCTTGTTTCGGTGCGGTATCGACCTGTCTGACCGGACCTTCCAATGCGATCCTCGCCAGCTCCGGCGAAAAGAAACGGCAATACACGGCCGGGATATTTCTCGGCATTCTGGCGCTCGGCTTCGGGCTTACCTCGCCGTTCTTCACGCGCCTGCTGCTGGCAACGCCGCCGGCCTTCATCGCGGCCCTTGCGGGGCTCGCCATGCTGCGCGTGCTGCAGACGTCGTTTCAGATCTCATTCCGTGACAAGTTTACTTTCGGGGCGCTGATCTGCTTCGTGGTCACGGTCGCCGATGTGCCGATCTTCCGGATTGGCGCGCCGTTCTGGGGGCTCGTCTTCGGCATCGCGGCTTCGCATCTGCTCGAGCGCGCCGACTTCAAGCGCGAGATTCCGGCGGCCTAGGGCTGCTAGCGGAACAATTCGTCGAACAGCGGCAGGCTGACGATAGCCGACAGCGCGATGATCGCGTAGGCGACGCGCCGATAGGCTTGATCCGACGCGCCACGGAACAGATAAGCGCCCGCCGCCATTGCGACGATGAACATTGGTCCGAGCAATACGGACAGCACCAGCACGTCGGCCGTGAACAACCCGCGTGCGTAATAGATGACGCCCGACATGATCGCGAGGATGGCAAAATACACCATGAGATTGGCGCGGATCACGTGCGCGCTGCTCGGTCCGCCAAGCCAGTAGATGATCGCCGCCGGGCCCGCGATCTGCGCCGCGCCCGAACCGAAGCCGGCGACCAGCCCGACCCCGATCGATGCCGGCAGCGTCGGCGGCGCGCTGTAGCGCCAGCCCGATGCGAGAACGAGCAGCAGCGTCCCGACCAGAATTGCGATGAACCAGCGCAGGATGTTGGGATCGAGATATTCCAGCGCGGCAACGCCAATCGGAATCGTGCAGATCGCCGCAATCGACACCGGCGCAACCTCGCGCCAGTTGCAGCGCCGCGTCAGCGGCACGGTGAAGGGCGCGCTCGCGGTGAAGTCCACGATCAACAGCGTCAGCGCAGCAATCCGTGGCTCGTAGATCGCGGCCATCAGCGGGACGTAGATCAGCGCCGAACCGAAACCGGAAAAGCCGCGAACCAGCCCCGCGACGATGGCCACGGCGGCAGCAGCTGCGAAGCGTGGCTCGGCAATGAGCCCTGCGGCAATAGCGTAAAAATCGGTCACGTCGTGTCCCGGCTGGCGCAAATCCATACCAGTCCGACGCATCCGGAGCGACGGACCGTGGCGCGGGCCTTCCATGCGTCCCGTGCTATGAGTTTGCCAGTATGCAGCGACCGATTCGCATTCTCGGCATTGACCCCGGGCTCCGCCGCACCGGCTGGGGCGTGATCGCGTGCGAGGGCAACCGGCTTGTCTTTGTCGCCTGCGGCTCCGTCGAGACAAACGAACGCGCAGAACTCGCGGCGCGCCTGGTCACGATCCATGATGGACTGGTCCGGGTGATCGAGGATTTCACCCCCGACGAGGCCGCGGTCGAGCAGACCTTCGTCAATCGCGACGGGGCGTCGACCCTGAAACTCGGGCAGGCGCGCGGCATCGCGATGCTGATCCCGGCGCGGGCCGGGCTGAAGGTCGCCGAATACGCGCCGAATCTCGTGAAGAAGACCGTCGTCGGCGCAGGTCATGCTGAGAAAGCGCAGATCCGCCTGATGATCGGTGTGCTGCTGCCCAAGGCCGATCCGCGTACCGACGATGCGGCCGACGCGCTGGCGATTGCGGTGACGCATGCCCATCACCGGCAAAGTGCGCTGCTCCGGATCGCGTCGGGCTAGATCTTTCCGTTGAAGCTGACCTCAAGGCCTGTCGGTGACGCGCTTCAGGAAAGCGCAGACCTCATCCACGCGCGGCCCCATGGCCGGTATCCAGCCCATCAGGTTGACGCTCGCATGGATCGTGCCGGTCCACAGGTGGAATTCGAAGGCGGAGCCTGCAGCTTTCAGTTTCTCGACCAGCATTGTCGTATCGTCATGCAGCGGATCGTATTCGCTCGCCGTGAGGAATAGCGGCGGCAGTCCGCGCAGGTCCGCGTGGAGTGGCGCGGCGAGAGGGTTCGTGCGGTCGGCCGCCTTTGAAAGATAGTAATTCCAATACCAGGCCATCTCGGGCGTCATGACGAGATACGGCCCGCCGCCGAAATCCTTTTCGGATTGCGTATTCAGGTCCGGAGCATAGCAGCCATAGATGCAGGCCGCGCCGCGCACCGGCGAGTTGCCGGCATCGCGGAGCGCGATCGTAGCAGCGAGCGCGAGATTGGCGCCGGCGGAGTCGCCTGCGACAGCGATGCGCGCCGGGTCGATGCCCCATTCGCCGCCATGCGTCGCGATCCAGCGGATCGCCGCGATGCAATCATTCAGCGGCACCGGGAAGGGATGCTCGGGCGCGAGCGCATAATCGACGCTGACCACACGCATGCCGGACCGCTTCGCAAGCTGGCGCGCAACGCCGTCATAGACGTCGATGTCGCAGACCACGAAGCCGCCGCCATGCAGGAAGACGATGGCCGGTCCCGGCGCGGGCACGCCCGGATCGTAGAGGCGGATGCGGATATCGCCGCTCGCCGCCGGAATGAGCCGCTCCTCGATATGCGCGATCGCAGGCGCGCCGGCCGAAACATAGAACGGCAGCAGACGGTTGATCAGGTCGCGCGCGCCCTCCGGACTGCGCATGAAAATCGGGGTTTCGCCTTCCGCGCCGGTATAGATGCGGTTGAGCACAGCGGCGGTCGCGGAGTCGAGTTTCGACCATTGGTCTTTGAAAAGCGCGGCAAAATCGGCCATGAAACCGTCCGGAGGCGTGATGGAAATTCGTGCTCTAATGCTTACCTCCGATTCGCACCCGACCGCGCGATGATTGGCAAACTCAAAGGCGTTATCGATTCCTACGGTGAAGATTACGTGATCGTCGACGTCCATGGCGTCGGCTATCAGGTGCATTGCTCTGCGCGCACGCTGCAGTCGCTGCCGGCGCAAGGGGAGGCGGCGACGCTTGCGATCGAGACGCATGTCCGCGAGGACCAGATCCGCCTGTTCGGCTTCACCAGCGATCTCGAACGCGAATGGTTCCGTCTGCTCCAGACCGTGCAGGGCGTCGGCGTGAAGGTTGCGCTCGCAGTGTTGTCCACGCTGCGTCCATCGGAACTGGCGAATGCGATCGCGCTACGCGACAAGGCCGCGATTGCGCGCACACCAGGCGTCGGCACCAAGGTCGCCGAGCGCATCGTCACCGAACTGAAGGACAAGACGCCGGCCTTCGGCGATATCGATCCGGCGGTGGTTCGACTCTCGGCGGACATGGACGAGAACCGCGCGCCGCAGCCGGTGCGCGACGCGGTCTCCGCGCTGGTCAATCTCGGCTATGGTCAGCCGCAGGCCGCCGCGGCGATCGCCGCCGCCGCACGCGAAGCGGGCGAGGGAGCCGATACAGCGAAGCTGATCCGGTTCGGGCTGAAAGAGCTGGCGAAGTAAAGGCGTAGGTGAAAGCGTGTCGAGCCTGACCGAGAAAGACAAGGAACTGATCGCCGCCGCAAGCGAGGCGATCAAGAAGCGCTATCGCAACGACTGGCAGGAGGTCGGTGCCGCCATGCGCACGCGCGATGGCCGCATCATTACCGGTGTCAACATCGACGCCTATCTCGGGCGCATGGCGGTGTGCGCGGAGGCGATTGCGATCGGACGCTCGATCACCGAAAGCGGCGACAACGGTATCGACACCATCGTGGCGGTGCGCCATCCGCGCCCGCACGAGGAGGATCAGAACATCAAGGTGGTTTCGCCCTGCGGTTCCTGCCGCGAACTGATCCACGATTACGATCCGAAGGCGCGCGTGATCGTGCCGGACGGGCCGGAGCCGTCGATCATGTCGATTGCGGAGCTGCTGCCGAACAAATACTGGCGGGGCAAGAAGTGAACGCATCCCGCCTTGTCTCCGCTGAACGCCGCGACGACGACGCGGACGCTTCACTGCGTCCGCAGAAACTCGGCGAGTTCATCGGACAGGAAAAGGCCAGAGCGAATCTCGAAATCTTCATCAAGGCGGCAAAGGCGCGGGGCGAGGCGCTCGACCACGTGCTGTTCGTCGGTCCTCCGGGCCTGGGCAAGACCACGCTGGCGCAGATCGTCGCGCGCGAACTCGGGGTCAATTTCCGCGCCACGTCCGGCCCCGTGATCTCCAAGGCCGGCGATCTTGCGGCGCTGCTCACCAATCTCGAAGAGCGTGACGTTCTCTTCATCGACGAGATTCACCGGCTCAATCCGCAGGTCGAGGAAATTCTCTATCCGGCGATGGAGGACTTCCAGCTCGACCTGATCATCGGCGAGGGACCTGCCGCGCGTTCGGTGAAGATCGATCTGTCGAAATTCACGCTGGTCGGCGCGACCACGCGCGCGGGCCTTCTGACCAATCCGCTGCGTGACCGCTTCGGCATTCCGGTGCGGCTCGATTTCTACACCGAGGCGGAGCTGGAGCAGATCGTGACGCGCGGTGCCCGCGTTCTCGGTGTCGGCATGACGAAGGACGGCGCGAACGAGATCGCCCGGCGCGCGCGTGGCACGCCGCGCATCGCGGGCAGGCTGCTGCGCCGCTTGCGGGACTTCGCCGACGTGCAGGGCAATGCGGCGATCGATCGCGCCGTCGCCGACAAGGCGCTCAGCGCGCTGGAAGTCGATGGCGCGGGGCTCGACGCGATGGACCGCCGGTATCTGACGATGATTGCGCTCAA